>NZ_JBIUVJ010000043.1:44486-45947 GCF_044742875.1 Pseudomonas sp. NPDC087817
TCAGGCCTTCGGGCTGGGCAGGTAGTTCATCGCACGGGTCCAGTCACCGGCGAGGAGATCCGGCAGCACGCCGAGGGCAACGTCGCTGCTGGCATCGAGTTTTTCCTGTTCGGCGCGTGGCGCACGACCCAGGACGAAATTTGAAACCATACTGGCGACGCCCGGGTGGCCGATGCCAAGCCGCAGACGGTAGAACGTATTCTGATTGCCCAGTTGCGCAATGATGTCGCGCAACCCGTTGTGACCGCCATGGCCGCCGCCCTGCTTGAGCTTGGCGACGCCCGGAGGCAGATCGAGTTCGTCATGCGCCACCAGGATTTCTTCTGGCTTGATGCGGAAGAATCCGGCGAGTGCCGCCACGGCCTGGCCGCTGCGGTTCATGTAGGTGGTGGGAATCAGCAGACGAACATCCTGACCTTGATGCGAGTAGCGCCCGGTCAGGCCGAAATATTTGCGATCGGCGACAAGGTTGACACCTTGTGCAGCTGCGATGCGCTCAACAAAAAGGGCCCCTGCGTTATGCCGGGTCTGGTCGTATTCGGCGCCTGGATTTCCCAGGCCAACGATCAGTTTGATGGCAGTCACGATAGGGGCCCTTCCTTTGGAGTTGTGGATAACATCGCCGTCAGTGAGTGCGGCGAAAGTGGACGAAAAACTTCATTTACTCAAGAGTAAACGCCGCGTTCTCGCCCGCTTTCTCGCTACGTTTCGGTCCGCGATGTTTCCTCAAGCTCCGGCAATACAGAGTGAATTACTCTGCAGCGCCTTCTTCAGCTTCTGGAGCAACGCGTGGAGCGTGTACGTTTGCAACAGCTTTGTCGTCGCCGTGAGCCAGTGCAACGAACTCAACGCCTTTAGGGGCTTTGAGGTCGGACAGGTGAACGATCGCGCCGATTTCCAGAGCCGACAGGTCGACTTCGATGAACTCAGGCAGATCTTTCGGCAGGCAGGTCACTTCGATTTCGTTCAGGACGTGCGAGATTTCGCCGCCTTTCTTGATCGGAGCTTCTTCACCGACGAAGTGAACTGGCACGATAGCGGTCAGTTTCTGACCGGCTACAACGCGTACGAAGTCAGCGTGCAGCACGTGGCCTTTAGATGGGTGACGTTGCAGAGCTTTGATGATGACGTTCTGCTTGGTGCCGCCAACGTTCAGTTCGATAACGTGGCTGTAAGCAGCATCGTTTTCGAGCAGTTTGGCAACTTCTTTGGCCAGCATGCTGATGGATTCAGGGGCTTTGTCGCCACCGTAAACAACAGCTGGAACCAGAGCGGCGAGACGACGCAGGCGGCGGCTCGCACCTTTCCCCAGGTCGGAACGCACTTCAGCATTCAGAGTAAAATCGTTCATTTTGTATCTCCCAAATAGCCATGACCGAGTGGCGTTTGCGACCAGCGCCGAACACGGTATGGGCAAAAAAGCCCCGCCCCGACAGGAATGCCGGGGCGGGGCGCTTTTCG
>NZ_JBIUVJ010000044.1:0-45331 GCF_044742875.1 Pseudomonas sp. NPDC087817
GACTACCTGGCACGCGCCAAGGAAGGTCAGGACAAGATCTACTACCTCACCGGCGAAACCTACGCGCAGGTCAAGCACTTCCAGCACCTGGAAGTCTTCCGCAAGAAAGGCATCGAAGTGCTGCTGCTGACCGACCGCATCGACGAGTGGCTGATGAGCTACCTCAGCGAGTTCGACGGCAAGACTTTTGTCGACGTGGCACGCGGTGACCTCGATCTGGGCAACCTGGACTCGGAAGAGGACAAGAAAGCCGCAGAAGAAGTCGCGAAATCCAAAGAAGGTCTGGTCGAGCGTCTGAAAACCGCGCTGGGCGATTCCGTGGCTGAAGTGCGCGTTTCCCATCGTCTGACCGATTCGCCGGCCATTCTGGCCATCGGCGAGCAGGACCTGGGTCTGCAAATGCGTCAGATCCTCGAAGCCAGCGGTCAGAAGGTGCCGGATTCGAAGCCGATCTTCGAATTCAACCCGAGCCACCCGCTGATCGAGAAACTCGATGGCGAGCAGAGCGAAGAGCGTTTTGGCGACCTGTCGCACATCCTCTTCGATCAGGCAGCCCTCGCGGCTGGCGACAGCTTGAAAGATCCGGCCGCTTATGTGCGCCGCCTGAACAAGCTGCTGGTTGAACTGTCGGTTTGATCACGTTGTAGGAAAAACCCGCTTCGGCGGGTTTTTTCATTCTGGTGTTTAACAAATCAGGAGTCAGAAATGAGCCAAGTCACTGTACGTTCCGTGGTCTATCAGATTGATGGCCAGCCGTATGAAGGTCGTCTGGCGTTCGACGCCGAGCATAAACACTCGCGCCCGGGTCTGTTGATGGCGCCGAACTGGATGGGCGTCAGCGCCGGTGCCGAGGAGATCGCCAAATCGGTGGCGGCCAAGGGGTATGTGGTGTTGATCGCTGACGTTTACGGCCAGGCTGTGCGTCCGCAGAACGCTGATCAGGCCGGTGCGGCGATGATGCCGCTGAAGGATGACCGCGCATTGCTGCGCAAGCGTATGCAGGCGGCTTTCGAGCAGTTGCAGAAGCAGGGTGAGGCGGCAGTCGATACCTCGAAACTGGCGGTGTTCGGTTTCTGCTTTGGCGGTTGCTGTGCGCTGGATCTGGCGCGCACTGGCGCGGCGGTGAAAGCGGCGGTGTCGTTCCACGGCACACTGGATTCGCCGAACCCGGCCGATGCGAAAAACATCAAAGGCTCGGTGCTGGTGCTGCACGGCGCTTCCGATCCGTTGGTGCCGAAAGAGCAGTTGCCGGCGTTTGAAGATGAGATGAACGCAGCGAACGTCGATTGGCAGTTGCTGAGCTACGGCGGTGCGGTGCATTCGTTCACTGATCCGCATGCGAATGTGCCGGGCAAGATGATGTACGACGCGAAGACTGCCAAGCGCGCTTTCAAGTCGATGCATGATTTGCTGGATGAAGTGTTCAAGGGCTGATTCTGGTGACATCACTCACTTTTGTGATGCCTGACAGGGCCCCGTCGCTGGCAAGCCAGCTCCCACAGTTTTCGAGTCGTTTGCAGAATATCTTCTCGACGCGAAAACCTGTGGGAGCTGGCTTGCCAGCGATGACTGACTCACAGGCGACACAGAACTAAGGCAATTCAATCCGCTCAACTTCCCCCGGCACCGTCGGCCAATCCCCGGCCGCCCACTTGCGCCGCGCCTCATCAATTGCCGCCGGATCACTCGCCACAAAATTCCAGTTGATCCGCCGAGGCCCGTCCAGCGGCGCGCCGCCGAATATCACTGCATGTAAATCGCTGTCGGCAAACAGGCTCATCTCTTCCCCGGCCGGCAACACCACCAGCGCGTGCGGTTCAATCGCTTCGCCATTCAACTGCGCATCACCGCTCAATACATATACCGCCCGTTCCTCATGCTCCGTCGGAATCAGCAGCGTGGTCGCCGTCTGCATCTTCACTTCGGCATACAGCGTAGGAGAAAGCACCGGCACCGGTGATTCCAGGCAAAAGCCTGACCCGGCAATCATGCGAATCTGCACGCCGAGGTTATCGCTGACCGGCAAGGTCGCTGCCGGGTGATGGCTGTAATGTCCGGGGCCCTGCTCGTGATCCTTGGGCGAAGCCAGCCAGATTTGCAGGCCGTGCATCGTGAAGCTCTGCTCCCACAGCGGCTCAGGTGTGCGTTCAACATGAGCGATGGCGCTGCCGGCAGTCATCCAACTGACATCGCCAGCGCTGACCACCTGATCGGAGCCGAGGCTGTCCTTGTGCTGGATCTGCCCTTCAAACAGATACGTAAGGGTCGACAGACCAATGTGCGGGTGCTGTCGGATGTTCATGCCTTTGCCGGTCGGATACACGGTTTCGAGCATGTGATCAAAAAACACGAAAGGCCCGACGCTACGGCATTTGGCTGACGGCAACGGGCGCAGAATCGGCTGGCCTTCGACGTCTTCGGCGCGCGGGCGGATGATCAGAGGTTGCGTGTCCATGGTGCATTCCAGGCTGAGCGGGTGATGCCAGAAGCATAACCCGCCACTGGCGCTGTAGTGATTACTGGCTGTCAAAGCCTTGTGGGGCGTGGGTTTCGATGGCCACTTCGCTGGTGGTCATCAGCTTGTGGATCGGGCAGCGGTCGGCGACGCGCAGCAATTCTTCACGCTGGGCATCGGTCAACACGCCTTTGAGGGTGAGGGTGACGTGCAGGGCGTATTTGCCTTTCTGCTCCTCACTGTTGTCGCGTTTCACTTCGACACCGACGCCGGTCAGCGGGATGTCTTTCTTTTTTGCGTACATCTTCAGGGTCAGGGCTTTGCAGGCACCGAGGGCGGCGTCGAAGTAGTCGTGCGGCTCAGGTGCCGAGCCTTCGCCACCGGCGGATTTCGGTACGTCGGCAAACATTTCGTGGTCATCGATTTGTACGGTGTGACGAAAACCTTCAGCGGAGACGGTATTGACGGTAACGGTCATGGGAACCTCACTGGCAGTAGGAAAAGTCGTTCGATCAAAAAAGACCTTGCAGTTATAGAGCATTCCCACCGGCACGCGTTCCACTTTCCTGCGGGATGAACCCTTGTTATCAGGGCGGGGTCTAGGCTATGCCTACTTGTCGGAGATTAATTGTGTCCCTGTATCGTTTAAGTCTCGCCTGCCTTCTGCTGTGTGCCGGCACCACCAGTGCCCGCGAATACACCTACAGCGACGCGCACCTGCACTACGTGGATTTTTTCCAGGAAACCGCGGGCATGGCGAAATTGCTTACGGCGATGAAAGACAATTCCATCGAGCACGTGATGATTTCCGGCATTCCCGTGGCGAAGAAGTGGCACGAAGACGAACCCAAGCGCCCGCGTTATTACGCCGGCGATGACGCTGATGCCTATTGGTACAGCGCCACCGACGTGATCGTCGCCGACGCCGTACAGAAATTGACACCTGAGCAGCGTCCGTACTTTCATCCATTCCTTTCCGGCTTCAACCCCAACGACAAAAACTCCGCCGCGCACATTCAACGCATGCTCGATCTGTATCCAGGGTTGTGGCAGGGCATTGGTGAAGTGTTTACCCGACATGATGACCTGACGGCACTGACGTCCGGCGACACGCCGCGCGCCAACAATGAGGCCATGACCAAGATTTATCACCTGGCGGCGGAAAACGATTTACCGGTGATGGTGCACTCCAACATCACCTCCAAGCGTGAGAAGAATCCGCTGTACCTGAAGGAAATCGAGGAGCCGCTGCGTAATCACCCGCACACACGGTTCATCTGGGCCCACGCCGGTACCAGCGCCGAGATTCATCGACACCAGACGCAACTGGATTTTCTCTTGCCCACCCTCACGCGCATGCTTGAGGCTTACCCCAATCTGTTTATCGACTTGTCGTGGAGCATGCTCACGCCCTATCTGCTGGACGAACAGGGCAAGCCGCGACCGGAATGGCTGGCGCTGGTGGAGAAATACCCGGAGCGCTTCATGCTCGGTTCAGACGTCGTAGGGCGTTTCAACAAACTTGGTCAGGAAATGCATAGCTTCAGGCCATTCCTCGACGCATTGCCGGGAGACGTTGCCCGCAAAGTGGCGCGAGATAACTTTTTGGCGATCTTGCCGCGAACGGAGTTCAAGTCCGGCAAAACCGCGCTGAATCGTTAATGCCGAGCGTTCGAAGTATTAAGGCCTTTTGATATCACTTTTTCGTCTTACGCAAATTCTCGCCGGGCCGATACCTTCTACAGCAACCAGCTGCAGGGTTGATGCAGCGCTTTTGGAAGGAACCAGAGCAATGAGTATTCGTAGTCTCAATATTGCCCCGCGCGCCGGACTGGGTTTTGGCCTGTTGGCCCTGATGGTATTTGCCCTCGGCGCGTTCGCCCTGCTGCAAATGTCGAACATGCGCGCGCAGTCTGATGAGGTCGACAACAACTGGCTGCCCAGCGTGATGGCCGTCGGCGAGATGAGTCAGGACATGTTGCGCCTGCGCGCACTGACCATGCGCCTGCTGCTCAATCGTGATCCGCAGGCGCTGCAGCAGAATGTCGCCAAGCTCAACGAGCTGCGCGGTGTGCTGAGTGAAGCCCAGCAGCGTTATGACGTGCTGATCGTGTTGCCCGAGGAGCGCAAGCTGTTTGATCGCTTCAAAGTCGCCGAGCACAAGTATCTGGAGTTCCAAGCGCAGGTGATGCAGTTGTCTGCTCAGGATCGAGTCGAGGAGGCTGCTGCGATTCTCAATGGCGAGATGAGTCCATTGGCCGACGACATGGCGGTCACCCTTCGTGAACTAGTCGAGCTCAATAAGCACAATGCGAATCTCGCGACCGAGGCTGCACGACTGGTTTTCATCAATTCGCGGGTGTGGGTCGGTGTCATGATCGCTGTCACTGCACTGATCACCATCGGGCTGGCGCTGCTGTTGACCCGCAGCATCGTGCTGCCGCTGGCGCAATCGCTAGGTGTCGCGGAAGTGGTAGCGGGCGGCGATCTGACTGGCGACATCACGATCTCCGGCAAGGATGAACCGGCGCGGCTGCTGCATGCGCTGAAAAGCATGCAGCACAATCTGCGTGAGACGATCCGGCAGATCTCGGAGTCTTCCAGCCAACTGGCCTCGGCCTCGGAAGAGCTGAGTTGCGTCACCGAAGACGCCACGCGCGGATTGCATCAACAGAGTCTGGAGATCGAGCAAGCGGCCACGGCGGTGAATCAGATGACCGCAGCGGTGGAGGAGGTGGCCAGCAATGCGGTGGCGACCTCCGAGGCCTCGCGTGAATCCGATCGGATTGCCCAGCACGGCCGCGAGCAGGTGCAGCAGACGGTGTCGTCGATTGAGTTTCTGGCTGAGGATGTGACCAGCAATGCCAGTCAGGTGGAAGACCTGGCACAGAAGGTTCATGGCATCAGCAAGGTATTGGACGTGATTCGGTCGATTGCCGAGCAGACTAACCTGTTGGCGCTGAACGCGGCAATTGAGGCCGCGCGCGCCGGTGATGCCGGGCGCGGGTTTGCGGTGGTGG
This sequence comes from Pseudomonas sp. NPDC087817, assembly GCF_044742875.1. Taxonomy (NCBI): domain Bacteria; kingdom Pseudomonadati; phylum Pseudomonadota; class Gammaproteobacteria; order Pseudomonadales; family Pseudomonadaceae; genus Pseudomonas; species Pseudomonas sp. NPDC087817. The sequence goes on from NZ_JBIUVJ010000044.1 coordinate 5,476, forward strand.
CGGACGAAGTGCGGGCACTGGCGCATCGCACGCAGCAATCGACACAGGAAATAGAGCAGATGATTGGCGGGATCCAGCAAGGCACGGATTCGGCGGTCAGTTCGATGCAGCAGAGCAATGTTCGAGCGCGCTCGACGCTGGAACTGGCCAAGGCTGCCGGGACTGCGCTGGAGGAGATCGCTTCGGCGTTTACGCTGATCAATGAGCGCAACCTGGTGATCGCCAGTGCATCGGAGGAGCAGGCGGCGGTGGCGCGGGAGGTGGATCGCAATTTGATGAATATTCGCGATCTGGCCATGCAGACGTCGGCGGGGGCGAATCAGACCAGTGCGGCGAGTCAGGAGTTGTCACGGTTGGCGGTGGATTTGAACAATATGGTGGCCAGATTCTCGGTTTGAGGTTTGGCTGAAAAGCCCCTCACCCTAACCCTCCCGAAACGTCGGGCCGCCCAGAGGGAGAGGGGACTGATCGTGGGAAATTAGAGAATTACGCTGACTTGAGCGTTCGTTAGTGAATCCATAATCGACTCGATCTTTCAGGTCGATTCATGGCGCCAGACATCTCGGTCGGCTCCCTCTCCCTCGGGAGAGGGCTGGGGTGAGGGGGTGAATGTGACACAAAAACTCGGGCTAAACGCAGGCAATAAAAAGCCCCGCATCTGCGGGGCTTTTCACATCCATCGGATCAGCTACCTTTGACTGCCTTGCCGTTGACCGTACCGTCCTGGAGCATGATGTTGTACTCCTTGCCGTCGGTTTCAACTTGTTGCAGGCGGACCAGCAGGTAATCCCAATCCTTGGCGAACCACAGGACGGTGATGCGCTTGCTTTGTGTCGGGTCGCGTACGCGCTCGACCTTGATCGCATCGATCTTGCCAGCCTTGGTCTCGACTTTTTCCGAACCCAGCACGCGGAAGTCATAGGTATCGACTTCGCCGTCATCGACCACTTGATAGCTCATGGTCTTCTTGCCGGCAGCCACGTCATGCTGCAGTGCCAATTGATAGGTCGACTTGTCGACCATGCCACGGTTCAGCGGGATTTTTACCGCATCGCCACGGTCGGTGCCGGTGACCATTTTGCTGTTCCAGTCGAAATCCAGATCAGCTTTCTTGGCTTTGCCCAGACCGCCACGTTCGAAGTGGTAGGACTGCGGCAGCAAGGTGTCCTTGTCCAGGGTCAGGGTGCTTTGTTCGGTCAGGCTGGCGATCATCATCGAGGCCTTGAAACTGAGCGTCCAGACGCCGTTGGCACCTTTGGTCAGGCTGCGTTCGGCAGTGCCGCTCATGGGCAGCTGCTTCCAGTCGGCGGTGTAGCTGGCGGAGAACGGTTGAAGGTCTGCCGCCTGCGCAAAAGGCAGGGCGAGCAGTGCGCAAGCGAAGAGCAGGGCGCGACGCATAATATCTCCTAGTGTCGAATCAAGTGGCCGCTGGCCGCGAGTAACTGGCCATCCAGTAAAGCACCTTGCTCACCGAGTGCCAGTCGCCCTTCGGCAAACCAGCGTACCGCCATCGGATAGATCAGGTGTTCCTGAACATGCACTCGCTGCGCCAGACTCTGCGGCGTGTCGTGCAACTCTACCGGTAATACTGCCTGTACGACCAGTGGTCCGCCATCGAGTTCCTCGGTGACGAAGTGTACGGAGCAGCCGTGTTCCGTATCGCCGGCCTCCAGCGCGCGCTGATGAGTGTGTAACCCTTTGTATTTGGGCAGCAGCGACGGATGGATATTGAGCAGGCGACCCTGATAGTGGCGAACGAAATCAGCGCTGAGAATGCGCATGAAACCGGCCAGCACCACGAGCTTCGGATTGAATTCGTCGATCAGTTCGATCAAGGCAGCGTCGAAGGCCTCGCGACCCTCGAATGCCTTGTGATCCAGCGAGCGGGTGGCGATACCCGCGTCACTGGCGCGTTGCAGGCCGTAGGCGTCGGCACGGTTGGAAATCACCGCAGCGATGCGAACCGGGCTGTCGCCGGTCCGCGTGCTGTCGATCAAGGCCTGCAAGTTACTGCCGGTGCCGGACAACAGCACCACGACATCACAGGTTGCGGACATTAATGAGCCTTAAGGTTCTTCAGTTCGACCTGAGCAGCGCCTTCGGCAGCTACAGCGATCTGACCGATGACCCAAGGCTGCTCGCCAGCGTCACGCAGGGTGTTCAGGGCGACTTCAACGTGCTCCTGAGCCACGCAGATGACCATGCCGACGCCGCAGTTCAGGACGCGGTGCATTTCGGTCTCGTCAACGTTGCCTTGCTCTTGCAGCCAGTCGAAGACGGCCGGGCGAGTCCAGCTGGCAACGTCAACCACGGCCTGAGCGCCTTTTGGCAGAACGCGCGGGATGTTGTCGAGCAGGCCGCCACCGGTGATGTGGGCCATGGCTTTGACCGCGCCGGTGTCTTTGATCAGCTTGAGCAGTGGCTTCACGTAGATGCGGGTCGGAGCCATCAGCAGGTCGGTCAGCGGTTTGCCGTCGAGCTGGATGGTTTCGATGTCGGCACCGGACACCTCGATGATCTTGCGGATCAGCGAGTAGCCGTTGGAGTGCGGGCCGGACGATGGCAGCGCGATCAGTGTGTCACCGGTGGCGACTTTCGAGCCGTCGATGATTTCGGCTTTTTCCACGACGCCGACGCAGAAGCCGGCCAGGTCGTAGTCTTCGCCTTCGTACATGCCTGGCATTTCAGCGGTTTCGCCGCCGACCAGCGAGCAGCCGGACAGTTCGCAGCCAGCGCCGATGCCGGTAACCACCTGGGCAGCGGTGTCGACGTTGAGTTTGCCGGTGGCGTAGTAGTCGAGGAAGAACAGTGGCTCAGCGCCGCAAACGACGAGGTCGTTCACGCACATCGCAACCAGGTCGATACCGATGCTGTCGTGCTTGTTCAGGTTCAGCGCCAGACGCAGCTTGGTGCCGACGCCGTCGGTGCCGGAAACCAGTACAGGCTGCTTGTAGCCGGCCGGGATTTCGCAGAGGGCGCCGAAACCGCCCAGGCCGCCCATGACTTCCGGGCGCGCAGTGCGCTTGGCGACGCTCTTGATGCGTTCGACCAATGCTTCACCGGCGTCGATGTCTACACCGGCGTCCTTGTAGCTCAGGGAGGGTTGCTTGCTCATGATCCAGGCCTTTAGGGGAGGGGATTCAGGGGTAACGACCGAGTTCAGCGGGAACATCGAAATCGAGGGGGCGATGGCCTCACGCGAGTTTCGAGGTGCCCGGCTGTTGCCGGTCTGCGAAGGCGCGCGATTTTATCAGGCTTGAGGGGCAGCGGCCATCCTCGCACCGACGGGCAGGGCCATATCGGCGGAAATTTTTTGCAATTGAGGCGTACGGGTGCCTGTATAAGATGTGGCAATTAACCGTCTATCGTTATCACTGTGCAAAAACTTACCGCCGCCGTGTGAATGTTTTGCAACGGCCGAGGGTCACAGCCTTGCTCAACCGGTTCACGCGGCCTGTTCCAGCCGCTCCTGTCGACGGGAATTTTCCATGCGTTTTTGTAAATTGTTGTTTGTGGGCTGTTTGTCTGTGGTCAGCCTGGCGAGTCATGCCGAAAACCTCAAAGGCCTCTATCAAGTACGTGAGCCGGTCCACGGCCAGGCACCGGAAGAACGTGATCGCGCGACTCAGGCTGCGCTGGATACGCTGGTCCTGCGCCTGACCGGCGACCCAAAAGCCCCGCAGAGTCCAGGGCTGGCGGCGATTCGCAAAGATCCGCAGCAGATCATCAGCCAGTTCGGTTTTGATGCCGGGCCGCCGGAGGTGCTGAAGGTCGACTTCGATCCGGCGACCACCGAACAGGCCCTGCGCCGTGCCGGGTTGTCCTTGTGGGGCGCCAGTCGACCTTCGATTCTGAGCTGGTGGCTGAACGATTCCACCGAAGGTTCGAGTCTGGTCGGTGACGGTCAGGCCGCGGCCGCGCCGTTGCGTACGGCTGCTCAGCACCGTGGTTTGCCGCTGCGTTTGCCGCTGGCCGATCTGAGTGAGCAACTGGTTGCCACGGCGCCTGCTTTGGAAGGAAGCGATCCGGCGCCGTTGCGCGGTGCTTCGGAGCGCTACAACGCGGATGCCCTGCTGGCCGTGCATGCGCGCGAAGAGGGCGGGCAGTGGCAAGCCAAATGGCACTTGTGGCTGGGCGATCAAAAAGAAGCGGGCAGCGTGCAGGGCGCCGATCAGGCCGCCGTGGCCGATGCGGTGATGCTGGCGGTGGCCGAGCGCCTGGCGCCACGCTTTGTTGCCAAGCCCGGGGCGTCGGGGCAGCAGACCCTGGAAGTGCAGGGCATGAATCTTGAGCATTACGCCACGCTGCTGCGGTTACTCGAACCGTTCGGTGTGCGTCTGCAAAGTGTCGATGGCGATCGCATCGTCTATCGGGTCAATGGCAGTGCCGATCAGATGCGTGCGCAGTTGTCGCTGGCGAAGTTGCAGGAACTGCCCGCCGAAGCGCCAGCCCCGGTGGTGCCACAGCCGGCAGTAGCAGGTGCTCCGCCCGTTGTGGCTCCGGCCCCGACACCGGCGGCCCCGTCGTTGCGGTTTCGCTGGTAAGTCTTTCCTTATATAGAAGCAACAGGAGTGGTACATGGCCGATACGCGGCGTTGGTTCTGGCTCGGTGGGGTAGTCCTGCTTTGCGCGTTTGTATGGTTGTTGCATCCGATCCTCACGCCGTTTCTGGTGGCGTTGCTGCTGGCGTATCTGTTCGATCCGCTGGTGGATCGTCTGGAGCGGCTCGGTCTGTCGCGCACCTGGGGCGTGATCGCCGTGTTTGCCTTGTTCACCCTGATCGTCACGGCGCTGTTGCTGGTGCTGGTGCCGATGCTCGCCAAACAGTTGCTGCGCTTGTACGAACTGGCGCCGCAGATGCTCGACTGGTTGCAACACACGGCGTTGCCGTGGGCGCAGGCGAAGCTTGGGCTGTCGGATGGCTTCTGGAAGTTCGACAAGGTCAAGGCGGCGATCAGCGAGCACATGGGTCAGACCACTGACATTGTCAGTGTGGTGCTGAGTCAGGCAACGGCGTCGAGCCTGGCGCTGATCGGCTGGCTGGCCAATCTGGTGCTGATCCCGGTGGTGAGCTTTTACCTGCTGCGCGACTGGGACGTGATGATGGCCAAGATCCGCAGCCTGCTGCCGCGCGATCGTGAAGCAACCATCGTGTCGCTGGCGGGCGAATGTCATGAAGTGCTTGGGGCATTTGTGCGCGGTCAGTTGCTGGTGATGGTGGCGCTGGGTGTGATCTACGCGGCGGGACTGATGATCGTCGGTCTCGAGCTGGGGCTGTTGATCGGCCTGATCGCGGGCCTTGCGGCGATCGTGCCGTACATGGGCTTCGTGATCGGCATCGGCGCGGCATTGATTGCCGGGTTGTTCCAGTTCGGCGGCGATCTTTACCCGATGATCGGGATTGTTGCGGTGTTCATGGTCGGCCAAGCGCTGGAAGGCATGGTGCTGACGCCTTTGCTGGTGGGCGACCGCATTGGTCTGCACCCGGTGGCGGTGATCTTTGCGATTCTGGCCGGTGGCGAGTTGTTCGGGTTTACCGGGGTACTGCTGGCGTTGCCAGTGGCGGCGGTGATCATGGTGCTGGTGCGCCACGTACACGACTTGTACAAGGACTCCGACATCTATAGCGGAGCGGACGAGCCCGAGTTGTAGTGGCAGTGACGGCCACCCGGCAAATCGCCGGGTTGGCCCGTGTCATGCAGGTGTTGGCGTCAGAGAATCTGTCATAAAACCAGTGTGTTAACGCAAACCTTTGATTTGGCTGGACTCTGTTGCATTGTGCGCTCAGCTTCACGGGTATAAACTTCGCAAACTTTACACAGAGGCCACTAACGGTTCCTTGGGAACTGTTCAGTCAGCATGAAACCGATTCAGCTGCCCCTAGGTGTGCGTCTGCGTGACGACGCCACCTTCATCAACTACTACCCAGGCGCCAATGCCGCTGCACTCGGCTATGTCGAGCGCCTATGCGAAGCCGACGCCGGCTGGACAGAAAGCCTGATCTACCTGTGGGGCAAACACGGCGTAGGGCGTACGCATCTGTTGCAGGCCGCGTGTCTGCGTTTCGAGCAGATGGGCGAGCCGGCGGTGTATCTGCCGTTGGCCGAGTTGATGGATCGCGGTATCGAAATTCTCGACAATCTTGAGCAGTACGAACTGGTCTGCCTGGACGACTTGCAGGTAATTGCCGGCAAGGCGGACTGGGAAGAGGCGATGTTTCATCTGTTCAACCGTCTACGTGACAGCGGTAGGCGCCTGCTGATTGCTGCCTCGACCTCGCCGCGTGAACTGCCGGTCAAACTGGCTGACCTGAAATCGCGTCTGACCCTGGCGCTGATCTTTCAGATGCGCCCACTCTCCGATGAAGACAAATTGCGTGCTTTGCAATTGCGCGCATCGCGTCGTGGTTTGCACCTGACTGACGAAGTCGGGCATTTTATTTTGACTCGCGGCACCCGCAGCATGAGTGCATTGTTCGACTTGCTCGAACAGCTCGATCAGGCCTCGTTGCAGGCGCAACGCAAGCTCACCATTCCCTTCCTCAAAGAAACCCTCGGCTGGTAGCCATCCCTTTGGTTCTGCGGCTTTCAGCGTGTTTCGGCATATTTCAGGCGCCAGAAAATCCGCGTTCCTGCACCGATTGCAGGTCGCGTATTCGTTCAAATGGGCTTAAGCGCTTAGATGTACACGAGAAACCGAGAAGTCACAAAAAGATCGATTGAATTTGCAAATGAGGTCGATAGCGGGCATAGTCTCGGCTTCTTTACAACTATCAGCCACGGTCGTGCCCATGCTAAAGCGCTTCGCACCCCTCGTGCCTCTCGCACTCGTCACCCTGTTGTTCGGTTGCGCTGCTCATTCTCCAGTTCAAGAGCAGCCACAACAGGTTAAAAATTCTGCCACTGCCCAGTCTTCCGTTATTTACCAGGAAGAGCTGGACACCGAAAAAGAACTGTCGGACTTCAACGGCAACAAGCCTTACCAGCTTCCAGTTCTGGCCGACAGCATCCTCGAACGCGGCATGTCCCTGATCGGTACCCGTTACCGTTTCGGTGGTACCTCTGAAGCCGGTTTCGATTGCAGCGGTTTCATCGGCTATCTGTTCCGCGAAGAGGCCGGCATGAACCTGCCACGCTCCACTCGCGAAATGATCAACGTGGATGCGCCGCTGGTATCGCGTAGCAACCTCGAGCCGGGCGATCTGCTGTTCTTCGCCACCAACGGTCGTCGCGGTCGTGTCAGCCACGCCGGGATCTACCTCGGTGACAATCAGTTCATCCATTCCAGCAGTCGTCGCAGCGGCGGTGTTCGCATCGACAGCCTGGGTGACAGCTACTGGAGCAAGACCTTCATCGAAGCCAAGCGTGCACTCGCCATGGCCCCGACCGTGGTCACCGCGCGCAAGTAATTCCCCGGTTGTCGCCACGTCCGTGGCGACAACAAAGCTTCCCGGCAACGGAGTAGACCTAGACTTTACAAGGTGAAGTTAAAGTCTTACTTGAAGTTTGCCGCGTAGCCGCTAGAATCCTGAATCTATATTGATGGCAAACCGCCTGCGTGCTGCGCAGGCGGTTTTGTTTTCTGTCCATCCGGCAGAGAAAGCCGCAGCCAGATCAGGATGTTCTGCTTATGACCATGTCGGCCCGCCTCGCATTGATCTTCTTCGCAGCGCTGCTCAGCGCCTGCGCCAGTCGTACTCCGCCGCCTGCGCCTGTGGTTCGCGCGCCAGTCGTGTTCGGCCCTTCCCAATCTTTCTCGCCCGCTGCTGAAGACGTGCTGTTCCGCGCGCTTGGTCTGGTCGGCACGCCTTATCGCTGGGGTGGCAATACGCCAGATTCCGGGTTTGATTGCAGTGGCCTGATCGGTTTTGTCTACCGTGATGCGGCGGGTATCTCGCTGCCGCGGTCGACTCGCGAGCTGATCGTGATGCAAGCGCCGAATGTCGGTAAGGAAGGCTTGCAGACGGGGGATCTGATTTTCTTCGCCACCAATGGCGGCTCGCAGGTCAGTCATGCGGGGATTTACGTCGGGGAAGGGCGCTTCGTGCATGCGCCGGCCACTGGCGGTACGGTGAAGCTGGATAGCCTGTCGAAGGCGTATTGGCAGAAGGCTTATCTGAGCGCCAAGCGGGTGTTGCAACCTGAGCATCTGGCGCATAATCCGTAATTCAATTCTTTGAAGAACCCTTATGGGAGCGGGCTTGTGTGGCGAGGGGATTTATCCCCGATGGGTGGCGAAGCCGCCCCAAAACAACCCTCTCAGTCCACCCGTTGTACCGAGTGTGATGGTTTGGCGACTGCTTCGCAGCCGATCGGGGATAAATCCCCTCGCCACACAAGCCCACTCCCGCAGGTATTGCGTACAGCGGTTAGAACTCTACTTCGCTGAAGACACCCGCCACACCTTGTTCCCCACATCATCCGCCACCAGCAAGCCACCTTGCTGGTCGATCACCACGCCTACCGGGCGGCCAAGCGCGTTCTCGTCCTTGTCGAGGAAACCGGTCAGCACATCCACCGGTGTGCCGCTCGGCTTGCCGCCGGTAAACGGCACGAAAATCACTTTGTAACCGCTGTGCGGCTTGCGGTTCCATGAGCCGTGTTGGCCAATGAACGCACCTTCCTTGAACTGCGCCGGCAGCGTGTTGCCTGCGGCGAAGGTCAGGCCCAGCGAAGCCGTGTGCGGGCCGACGGCGTAGTCTGGAGCAATGGCCTTGGCGACCAGATCGAGATTCTGCGGTTCTACCCGCACATCGACGTGCTGACCGTAATAACTGAACGGCCAGCCATAAAAGCCACCGTCCTTGACCGAAGTGATGTAGTCCGGCACCAGGTCGCTGCCGATTTCGTCACGCTCGTTGACTGCCGTCCACAACGCACCGCTGGTAGGTTCCCAGGCCAGACCGTTGGGATTGCGAATGCCCGAGGCGAAAATCCGGTGATTGCCGGTCGCCCGATCCACTTCCCAGATCGCGGCGCGACCTTCCTCTTTATCCAGGCCGTTTTCGCCGACGTTGCTGTTCGAGCCGACCGTGACGTACAGCTTGCTGCCGTCCTTGCTGGCGATGACGTTCTTGGTCCAATGGTGATTCAGCGTGCCGCCGGGCAGATCCGTGACTTTGATCGGTTGCGACTTGATCTCGGTCGCGCCAGCTTCGTAATGGAAGCGCAGCAGGCGATCGGTATCCGCCACATACAGATCATTGCCGACCAGGGTCATGCCAAACGGCGAGTTGAGGTTCTGCAGAAACACCGTGCGTGTCTCGGCCACGCCATCGTGATCGGCATCGCGCAGCAACGTGATGCGATTCGGGCTCGGCACGCCGGCGCCAGCCTTGCCCATGACTTTCTTCATCACCCAGCCACGAACGCCGCTGCTGTCATCAGGTTTCGGCGGGGCATTGGTTTCGGCCACCAGCACATCACCATTGGGCAGCACGTAGAGCCAGCGCGGATGATCGAGGCCTTCGGCGAACGCGGCGACCTGGGTGCCTGCCGCTGCTGTCGGTTTGCCGCCCTCGGGCCAGCCGACCGCCGGAGCAATATTCACCGTCGGGATCAGGGTCTTGTTGGGTTCGGGCAGCTTCGGTGAAGGGCCGGTGCCGTCGGAAACTTGCAGGCTGGAGGATTCACCGCAGGCGGTGAGCCCTCCGGCGAGGGCGATGACGAAAACGAGCTGGGACTTGCGCATTACTGATCTTCCCTATGAATGCATTCCTAATCATAGAGGAGCGCGCAAGCCCGATGGTTCAACTGCTCAACTGCGGGCCTCTTTGAACAGTACGGCGATGCCCGGGTGATAGTTGCCGGCTTCGTTGCGCAGCTTGCGATAGGCGTAAGGGAAATACCAGGCGACGGCGCAGGTGTGTTCCTTTTGCAGGTCGTCGACCATGTCTTGCAGTTCTTCGGGGCTGGCGCTGTGCTGGGCTTTTTGCGGGGCGACAAACAGGCAGCCGAGTTTTAGATCGCTGGCAAAGCTGATGCGTTTGGCGTCGCTGGTGATCTCCTGCAGGGCTTGGGTCAGGTTGAGGTTGTTGACCCGCGGCCAGCGTTGCGTGGCCTGGATGTATGCGCGGTCCTCGCTGCCGGCGAGAAACAGGTCGGCACGGGCATTGCGCTCACCGTCTTCGTTTTGCTTGCGGGTGGCCGTCTGTTCCAGCGTCACCAGCTCGGCCATCCATGCCGCCGCCGAGAGCAGGCCGAGATTGGCTTTCTCGTCATGCCAGTAGGGCGTGTCGCTGTCGCCGCGCACGGCGTTGTAGCGGTCGATACAGTCAAACCAGCGTTCAAGCACCGGGCGCAGGAATTCCAGGCGCGGGTTGCTGATGATCATGCCTTGCATCGTAATCATCCTTATTGTTGTGATGGCTTTTTCGAGAAAAGCATGGCTCTTTGATATCACTTGTCTGAGCATGGCACAAGATTGACGCCAGTTAATTGATCGACGGCAGTTATTCGCCCGACGGCCCCCTCTTTAATTGACGCTCCACCCCCAACCCTCTAACCTTCGCGGCTTGTTTCAGGTGCTCTGTGACCTGCGTCGACAGAGTGAAACAGGGAAGCCGGTGAGGGTTGTCTTCGAGCGAAGAGCGACCACGATCCCGGCGCTGCCCCCGCAACGGTAAATGAGTGAAAACTGCGTCGAATGCCACTGCTCAAAGCGGGAAGGCGCGCAGTCAGGCGAACGCCGCTCATGAGCCCGGAGACCGGCCTGATCCATCCAGCGGCATCACGGTGGGCGATGCCAGGCTTTTTGCCGTCTATTCTTGTGCCTGCCCGCCGTTATCCAGCCTCAACGGAGAGCTCCCCATGACTGATTCCCCCGAGCGTGACGAACGCCATCTGGCGCGTATGCAGCGCAAAAAAGCCGTGATCGATGAACGCATCGCCAACTCGCCCGACGAATGCGGTCTGGTGCTGGTGCTGACCGGCAATGGCAAAGGCAAAAGCAGCTCGGCATTCGGCATGCTCGCCCGCGCCATGGGCCACGGCATGCAGTGCGGCGTGGTGCAGTTCATCAAGGGCCGTAACAGCACTGGCGAAGAACTGTTCTTCCGCCGCTTCCCCGAGCAAGTGCGTTTCCACGTGATGGGCGAGGGTTTCACCTGGGAGACCCAAGACCGTCAGCGCGATATCGCCGCCGCCGAAGCTGCATGGGCCGTGTCCCGCGAACTGCTGCGCGATGCGTCGATCGGTCTGGTGGTGCTCGACGAACTGAACATCGCCCTCAAGCACGGCTACCTCGATCTCGATCAGGTACTCAGCGACTTGCAGGCGCGTCCACCGATGCAGCACGTGATCGTCACCGGTCGTGCGGCCAAGCCGGAAATGATCGAGATGGGCGACACGGTCACCGAAATGGGCATGCTCAAACACGCCTTCCAGGCCGGTATCAAAGCGCAGAAAGGCGTCGAACTTTGAATCAACCACGTCACTGCCCGGCGGTCCTCATCGCCGCGCCGGCCTCCGGTCAGGGCAAGACCACCGTCACCGCAGCACTCGCCCGTCTGCATCGCAATCAGGGGCGCAAGGTCCGCGTGTTCAAATGCGGCCCGGATTTTCTCGACCCGATGATTCTCGAGCGCGCCAGCGGTGCGCCGGTTTATCAATTGGACATGTGGATGGTCGGCGAGCAGGAAAGCCGTCGCCTGTTATGGGAAGCCGCCGCTGAAGCCGATCTGATTCTGATCGAAGGCGTGATGGGGTTGTTTGACGGCACGCCGTCGAGCGCTGATCTGGCGCGGCATTTTGGTGTGCCGGTCCTCGGTGTGATCGACGGCACGGCGATGGCGCAGACCTTTGGTGCGTTGGCGCTTGGATTGGCGCGCTATCAGCCGGACTTGCCGTTTGCCGGCGTGCTGGCCAACCGCGTCGGCACCCTGCGCCATGCGCAATTGCTCGAAGGCAGCCTCACCGAAGGTTTGCGCTGGTACGGCGCGTTGTCTCGCGAAACCGGCATCGAACTGCCGAGCCGCCATCTCGGCCTCGTGCAAGCCAGCGAACTGAATGATCTCGACGTGCGCCTCGATGCGGCCGCCGCAGCGCTTGCCAGCAGTTGCGAGGTAGCGCTGCCACCGGCCGTGGAGTTCGCCGCGCCTGACGTGATCGCCGCCGAGCCATTGCTCGAAGGCGTGCGCATTGCCGTTGCTCGCGATGAAGCCTTTGCCTTCACCTATGGCGCGAGCCTCGACCTGTTGCGCGCAATGGGTGCCGAATTGAGCTTCTTCTCGCCGATCCGCGATACGCAATTACCCGAGGCGGACAGCCTGTATCTGCCCGGTGGTTATCCGGAATTGCATCATGTTGCGCTGTCGCAGAACACCGCGATGCTCGACGCGATCCGTGCGCATCACGCGGCTGGCAAACCGTTACTCGCCGAGTGCGGCGGCATGCTGTATCTGCTCGATTCCTTGACTGACGTTGAAGGCACTCGCGCTGAACTGGTCGGTTTGCTGGCGGGCGATGCGGTGATGCAAAAGCGTCTGGCGGCGTTGGCCCTGCAAGCGGTGGATCTGCCGGAAGGTTCGCTGCGCGGCCACACCTATCATCATTCCCTGACCACCACCGAGCTGACGCCGATTGCCCGGGGCCTGAGCCCGAATGGCGGGCGCGGGGCCGAGGCGGTTTATCGGGAAGGGCGGATGACGGCTTCTTACGTGCACTTTTATTTCCCGTCGAATCCGACTGCGATTGCCGCGCTGTTTGCGCCAGATCTCAAGGCCGCCATCGCTGGCAAGCCAGCTCCCACAGTGGGCGGTGTAAAGCCTGAAGAAATGCGATCGCCATTAGGGACTGGTAATCCAGCTTCTGTGGTGGGTGATGCAATGTCTGAAGAAACCCAATCCCCTGTGGGAGCTGGCTTGCCAGCGATGGGGCTATGACCGACAACGCATTCTCCGAAGCCGAGCGCGCAGCGGTTTATCGAGCCATCGCCGAACGCCGCGACATGCGTCACTTCACCGGTGGCACGGTCGCGCCCGAACTGCTGGGGCGACTGCTCGAGGCCGCGCATCAGGCCCCCAGCGTCGGCCTGATGCAGCCCTGGCGCTTCATCCGTATCAGCGACCGAGCCCTGCGCGGGCAGATCCAGAATCTGGTGGAAGAAGAACGCATCCGCACCGCCGAAGCGCTCGGCGAGCGCAGTGACGAGTTCATGAAACTCAAGGTCGAAGGCATCAACGACTGCGCCGAAGTGCTGGTCGCCGCATTGATGGATGATCGCGAGAAACACATTTTCGGTCGGCGCACGCTGCCGGAAATGGACATGGCTTCGTTGTCTTGTGCGATTCAAAACCTGTGGCTGGCCTCCCGGGCTGAAGGCTTGGGCATGGGCTGGGTCTCGCTGTTCGAGCCGCAAGCGTTGGCGGATCTGCTGAAACTGCCGGCCGGCGCCAAGCCGCTGGCGGTTTTGTGTCTGGGCCCGGTCAAGGAATTCTATCCGGCGCCGATGCTGGTACTCGAAGGGTGGGCGCAGGCGCGTCCGCTCAATGAGTTGCTGTTTGAGAATTATTGGGGAGTGAGTCAATGAGTGTGGCGTTGTTGAGTGTCGCCGCGGTCGCGCTGGATGCGCTGCTGGGTGAACCGAAACGCTGGCATCCGCTGGTGGCGTTCGGCAATTTTGCCGGGCGCATCGAGCAACGTTTCAACGCCGGCGGACGTGGCTGGCGCAGCCATGGCGTCACCGCGTGGGTGATCGCGGTGCTGCCGCTGACGTTGCTCGCCACCGCGTTTTCCTGGGCGCCGTACGTGGGCTGGCTCGTCGAAATTCTTGCGCTGTATTGCGCCCTCGGTATGCGCAGCCTCGGTGAGCACGTCGCGCCGGTTGCCGCGGCGTTGCGCGCCGATGATCTGGAGGAAGCGCGCAAGCGTGTCGGTTATCTGGTCAGCCGCCAGACCAGCGAACTCGACAGCACTGCGGTCGCCCGCGCCGCTACTGAATCGGTGCTGGAGAACGGCAGCGATGCGGTGTTCGCCGCGCTGTTCTGGTTTGTCGTGGCCGGTGCGCCGGGCGTGGTGCTGTATCGCTTGAGCAATACGCTCGACGCGATGTGGGGCTATCGCAACGAACGCTTCGAGCGCTTCGGCTGGTGCGCGGCAAAAATCGACGATGTCCTTAACTACATTCCTGCACGGCTTGTTGCTTTGACCTACGCAGTGCTGGGCAAAACCCGACTCGCGTTGCAGTGCTGGCGTACTCAAGCGCCAAAATGGGACAGCCCCAACGCCGGCCCGGTGATGGCGGCAGGGGCTGGTGCGCTCGGCGTCGAGTTGGGTGGTCCGGCGATTTATCACGGCGAACTGCATGAGCGTCCGCAACTCGGCAAGGGCCCTGCGGCCGATGCCGATTCCATCGACCGTGGCTGGCAATTGGTCCAGCGCGGCGTATGGTTATGGCTGCTGATTCTCTGCGTGGGGGCTGAATTCTATGCTTGAGCACGGTGGCCGGCTGCGCAAGGCTGCACACGATTACGGTATCGCCGAGGCTGACTGGCTCGACCTGTCCAGTGGACTGGCGCCGTGGCCGTTTCCAGTCCCGGAGATCCCGTTGCGCGCCTGGGCGCGATTGCCGGAAACCGATGATGGTCTCGAGCAGGCGGCATGCGATTACTACGGCGCGGCGCAGGTGTTGCCGGTGGCCGGTTCGCAGATGGCCATCCAGTTGCTGCCGCGTTTGCGTCGTGCCGGCAAGGTCGGCGTGCTGTCGCCGTGTTACGCCGAGCATGCCGAGGCCTGGCGGCGCAGCGGCTACATCGTGCGCGAGGTGCTGGAGCAGGAAGTCGAATTCTTTCTCGACAGCCTCGATGTGCTGGTGGTGGTCAACCCGAACAACCCGACCGGCCTGAGCCTGACCCCGGCGCGCCTGCTCGACTGGCATGCGCGGCTCGCTCAGCGCGGTGGCTGGCTGGTGGTCGATGAAGCATTTATGGACAACACGCCGCAACTGAGCCTGGCCGCGCATACTCACTTGGTCGGTCTGATTGTGTTGCGCTCGTTCGGCAAGTTTTTTGGCCTGGCCGGAGTGCGGTTGGGCTTTGTGCTGGCCGAGCGCAAGTTGCTCAAGCTACTCGCCGAACAGGTCGGGCCGTGGGTCGTGAGCGGACCGACGCGGGTGCTTGGTCAGGCCTGTCTGCAAGACACCGAAGGTCACACCCGTCAGCGCATTCGCAGCGATGAAGCGAGCGAGCGGCTGGCGCTGTTGCTGGAACGCTATGGCTTCAAACCGCACGGTGGTTGCGCGCTGTTTCAGTGGCTGATCACCGAGCAGGCGCAAGCGCTGCACGAATTCATGGCCCGACGCGGCATCCTCCTGCGCATCTTCACTCACAACAGCAGTCTGCGTTTCGGCCTGCCTGCCGATGCAGCTGAAGAGGCGCGCCTCGAACAGGCGCTGCAAGCTTTCGCCAAGGAAACCCGATGACAACCCTGATGGTGCAAGGCACCACCTCCGACGCCGGCAAAAGCACACTGGTGACGGCGCTATGCCGCTGGGCAACCCGCCAAGGCATCGCCGTGGTGCCGTTCAAACCACAGAACATGGCGCTCAACAGCGCGGTGACCGCCGACGGTGGCGAGATCGGACGCGCGCAAGCGGTGCAGGCACAAGCGGCGAATCTTGAACCACACACCGACATGAATCCGGTCTTGCTCAAACCCAACAGTGACACCGGCGCACAAGTGATCATCCATGGCCGTGCCGTCACCAGCATGAACGCCGTGGCGTATCACGATTACAAGGCCATCGCGATGCAAGCCGTGCTGGCCTCGCACCAACGGCTCAGCGCGGCGTATCCGCTGGTCATGGTCGAGGGCGCGGGCTCGCCGGCGGAGATCAATCTGCGTGCCGGCGACATCGCCAACATGGGCTTTGCCGAAGCGGTGGATTGCCCGGTGTTGCTGATCGCCGACATCAATCGCGGCGGGGTTTTCGCCCACTTGGTCGGCACGCTGGAACTGCTCTCGCCGAGCGAACAGGCGCGGGTCAAAGGCTTCATCATCAACCGTTTTCGTGGCGACATCGCCTTGCTGCAACCGGGCCTCGACTGGCTTGAGCAGCGCACCGGCAAACCGGTGGTGGGCGTGCTGCCGTACGTGATGGACCTGCATCTTGAAGCCGAGGACGGTATCGATCAGCGCCAGACCGACAAGGCCGAACAGGTATTGAAAGTGGTGGTGCCGGTGTTGCCACGGATCAGCAACCACACCGATTTCGATCCGCTGCGTTTGCATCCGCAAGTCGATCTGCAATTCGTCGGTCCGGGCCAGGCGATTCCGCCGGCGGATCTGATCATCCTGCCGGGTTCGAAAAGCGTGCGCAGTGATCTCGCGTATCTGCGCGCCAACGGGTGGGAAGCGGCGATCAGCCGTCACCTGCGTTACGGCGGCAAAGTCCTGGGGATTTGCGGCGGTCTGCAGATGCTCGGTGAGCAGGTGCATGACCCGCTGGGCCTGGAAGGCGCGCCGGGTTCCAGCGCCGGTCTGGGTTTGCTGGCGTTTGCAACGACGCTGGAGGCCGAGAAGCAACTGCGCAATGTGCGCGGGCGTCTGGCGCTGGAAGAGGCTGAGGTCAGCGGCTATGAGATTCATGCTGGCGTGACCAGCGGGCTGGCGCTGGAGCATGCGGCGGTGCATCTGGATGATGGTCGTTGCGACGGTGCGCAAAGTCTTGACGGGCAGGTGTTTGGCACCTATTTGCATGGCTTGTTCGAATCGCCGGCAGCCAGTGCGGCGCTGTTGCGCTGGGCGGGGCTGAGCGACGTGCAGGAGGTGGATTACCACGGCTTGCGCGAGCGCGATATCGAGCGCTTGGCGGATCTGGTGGAGAAGCATCTGGATACCGATTTGTTGCGTCAGCTTTGTGGGATTTGAGTTGCCTGTGCTGGCCTCATCGCTGGCAAGCCAGCTCCCACAAGTATTGATGTCGGCTGCAAATTTTGTGAACACCTTTGAACCCTGTGGGAGCTGGCTTGCCAGCGAAGAGGCCGGTTGGCTCACTACACATTTTTCTGGATGACCCATGCTCCAACTGATCCTCGGCGGCGCCCGCTCCGGCAAAAGTCGCCTGGCGGAAAAACTCGCCAGCGAAAGCACTCTGGCCGTGACCTACATCGCCACCAGCCAGCCGCTGGACGGTGAAATGAGCGACCGCGTCGCCCATCACCGTGCCCGCCGCCCCGCTGAATGGGCGCTCATCGAAGAGCCGCTGACGCTTGCTCGCGTATTGCGCGAAAACGCCAGCGCCGAGCGCTGCCTGCTGATCGATTGCCTGACCCTGTGGCTGACCAATCTGCTGATGCTCGACGATGCCGAACGCCTCGCTGCCGAACGCGAAGCCCTGCTCGAATGCCTGGCGTCACTGCCGGGGGAAATCATTTTTGTCAGCAACGAGACCGGAATGGGTGTCGTGCCGCTGGGCGAATTGACTCGCCGCTACGTCGATGAAGCCGGTTGGCTGCATCAAGCTCTGGCCGAGCGTTGTCAGCGTGTTGTCCTGACCGTCGCCGGCCTGCCCCTGACCCTGAAAGGATCTGCGTTATGACCCAAACCTGGTGGCTGAATACGTGCAAACCGGTGCATGCCGATATCGTTGAGCAAGCGGCGGCACGGCAACAGCAATTGACCAAACCGGCCGGTTCCCTGGGCCGTCTCGAGTCCGTGGCGGTGCAACTGGCCGGTCTGCAAGGGCAGGTCAAACCGACGCTTGAGCAGATCTGGATTGCGATTTTTGCTGGTGATCATGGCGTGGTCGCTGAAGGTGTTTCTGCATTTCCACAGGAAGTCACCGGGCAGATGCTGCTCAACTTCGTCAGTGGCGGGGCAGCGATCAGCGTTTTGGCGCGCCAGCTTAATGCGCAACTGGAAGTGGTGGATCTGGGCACGGTGACGCCGTCGCTGAATCTGCCGGGCGTACGTCATTTGAACATCGGCGCGGGTACGGCGAATTTCGTTCAGGGCGCCGCGATGACCCAAGTGCAAGGCGAACTCGCGTTGCAGGCCGGTCGCGACAGCGTACTGCGGGCGAAAGCGGCAGGCGCGCAGTTGTTCATCGGCGGCGAAATGGGCATTGGCAACACCACCGCTGCGAGCGCGCTGGCGTGTGCACTGCTCGACTGCCCGGTGGCGCATCTGACCGGTCCCGGGACTGGTTTGAATGCCGAAGGCGTCAGCCATAAAGCGCAAGTGATCGAGCGTGCCTTGGCCTTGCACACGGCGCAACGGGGTGATGCGTTGCAGACGCTGTTCAATCTGGGTGGTTTCGAGATTGCGGCACTGGTCGGCGCGTATCTGGCAGCAGCGCAGGAGGGTGTTGCGGTGCTGGTCGATGGCTTTATCTGCACCGTCGCTGCGCTGGTAGCTGTACGCCTGAATCCGGCCTGCCGCGAGTGGCTGCTGTTTGGTCACCGTGGCGCGGAACCGGGTCACCGGCATGTGCTGGAAACGTTGAACGCCGAACCATTGCTGGAACTCGGTCTGCGCCTGGGCGAAGGCAGCGGAGCGGCGTTGGCGGTGCCGCTGTTGCGTCTGGCCTGTGATCTGCACGGGCAGATGGCGACGTTCGCCGAAGCAGCGGTGGCGGATCGTCCGGCATGACCTTGCGTCTGGATCTGCTGCGCCACGGTGAGACGGAACTGGGTGGTGGCTTGCGCGGCAGCCTCGACGATGCGCTCACTGAGAAGGGCTGGGCGCAGATGCGTGCGGCGGTCATCGCGGGCGGGCCGTGGGATCGTCTGGTCAGTTCGCCGTTGCAGCGTTGTGCGCGCTTTGCCGCTGAGTTGGGCGAGCAATTGAATCTGCCGGTGCAACTGGACAAGGATCTGCAGGAACTGCATTTCGGTGCGTGGGAAGGGCAGAGCGCGGCGGCGTTGATGGAAACCGATGCCGAGGCGTTGGGGCTGTTTTGGGCGGATCCCTATTCATTTACGCCGCCGCAAGGGGAGCCAGTCGGCGATTTTTCTGCACGGGTGTTGGCGGCGGTTGCGCGGTTGCACAGGGCTTACGCGGGTGAGCGGGTGCTGCTGATCAGTCATGGCGGAGTGATGCGCCTGTTGCTGGCGCGGGCGCGAGGGTTGCCTCGTGAGCAACTGCTTAATGTCGAAGTCACTCATGGGGCATTGTTCTCCCTGACCGTCGACGCTGATGGTTCGCTCAAGGAAAGTCGCTGACATGTTGCCGCTGTGGATCGCCCTGCAATTTCTCAGCAGTCTGCCGATTCGTTTGCCGGGGATGCCGGAGCCTGAACAGCTTGGGCGTTCGCTGCTGTTTTATCCGCTGGTCGGGCTGCTGTTCGGCGTGATGCTCTGGGCGCTGAATCTGGCGTTGGCTGGCACGCCGCTGTTGCTGCACGGGGCGTTGTTGTTGACGGTTTGGGTGTTGCTCAGCGGGGCATTGCATCTTGATGGACTCGCCGACAGCGCCGATGCCTGGCTCGGCGGTTTTGGTGATCGCGAGCGCACGCTGACGATCATGAAGGATCCACGTAGCGGGCCGATTGCGGTGGTGACGCTGGTGTTGGTGTTGTTGCTCAAGTTTGCGGCGTTGCTGGCGTTGATCGAACAGCAGCAGACGCTCGCGCTGATCATCGTGCCGGTGCTGGGGCGGGCGGCGCTGCTCGGGTTGTTTCTGACCACGCCGTATGTGCGGGCCGGTGGCTTGGGGCAAGCGTTGGCCGATCATCTGCCGCGCAGAGCGGGTTGGTGGGTTGTTGCGGTGAGCGCGTTGGCGTGTGTGCTGATTGCCGGGTTCAAGGCTGTTGTTGCGCTGCTGGTGGCGGTTGTCGTGTTCGTCTGGCTGCGGCGAGTGATGGTGCGGCGGTTGGGCGGTACGACCGGAGACACGGCGGGGGCGTTGCTGGAGTTGCTGGAGATGGCGGTGCTGGTTGGGCTGGTTTTGGTCTGACAGATGTATGTTGAATCTGCTGGCCTCATCGCTGGCAAGCCAGCTCCCACAGGTATTGGGGGAATTTGCAGATTTTGTGGGCAATATCATTTCCTGTAGAAATTTTATTTTGAATCTGCTGGCAAGCCAGCTCCCACAGGTATTGGGGTGGTTTGCCGATTTTTGGGCAATGTCATTTCCTGTAGAAATTTTATGTTGAATCTGCTGGCAAGCCAGCTCCCGCAGGTATTGGGGGAATTTGCAGATTTTGTGGGCAATATCATTCCCTGTGGGAGCTGGCTTGCCAGCGATAGCAATCTTTCAGGCACCAAAAATGTTATGGATGAACTCATCTGTAACTTGATTTAACACAGTCGCGGGTATATACACGCATCATGCTTCCTTCTCAGTGTTTGTGCACTAACCTGCGTCGCGCCGCTCGTGGCGTCAGCAGGCATTACGACGGCGCTCTCGACGGCTTCGGGATCAACGTTGCCCAGTATTCTTTGCTGTGCAATCTGCAGCGTCTGGATCAACCGAGCATCTCCGAACTTGCCGAAGCCATGGGCCTGGATCGCAGCACCCTGGGGCGCAATCTGCGCGTGCTGGAAGGCGAAGGGCTGGTGACGCTGGCCGAGGGCGCGGACATGCGTAACCGGATTGTCCGGCTCACCGAAACCGGCGCACAGCGTTTGGCAGCAGCGCTGCCGGCGTGGGAAGCGGCGCAGCAGCGATTGATTGATCGTCTGGGTGCCGAGAAGCGTGAAACCTTGCTCAAATTGCTGGATGAACTGGCTTGATGCCAGTTTTTTCGGATTCAAGCGGGTATATACCCGCGACTGGAGAATAACAATGACATCGATGTGGCGTACGTGCGGTTGGGTGTTGGTAGGTAGTGCGCTGATTCTCGCGTTGTCATTGGGCGTGCGTCACGGCTTCGGCCTGTTCCTGTCGCCGATGAGTGCGCAGTTCGGCTGGGGCCGCGAGGTGTTTGCCTTCGCGATCGCCTTGCAGAACCTGATCTGGGGTCTGGCGCAGCCGTTTACCGGCGCGCTGGCTGACCGTTTCGGCGCGGCGAAAGTGGTCCTCGTCGGTGGAGTGCTCTACGCGGCGGGTCTGGTGTGCATGGGGCTGTCTGATTCGGCGGTGACGTTGTCACTGAGCGCCGGCCTGCTGATCGGTATCGGTCTTTCCGGCACCTCGTTCTCGGTCATCCTCGGCGTCGTGGGGCGTGCCGTGCCACCAGAGAAACGCAGTATGGGCATGGGCATCGCCAGTGCCGCCGGCTCTTTCGGCCAGTTCGCCATGTTGCCGGGGACATTGGGGCTGATCGGCTGGCTCGGCTGGTCGGCCGCACTGCTGGTGCTGGGCCTGCTGGTGGCGATGATCGTGCCGCTGGTGAGCATGCTCAAGGACAAACCGCTGCCGGTGCTCGGTCACGAGCAGACGCTGTCCGAGGCGCTACGCGAAGCCTGTTCACACTCGGGGTTCTGGCTGTTGGCGTTCGGCTTTTTCGTCTGCGGTTTTCAAGTGGTTTTCATCGGCGTGCATCTGCCGGCGTACCTGGTCGATCAGCACTTGCCGGCCACGGTCGGCACCACGGTGCTGGCGCTGATCGGGCTGTTCAACATCTTCGGTACCTACACCGCCGGGTGGCTCGGCGGGCGCATGTCGAAACCGCGTCTGCTCACCGCGCTGTATCTGCTGCGCGCGGTGGTGATCGTGCTGTTCCTGTGGCTGCCGGTGACGACCACGTCGGCCTACCTGTTCGGCATGGCCATGGGTTTCCTGTGGTTGTCGACGGTACCGTTGACCAACGGTACGGTGGCGACCTTGTTTGGTGTGCGCAATCTGTCCATGCTCGGTGGCATTGTGTTCCTGTTCCATCAGCTCGGATCGTTCCTCGGCGGCTGGTTGGGCGGGGTGGTGTATGACCGTACCGGGAGTTACGACTTGATCTGGCAAGTGGCGATTCTTCTCAGCCTGTTGGCGGCTGCATTGAACTGGCCGGTGCGCGAGCGTCCGGTGGCGCGCCTGCAAGCCGCTGCGAGCGCCGCATGAGCCGATTCTGGCCACGAATCGCCATCACCGCACTCGGCGCCGCTTTGCTGGCGCTGGTGTGGTGGGGCTGGCATCAAGGCGGGCTGGCATTGATGCAATTGGGCATGAGTATTTGCTAGAAGGCTGTCCGGCGAGTAACGTCGAAGTCTGACGACTGCTCAAGGATGTACGACATGCTGATGCGCTGGTGTGCTGTTCCCGCGTTGCTGGTGGCGTTGACTGGCCTGGCCCAGGCGGCGGATTGCCCGGAAGTGTTGCAAGGTTCGCTGCCCAAGCTGCGAGCCAAGGAATCCATCGATCTGTGCAAGCAGTACGCCGATAAGCCGCTGGTGGTTGTCAATACCGCCAGTTTCTGTGGTTTTGCGCCGCAGTTCGAAGGCCTTGAAGCGCTGCATAAACGCTACGAAGGGCAAGGGTTGCAAATGCTCGGCGTGCCTTCCAATGACTTCAAGCAAGAGTCCAAGGACAGCGCCGAGACCGCCAAGGTCTGCTACGCCAACTATGGCGTGACGTTCGCCATGACCGAACCGCAGAAAGTCCGTGGTGACGATGCCACCCATCTGTTCCAGGTGCTCGCTGCGCAAAGCAGTGCGCCGAAATGGAATTTCTACAAATACGTGATCGATCGTCAGGGCAAGGTCATCGCGAATTTCTCCAGCCTGACCAAGCCCGATGATCCGGAATTTATCGCCGCAATCGAGAAAGCCATCGCCTCGAAACCCCTGAAGAACTGAGCTCGCTCCCACAGTGGAACCTGGTCGTTTCTGAGGGCGGACGCCAGGCACAAAAAAAGCCCCGCTTTCTGCAAAGAGAGCGGGGCTTTCTTGTGGGCGAGGGGTTAGCCTCGCCGTGCAGCATCAGAAGCGGTAAGTCGCGCCGACACCGAAGCCGTTTGCCGAGTTTTCATACTTGGCGTTGTAGCTCTGGCCACGATCGTTTTCGTTGCGGATCTTGACCGACTCTTCCTTCAGGTACGAGTAAGCAACGTCGATGGTCAGGTCTTCGGTCGGGCTCCAGCCGGCACCGATGCTGAAGATGGTCCGGTCGCCGGTAGGAATGCGTGGCGAGCGGTCGACGTTGTTGGTCGGCGACTGGTCGAAGGTCAGACCGGTGCGCAGTACCCATTCCTTGTTCAGCTGATACGAAGTACCCACGGCGTAAGCCCAGGAATCGTGCCAGTTCTGGTCTTCGGTGATCTCGCCGAACTGATCGGCCAGCAGCGGCTGCACACCGGAGTTCTTGACGGTGATCTTTTCCAGCTGGCTCCAGCGGGTCCAGGTCGAACCGGCGTAGACGTTCCAGCGGTCGTTGATCGCTTGAGTGACCGAGAAGTCGATCGATTCAGGCGTGGTGATCTTCAACGAAGCATCGTACTTCTGGTTGGCGCCCAGACCGACCAGGGCCAGTGCGCTGTAATTGACCTTGGTGTCGCCTTCGAGCTTGTAGTCGACTTTCGAGTGATAAGTCAGACCCAGGCGGGTGGTGTCGGTCGCTTGTACCAGCACGCCGATGTTGTAGCCCAGCGCAGTGTCGTCACCCTTGATCTTGACCTTGCCGTCCGGCAGGGCCTGGGTGATCGACAGGTTCGATTCCAGCGTGCCGTCGATGCGGTTGATGGTCGGACCGAAACCGATCGATACCTTGTCGTTGAAGGCGTAGCTGACAGTCGGCTGGAAGGTGATGACTTGTACTTCCGACTTGCTGCCGAAGTAGCGGCCGGCAAAGTTTTTCTCGTAGTCAGTAATCAGGCCGAACGGCACGTATACACCGAGACCGAATGCCCAATGGTCGTCAATCGGTTTGACGTAGAAGCCCATAGGTACGGAGGTGAAGGGCACCATGTCGCCTTTGTTGCTACCGCGGTTAGGGCTGGAGCTGGCGTCGCTGATATCGGTTTTTGCGTCGAGGAATGCAACACCGCCCGTGACTTGTTCGCGCTTGATGCGCGACATGCCGGCAGGGTTGCCATAAACAGTGCTTGCGTCGTCGGCAGAAGAAGATCGCCCGGCGTACCCAGTCCCCATCCCGCTGATGCTGTGTTCGTTTATGTCATATCCAGCTGCGTTGTTATGTGTTGTTTCTTATGTTAATGTATTTTTAAGGGTGGTTTTGAGCATTACTTTTTTCATTATTAGAACTCCTGGTGATCACCGGGGCGAAAATTACCAACATTTTCGTCTCGGCGCTATAGTCCGTATGCCTTGAGTTAGAGCGGTTTTGTAGGACAATCCGACCAAAATCACTGCCTGTTGGGCGATCTTGTGAAACTGCTTGGTCAGCAAGCGACCTGATTCAGCGGTGAAACACAGGTTTGCCAGGCGCAGGTGAAGTCACGCAGACGACCCTGAGGTTGAAAGGTCTGACGCCAGATACGCGCCATGCCGAGCAAGTCATTCGGGTCGGGGAGGGTAGGGTTTTGTTCTTCCACCAGCAGCCAGGCTATCGCTGTGGCGTAACGCAGGTTGACGGTCAATTCCAGGTGCGGGCCGCTGAGAAAGGCATGCTGGCTGGCGAGACCGCGCACCAGGCTTGCACGCTCCGGATCGAGCGCCAGGTAGTGATCCCAAAGCGCCTGATGGCGATGCTCGGCGATGCGGTAGAGGCCGTGGCCACGGCGGTCATGCAGGGCGGACCCGAGGGCAGACTGGCTGGCGGCGATGCCCAGCAGCAGGGATTCGGCGGTCGCGCAGTGACGTCCCAGATAAATCAGCGTAGGACGGATCACATAGCGACACAGTTCGCTGGCAGCGATACCCATAAATCCCTCGGATCTTGTTATTGGGCGGCGATACCTGAAGGGGCCTTGGCAGCGGTGGATCGACTCAGGCTCGCCGGAAGCGGATCACGCCGCTTGAGTTGAAGTGTAGTGTCATATTCGCGACGTAAAGGCCTGTTTTTAAAATATTTCCGCCGACCCGTTATAACCGTTATATCGGAAGGTGCTTAAGCGCTGACCGCGCAAAGTGAAACATCAGGCAATAAAAAGCCCCGCGTTTTAAGCGGGGCTTTTGCTTTTTGCAGCCTTTTCGGCTTTCAGGCAACCAGTGCCTGACGGGTACGATCGATCACGGCCTGCAGCGGTTCGGCGCTGGAGTATTGATCGGGGTACAGACGCTCGCTGTGGCGGGCGATCCCGTGTTCATTGACTACGGTGAAGCTGAAGCATCCTTTGCGAGCGGCCATGATCAGGCAGTTCATTGGTGCAAAAGCGTTGGTTAGGGTGCGAATGGCATCCTGAGTATGGATTTGAGTAGACATAGTTATTAGGTGTTCCTACAAATGACACGGATAAGAACCGTGCAACGTTAAAACGTTCCAGTAATGTCGACCACCATTGGTCGAACAAAGAACCCGACTGGAACAAAGCAGCCAGTTTGAAGCGCTGATAAGTGAGCGCGCTTGGGCTGGCAGGTAGGTACTTAGGAGGACAGGCATCACATCAAGGGCAAAGGTTCTGGGCCCGGGGTGAAGATCCTGATCAATTTGCAGGCTGGTTCGGTCAGAGTAAGTGGTCTTCGCAACACCCTTTGCATTATTCAAAGGCCGTGTCGCGGAAAGATTTACCTGGAAACCATCGAGGGGTCGTTCCCGCTTTTTTCGATAAGGGCTTCTTGGAAGAAGGCTGACCGTGGGGATATGTTCGACCGGAATTGACTTTCAGCTTGGTACTAACGCCGCGGATAGTAATGGATCATTTTTGTTAAAGCAAACCTTTGTTGAAAAATTATTGAAATCTCTGGCCAAGTCTGCTTTGCATTCCATTGAATCGCCCCGAATCGGCTCACATATCGACCACCGGTCAGTGAATGTTTTTTCATCAAGCCGCGTTTTAGAGCCGCTTATCCCCAGGCAGACAGCTAAAACGACCCGAAAAAGCGCATCGATATAACCGGGTAACAGGTACTTGTGCACATTAGTTGCGCGAGCTGTAACGACGCTGTCACATCAATCCTGACCCCGATGGCTGCCTGTAACGAAAGTTTAAGTCAATGAAAAACATTGCTTTTTTTTGTTGGTGAAAAAATCGTCAGTTTGACTGCGAGCCCCATTCCACAAGGCTTTGCGAGGGTTGAAGGGCGGTTGTCCACTGAGTTATCCACAGCTTCTGTGGATTGTCCCGAGCGCTTGCTCTAGGACGGGCGTGCCGGGTTGTTTTTCGACTTTACCTGTAAGAAAAAGAGAGTAGAGTGGCGCGCCTTCCGATCTGTCCCACAGTGTTTTATGAAGTTTCGCTCAGTATCAGACTCTGTTACCTCAGAACCTCCTCGTGTTACGTCGCCAAAGCGATTTTCCGTGCGTGTGGCCGAATGGCTGCTCGACAGCCCGCGCCTGAGCGACAGTCACAATGCCAAGCACCTTGCCGGTCGCTTGCTCAAGCAACCGGCGCGCGAAGGCGTGGTCGCCGCGCAAAGCCGTCTCGGACAGTTGATGTGCCGTGAATGCGGGAACGCCCGCGATCGCCGCATCGGTCACGATCTGTTGCGTCAGGCCGCGCGCGCCGGCGACCTTCGTGCGCAACAGGAACTCGGTCTCATCGAAGACTGAGCTGTCCAAGTTCTGACACCTTGGTTAACCTTCAGGCTTTATCGGATCGGCAGGAATCGCTATGGCTATGGACTTGACCAGCGTATTGCTGGGGCTCGCAGCGGCAGGGCTGCCGTTGCTGGCACTGGCCTGGCAGCTGCAGCGCCGGGCGAGCAGCGGGCAAGCCGAAGTGGCCTTGCTCGAAGAGCGACTGGCCATGGCGCAACTGGCACAGGACGGGCTCAACGCTCAACTGGAGGCCAGTCGCGACGAAGTCGCTGACCTCGGCCAGGCCAACGCGGCCAAACAAGCTGAATTGGCAGCCCTGCGTCGCGAAGTCGAGTTGTTGCAGATCGAGCGCGATGACGCCCGTGACGCTTCCCACGCCTGGAACATCGAGCGCGCCAACAAAGAAGCCGAACTGCGTCGCCTCGACGCTCAGGCGGCATCGCTGAACGCCGAATTGCGCGAGCAGCAGGAAAGCCATCAACAACGCCTCAATGACCTGCAAGGCTCGCGTGATGAATTGCGTGCGCAATTCGCCGAGCTGGCAGGCAAGATCTTCGACGAGCGCGAACAACGATTCGCCGAGACCAGTCAACAGCGACTCGGCCAGTTGCTCGATCCGTTGAAAGAGCGCATCCAGTCTTTCGAAAAACGCGTGGAAGAAAGCTATCAGGCCGAGGCCCGCGAGCGCTTCTCGCTGGCCAAGGAACTGGAGCGTTTGCAAGCGCTCAATCTGCGCTTGAGCGATGAAGCCACCAACTTGACCCGCGCCTTGAAAGGCCAGAAAACCCAAGGTAACTGGGGTGAGTTGATCCTCGAACGCGTGCTGGAACATGCCGGCCTGGAGAAGGGCCGCGAATACCAGACGCAGGTCAACCTCAAGGGCCCGGACGGCGAGCGCTTCCAGCCCGACGTGATCATTTACCTGCCAGGCGACAAGCAGGTCGTGGTCGACTCCAAGGTCAGCCTGACCGCCTATCAACAGTACGTTGCCGCCGAAGATGACACGCTCGGGCAGATCGCGATCAAACAGCACGTGCTGTCCCTGCGCAATCACGTCAAGGGCTTGTCGGGCAAGGACTACAAACGTCTGGAGGGCCTGCACAGCCTCGATTTCGTTCTGCTGTTCGTGCCCATCGAAGCGGCTTTTTCGGCGGCATTACAGGCTGAGCCGACGCTGTTTCAGGACGCGTTCGACCGTAACATCGTGATCGTCAGTCCGACCACGTTGCTAGCGACGTTGCGGGTCATCGACAGCCTGTGGAAACAGGAACGCCAGAGCCAGAACGCCCGGGAAATCGCCGAGCGGGCCGGCTGGCTGTACGACAAGTTCGTGTTGTTCATTCAGGATCTGGACGAGGTCGGCAATCGCCTGCAGCAACTGGACAAAGCCTACAGCTCGGCGCGCAACAAGCTGACAGAAGGACGCGGCAACCTGGTCAGCCGCAGTGAGCAGCTCAAACTGCTCGGTGCGCGGGCGAGCAAAAGCTTGCCGGCGGATCTGCTGGAACGAGCGATGACGGATGTCGACGGCTTGGTCGAGTTGCCTGAGTAAACCCGATTTTTGTGGCGAGGGAGCTTGCTCCCGCTGGGGGGCGAAGCACCCCCGAAAACCCCGATTCCGATTTATCTGAAACACCGCGTTGAATGGATTGGCGCCTGCTGCGCAGCCGAGCGGGAGCAAGCTCCCTCGCCACAGGTCTTGCGCTGTCTTGGCATTACAGCGGTAAATAGCGACTCAACAACGCCCGCAGGGCCGCCGGTTTCACCGGTTTGGCCAGATAATCCAGCCCTGCCGCATGCACCTGCGCAACCATCTCCGGCCGCCCGTCGGCACTGATGACCACGCCTGGCACCGGCTCACCCAGACTCGTGCGTAACCATGCCATCAACTCGGTCCCGGTATCGCCGTGATCGAGGTGGTAGTCGACCAGCGCCACTTGCGGCCGCACCCCGTCGCTGAGCAACGCTGCACATTCCTCACGATTACGCGCCGTCCAGACCTGACAACCCCAACGGCTCAACAGGCTGTTCATGCCAATCAGAATGCTGTCTTCGTTATCGACGCACAGCACCTGCGCGCCGCTCAGCATCTTGCCGTTTATCTCGACAGCAGCGCTGGCCGGCACGGTCTGCGTGCGAGCCAGCGGCACACTGACGCTAAACACACTGCCGCGCCCCGGCCACGAGCGCACACGCAATGTATGACCGAGTACGCGACACAAGCCGTCGGCGATCGCCAGCCCGAGGCCGAGACCTTTTTCGGCGCGGGTCTGATGACTGTCGAGGCGTTTGAATTCCTCGAAAATCACCTGCTGCTTGTCTTCCGGAATGCCCGGCCCGCGATCCCACACTTCAAGGCACAACTCGCCGGCGCGGCGCCGCACTCCCAGCAGCACCGGGCCTTTGGCGTAGCGGAACGCGTTGGTGAGGAAGTTCTGCAGGATCCGCCGCAGCAACTTGATGTCGCTGTCGATGCGCAAATGGCTGCCGCGTACGCGGAAGGTCAAACCTTGTTCCTGAGCCTGCGCCTTGAACTCGGCGCCGAGCGTGTCGAACAGCTCATTGACCGCAAAAGGCTTGCGATCCGGGTTGATCTTGCCGTTTTCCAGGCGGGAAATGTCCAGCAGATCGCTGATCAGGTCTTCGGCCGAACGCAACGAACTGTCGAGGTGCTGCACCAGTTTTTGCGCCTCGCTGCTCAAACCGTCATCCTGGTGGGAGAGGGCGGCGGAGAACAGGCGAGCGGCGTTCAAGGGCTGCATCAAGTCATGGCTGACGGCGGCGAGGAAGCGGGTTTTCGACTGGTTGGCGGCCTCGGCGGTGCCCTTGGCTTCGGTCAGCGCGACGTTGAGTTGCGACAGCTCCTGAGTCCGTTCGCTGACCCGTTGCTCCAGGCCTTCGTTGGCTTCGGTCAAGGCCTGCTCGGCCTCGCGGAACGCGGTAATGTCGGTAAAACTCATGACAAAACCGCCGCCCGGCATCGGGTTGCCGATCAGCTCGATCACCCGGCCGTTGGGGAACAGCCGTTCAGAGGTGTGCGCGCGACCCTGCCGCATCCAGTGCAAACGCCGGGCGACGTGGACTTCCGCCTCGCCGGGACCGCACAAGCCACGCTCGGCGTTGTAGCGAATGATGTCGGCAATCGGCCGGCCGACGCTGATCAGTCCGTCCGGGTAGTTGAACAGTTCCAGGTAACGCCGGTTCCACGCCACCAGTTTCAACGACTGGTCGACCACGCTGATGCCTTGGGTGATGTTCTCGATGGCGCCTTGCAGCAGGGCGCGGTTGAACTGCAACACCTCGGAAGCTTCGTCGGCGATTCGCACGACGTCCTCCAGCTGCATTTCCCGACCTTCGATGGCGGCTTTTACTACCGCTCGCGTCGAAGAGGCGCCCAGCACGCCGGCCAGCAAACGTTCGGTATGGGCAATCCATTCACCGTCGGCGTTCTGATTGGGGTTGAAGGCTTTGCCTTGGCGGTAGGCAAATCGAATGAAGCTCTGGCGGGCACGTTCTTCACCGACAAAGCGCGCGGCCAGTTGCAACAGATCATCGATCTGTACCGCCAGCATCGAGCGCGCACTCGGGCGGGCGCTGATTTCCTGACCGATGAAGCGCCCGGCCTGCCAGTGCTCCGACACCCGCGTGCGGGACAACACCGAGACCCAGGCGAACAAGGTGAAGTTGCCCGCCAGCGACAGCACCACGCCTTGGGTCAATGGCGTGATCGGCAAGTTCAGCGGGTTGCTGTGCAGCCACGCCAGACCGGGGAAGGTGTCCAGCGACCAGCCGAGACTGCGCGCGGCAATCGGCAGGATCAGCGTGTAAAACCAGAGGAATGTGCCTGCGGCGAGGCCGGCAAACACGCCACGCCGGTTGGCCTGTTTCCAGTACAGCGCGCCGAGCATCGCCGGCGCCAGTTGCGTCACGGCCGCGAAGGCGATCTGGCCGATGGTCGCCAGACTCGCTGTAGAACCGAGCAAGCGATAGCTGACATAAGCCAGCAGCAGAATCAGCACGATGCTCACTCGGCGTACCGACAACATCCACTGACGAAATACCTCGAACGGACGCTCGGCATTGTTGCGCCGCAGCAACCACGGCAACAGCATGTCGTTGGAAACCATGGTCGACAGCGCCACGCTGGCGACGATGACCATGCCGGTGGCGGCTGAAGCGCCGCCGATAAACGCCAGCATGGCCAGCGCCGGGTGCGCCTGGGCCAGTGGCAGGCTGATCACGAATGAATCAGGCAGCACGTTGCTCGGGAGCAGCATCTGACCGGCGAGGGCGATTGGCACTACAAACAGCGCGGCCAGCGCGAGGTACGCCGGGAACACCCATTTGGCCAGGCGCAGGTCCTGCGGATCGATGTTCTCCACCACGGTGACGTGAAACTGCCGCGGCAGGCAGATGATCGCCATCATGGCCACGCCGGTCTGCACCACCATCGACGGCCAGTTGATGGTTTCTTTCCAGTATTCCTCCAGGCGCGGGGCGAGCATCGCCTGATTGAACAGGTCGTCGAAACCGTCATACAGGCCATAAGTGACGAAGGCGCCGACGGCGAGAAAGGCGAACAGCTTGACCAGCGATTCGAATGCAATCGCCAGCACCATGCCCCGGTGGTGTTCGGTGGCGTCGAGGTTGCGCGTGCCGAAAACAATGGTGAACAGCGCCAGCACCAGCGACACGATCAACGCGGTGTCCTGGGCGCGGGTGCCCATTGCATCGGCCCCGGCGCCGATCAGCAGGTTCACGCCGAGGACGATGCCTTTGAGTTGCAGAGCGATGTAGGGTAGAACGCCGACCAGACAGATCAGCGCGACGACCACCGCCAGCGATTGCGATTTGCCGTAGCGCGCGGCAATGAAGTCAGCGATGGAGGTGATGTTCTCCTGTTTGCTGATCATCACCATTTTTTGCAGGACCCACGGTGCACAGACCAGCAGCAGGATCGGCCCGAGGTAAATCGGCAGGAATGACCACAACTGTTCAGCGGCTTGACCGACCGCGCCGAAAAACGTCCAGCTGGTGCAATAAACCGCCAGCGACAAGCTGTACACCCAGGCACGCATCCGTGGCGGCAGCGGCGTGCTGCGACGGTCGCCGTAGAAGGCGATGGCGAACATGATGGCCATATAGGCCAGGGCGACGGCGGCGATCAGCCCGGTGGACAACGACATGCAACACTCCCGACAGAAGACTCCCCGGCACTCCTGCCCGGGCGGACAGTCTCGCATGAGTGTGGCGGTTAGTCAGTGTCGACCAAGGTCGTGGCGTGGCGGGGTGTCGCAGGTGTGGAACCGGGTGGTTTGAGAGTGACTGGGCGGCCTCATCGCTGGCAAGCCAGCTCCCACAGTTTTCAGGGCGTATACAAAATTTGCATTCGCTGGAGATCCCTGTGGGAGCTGGCTTGCCAGCGATGGCGTCAGTCCTGTTTCAGCGCGATATCAATCAACCGGTGCAATTCCTCCACCTCCAGCGCCGCCGCGGAAAACAGAATGCGAAACACCACCGGCGCCACCACCAGATTGATCAAATGATCAACGCTCGGTGCCGGCTCATCCGGATGCCGCTCAATGATCGTCTGCAACTGCGCGCCGATAATCTTCACGCAATACCCCGGCGTGGTACTCGCCTGCACGTCGCGCATCATGTTGCGTCCAGGCTCGGAACTCATCTCGTCGAGATATTGCTCGGCCCACGCGCGGATATCGCTGCGCAAACTGCCGGTTTCTGCCGGTTCGCTGTCAGGACGCATGCGGGCGAGGGCGACGTCGGCCAGTAAGGCCGCCAGATCACCCCAGCGTCGATAAATCGTCGACGGCGTAACGCCTGCGCGTGCGGCGATTTGCGGGACGGTCACGGTCGAACGCTCCTGTTCTTGCAGGAGCGCGCGGACTGCCGAATGAATCGACTCTTGCACCCGGGCACTGCGACCACCGGGGCGTAAACCTTCTTTAATAGCCATGCGGCAGACCTTAACACAAAGAATTTGCTTTAAGCACAGGCCGAGAGCACACTCCGCAAAAGCAAAAAATTAGCTTTTGCGGAGTGTGCACATGAATAGCCTTGCATCCAATCGTCCCAGCCTGTGGTTTCTGGCGATCACCTTACTGAGTTTTCTCGCCGCTTCCACGGCGCCGACGCCGTTGTATCACCTGTATCAGGATCAGCTGCATTTCTCGGCAGCCATGCTGACGTTGATTTTCGGCGTCTACGCTCTGAGTTTGCTGGCGGCGCTGTTAACCGTCGGATCGCTGTCCGATCATCTCGGGCGTAAACCGGTGATCTTCGCTGCCGTTCTGCTCAATGCGCTGGCGATGCTGTTGTTCATCAGCGCCGACAGCGTCACCTGGCTGATCAGTGCGCGGGTGCTGCAAGGCTTCGCGACCGGCATGGCCACTGCCGTATTAAGTGCAACATTGCTCGACACCGACCGCCAGCAAGGACCGCTGATCAACAGTGTTGCGCCGTTGCTGGGTATGGCGTTGGGAGCCATGGGCTGTGGCCTGCTGGCCGAGTTCGCTCCGGCGCCGTTGCAACTGACGTACTGGCTGCTGCTCGCGCTGTTTGTGCTGCAAGCACTGTATGTCTGGCGCCTGCCGGAAAGTGTCAGCCCGCAGGCTGGGGCCTGGGCGTCGTTGCGGCCGACGCTGCATGTCCCGGCTCAGGCGCGTTCAACGTTGTGGCGAGTGCTGCCGCTGAACACCGCGACCTGGGCGCTCGGCGGTTTCTACGCATCACTGGCGCCGTCGCTGGTGCGCACGGCCACCGGTTCCACTTCCAATCTGATCGGCGGCGCAACCGTCGCGGCACTGACCGTCACCGGCGCCCTGATGATCTTCACCCTGCGCAATCGTCCCGCCACGCGCGCTTTGCAACTCGGCGCAAGCCTGCTGCCAAGTGGTCTGGTGCTGATTCTGCTCGGTGTGCACAGCGCCAGTCTGTCGCTGTTTTTCCTCGGCACGCTGGTCGCCGGGTGTGGTTTCGGTTCAGGCTTTCTCGGCGCGGTGCGCAGCCTGGTGCCGCTGGCGTTACCGCATGAGCGGGCCGGGTTGATGTCGGCGTTTTACGTGCTGAGCTATCTGGCGTTTTGCTTGCCTGCTTTATTAGCCGGGCACTTCACCCACCAACTCGGATTGCTGGCCACGACTGATGTGTATGGCGGGGTGCTGATCGTGTTGGCCGTGGCAGCGCTGTTGCTCAGTCTGCGTCCTCGATCTGCCAAAGTGTGCAGCGCTCCATAAGCACAGCGGTTTCGGTTAGCCTTGCCCGGCCACTCTTCTCAAGGATCGATTCATGAAGATTATTCGCAGCAAGACCTTCACCGCCGACCGCGCTTGGGGCGCGCTCGATATCGCCAACATGAACGGCATCACCACGCGCCTGCACTGGACCGATCAGCCGTACAAGTGGCACGTCAATGACGGGGAGGAAGTGTTTGTGGTGCTCGACGGCAAAGTCTCGATGCATTACCGCGAGGAAGGTGAAGAAAAACAGGTGCAGTTGGAGGTTGGCGATATCTTCTACGCCTCGGTCGGTACCGAACATGTCGCGCATCCGCAGGGCGCGGCGCGGATTCTGGTCATCGAAAGCGAAGGTAGTGTTTGACTGCTTATCTATAGAACAGATAACATTTAGAGAAATTACCCGTTATATAGATATTCGATTCGGATCTACCATGGACTCAACCTCACCTGAGGACAGGAGTTCATGATGATTTGCCCTAACAGCGCCAAACCCGGCATCAAGCCGCTCAGCCAACTTCAGCATCCGCGTGAAGTGATCCGTCAATTCACTCCGAACTGGTTCGCCGCAACCATGGGTACTGGTGTGCTGGCGCTGGCACTGGCGAATTTGCCGGTGGCGATTCCCGGGATGCATGCCGTGGCCGAAGGGCTGTGGCTTTTCAACATCCTGTTGTTCACATTGTTTACCGCTGCCTACGCCGCGCGCTGGATTCTGTTTTTCGACGAGGCGCGGCGGATTTTCGGCCATTCCACCGTGTCGATGTTCTTCGGCACCATTCCCATGGGCCTGGCAACGATCATCAACGGCTTTCTGTTGTTTGGTCTGCCGCGTTGGGGCGAGGGTGTCATCCAGTTGGCCGAAGTGCTGTGGTGGATTGATGTGGCGATGTCTCTGGCGTGTGGCGTACTGATTCCCTACATGATGTTTACCCGTCAGGAACACAGCATCGACCAGATGACGGCGGTTTGGCTGTTGCCGGTGGTGGCTGCGGAAGTGGCGGCGGCCAGTGGCGGTTTGCTCGCTCCGCATCTGACCGATGCCCACTCGCAACTGGTGGTGTTGACCACAAGCTACGTGCTCTGGGCGTTTTCCCTACCGGTAGCGTTCAGCATTCTCACAATCTTGTTGCTGCGCATGGCCCTGCACAAACTTCCTCACGAGAATATGGCTGCATCGAGCTGGCTGGCCCTCGGCCCGATTGGCACTGGTGCGCTGGGCATGTTGCTGCTGGGGGCCGATGCGCCGGCCATCTTCGCCGCCAACGGCCTGCCGGGCATTGGCGAAATCGCTTCCGGCATTGGCCTGGTGGCGGGGATCACACTGTGGGGCTTTGGTCTGTGGTGGATGCTGATGGCACTGCTGATCACCGTGCGTTATCTGCGCGACGGTATTCCGTTCAACCTCGGTTGGTGGGGGTTCACCTTTCCATTGGGCGTGTATTCGCTGGCAACGCTGAAGCTTGCCAGTACGCTGAACCTCGGGTTTTTCAGTGTGGTTGGTTGCGTGCTGGTGGCCCTGTTGGCCTTGATGTGGCTGATTGTCGGCAAGCGCACCGTGCAAGGGGCATGGCGTGGTGAGCTGTTTGTGTCGCCGTGCATTGCAGGTTTGAAGAAATAACCTGAAAAGTTTAGGTAATGTGTGGCCTGGATCGCGGTTCGAGATTCCAATACAAGAACCCAGGCCTCTCTACCCAACATCAGGAAAACACGGAAGATGAGTCACCCCTCACAGTTCAACCTGCTGCGCACCCGGCGCTTCCTGCCGTTTTTCATCACGCAGTCGCTCGGTGCGTTCAACGACAACGTGTTTAAACAGTCGCTGATCCTCGCCATTCTCTACCGGCTGACCATCGAGGGTGATCGCTCGATCTGGGTCAACCTGTGTGCGCTGCTGTTTATTCTGCCGTTCTTCCTGTTTTCGGCGCTGGCCGGGCAGTTCGGCGAGAAGTTCGCCAAGGACGCGCTGATCCGTCTGATCAAACTCGCGGAAATCGCCATCATGGCGGTGGGCTCGGTCGGTTTCCTTTTCGATCACTTGTCGCTGATGCTGGTGGCGCTGTTCGCGATGGGCACCCATTCGGCACTGTTCGGGCCGGTGAAGTATTCGATCCTGCCGCAGGCCTTGCGTGAAGAGGAATTGGTCGGCGGCAACGGTCTGGTGGAGATGGGCACGTTCCTCGCGATTCTTGCGGGGACCATCGGTGCCGGGGTCATCATGTCCTCGACCCACTACGCGCCGCTGGTGTCGACCGCCATTGTCGGCATCGCCGTGCTGGGTTATCTGGCCAGCCGCAGCATTCCCCGCGCGGCGGCCTCGTCACCGGAAATGCGTCTGAACTGGAACATCTTCAGCCAATCCTGGGCGACCCTGAAACTGGGCCTGGGCCAGACGCCCGCAGTATCGCGCTCGATTGTCGGCAACTCGTGGTTCTGGTTTGTCGGGGCGATTTACCTGACGCAGATCCCGGCCTACGCCAAGGAATGGATGCACGGCGATGAAACCGTGGTCACGCTGATTCTCACCGTGTTCTCGGTGGGTATCGCGCTGGGTTCGATGCTCTGCGAAAAGCTCTCCGGGCGCAAAGTCGAGATCGGTCTGGTGCCGTTTGGCTCATTCGGTCTGACGGTGTTCGGCTTGTTGCTGTGGTGGCATTCCGGTGGGATTCCCGACAGTGTCACCGGCCACAGCTGGACCGAAGTCCTGGGCTTTGCTCACACCTGGGCAGTGCTGGTGGACATTCTCGGCCTCGGCATTTTCGGCGGCTTCTACATCGTGCCGCTGTACGCATTGATCCAGTCGCGCACGGCCGAGAACGAGCGGGCGCGAGTGATTGCCGCCAACAACATTCTCAACGCGCTATTCATGGTGGTGTCGGCGATTGTCTCGATCGTGTTGTTGAGCGTGGTCAAACTGTCGATCCCGCAACTGTTCCTCGTGGTGTCGCTGCTGAACATCGGCGTCAACGCTTACATCTTCAAGATCGTTCCCGAGTTCAGCATGCGTTTCATGATCTGGCTGCTCAGCCATTCCATGTACCGCGTCGAGCATCGCAACCTTGAAGCTATTCCGGATGAAGGCGCGGCGTTGCTGGTGTGCAACCACGTGTCGTTTGTCGACGCCTTGCTGATCGGCGGCGCGGTGCGTCGGCCGATTCGCTTTGTCATGTACTACAAGATCTACAACTTGCCGGTGCTGAACTTTATCTTTCGTACGGCGGGGACGATTCCGATTGCCGGACGCAATGAAGACATTCAGATCTACGAAAAAGCCTTCAGCCGCATTGCCCAATATTTGAAGGACGGTGAGCTGGTGTGCATCTTCCCTGAGGGCAAGTTGACCGCCGATGGCGAGATCAATGAGTTCAAGGGTGGGCTGACGCGGATTATCGAGGAAACGCCGGTGCCGGTAATTCCGCTGGCGTTGCAGGGCTTGTGGGGGAGTTTCTTCAGTCGCGACCCGAACAAGGGTGTGTTCCGCCGGTTGTGGTCGCGGGTGACATTGGTGGCGGGTGCGCCTGTGGACGTCGAGGCAGCGCAGCCAGAGAAGTTGCAGACGTTGGTGGGCGATTTGCGGGGCGCCGTTAGATAGTCGGTGAAGGGACTGGCCCTATCGTTGGCAAGCCAGCTCCCACAGGTTTCCTGGGTGTACACAGCATTTGTGTTCACCGGAAATCCTTGTG
Source organism: Pseudomonas sp. NPDC087817 (assembly GCF_044742875.1). Taxonomy (NCBI): domain Bacteria; kingdom Pseudomonadati; phylum Pseudomonadota; class Gammaproteobacteria; order Pseudomonadales; family Pseudomonadaceae; genus Pseudomonas; species Pseudomonas sp. NPDC087817. The sequence continues at coordinate 42,877 of NZ_JBIUVJ010000044.1, forward strand.
GGAGCTGGCTTGCCAGCGATGGGGCCAGAGGCCTAAGCGCTAATTTTAAGGCCGATCAAACCAGTGATGATCAACGCCACACTGGCCAGCCGAATCAACGCCATCGACTCGCCAAACAGAATGATTCCGGCAATCACCGTGCCCACGGCACCGACCCCGGTCCAGATCGCATAAGCCGTGCCCAGCGGCAATTCCTTCATCGCCAGACCCAGGAGGCCAAGGCTGATGGCCATGGCCGCAACGGTCAATACGGTGGGGAGCGGGCGGGTGAAGCCATCGGTGTATTTCAGGCCGACGGCCCAGCCGACTTCAAACAGGCCGGCGAAAAACAGAATGATCCAGGACATGAGAGACCTCCATCGATTGACGGGGTCGTCCCCAGATTAAAAACTCGATCGAGCCGCAGGGTCGTCCCCGCGTTGCGCGACATATTGCCGAGCCTTGATCCGGGGATCAAGTTTCAGCTCAGTCGACGGCCTGTTGCGCCAACGCTTCGCGATCTTCCTTCTCACTCATGCGCCGGAAATAGGTTGAAAGGAGTGCCCCGGAAATGTTGTGCCAGACACTGAACAATGCACTTGGTACCGCCGCCAGTGGCGAGAAGTGTGCACTGGCCAAAGCGGCGCCCAATCCCGAGTTCTGCATGCCGACCTCCAGCGCCAGCGACTTGCGCTGCGCCAGCGGCAATTTGAACAGGCGACCGGTGAAGTAACCCAGCAAGTAGCCGAAACTGTTGTGCAGCATCACCACCGCCATGATCAGCAGACCCGATTCGGCGATTTTCGCCTGACTGGCCGCCACTACAGCGGTGACGATGATCACGATGCTGACCACCGACACCAGCGGCAACACCTCCACCGCATGGCGGACCTTGTCACCGAGCAGGCGTTGCGCAACCACACCGAGGATGATCGGCAGCAGCACCACTTGCAGGATCGACCAGAACAACTCCATGAACGACACCGGTAACCACGCCGAAGCCAACAGCCAGATCAACGCCGGGGTCAGCAGCGGGGCGAGGAGGGTGGTCACGGCGGCAATGGCCACCGACAGCGCCAGATCGCCACGGGCCAGCCAGGTCATCACGTTGGACGAGGTGCCGCTTGGGCAACAGCCAACCAGGATCACTCCGACGGCGATTTCCGGCGGCAGGTGAAATACCTGGCAGAGCAACCACGCCACACCGGGCATGATCACGAAATGCGCGACTACGCCCAGCGCGACACGCCACGGGTGGCGGGCGACAGCGGCGAAATCATCAAGTTTGAGGGTCAGGCCCATGCCGAACATCACCAGGCCCAGCAGCGGCACGATCGCGCTTTTGAGGCCGAGGAACCATGCCGGTTGCAGGAACGCGACGACCGCGAAAATCAGAACCCAGTAAGCGAAGGTATTGCCGACAAAGCGGCTGAGTGCAGCCAGTGCGCGCATGGCTTGTTCCTTATTATTGAGTGAGCACCACAAAACATTGTGGGAGCTGGCTTGCCAGCGATGGCGGTGTGTCAGACGGCATATGAGCTATCTGTAAACACCGCTATCGCTGGCAAGCCAGCTCCCACAGTAGACCCCGGTTTCTTCAGTTGAAACCGGTTATGTTCAGATCCCCTGCGGAGTCTCTTCGCCACCCAACGCTTCCACCAGCGCCGGCAGGAAATCACCGAACGTCAGCATCATCAGGGTGAAGCTGGCGTCCAGTTGACCCAGGGCCTCGTCGCCGCCGTCCTGTTCCGCCTGATCCTGCAACAGATCTTCGAACTTCAGGCGTTTGACGGTCATCTTGTCATCGAGCATGAACGACAGCTTGTCCTGCCAGGCCAACGACAATTGAGTAACGACTTTGCCGGTGCTCAGGTGCAGCTGGATTTCTTCGCTGGTCAGGTCCTGACGCTTGCAGCGCACGATGCCGCCGTCTTCGTGGGTGTCGCGCAGTTCGCACTCGTCCAGCACATAGAAGTCGTCGGCGGCTTTCTGCGTGGTCACCCAATCGGTCATGACTGCGGTCGGCGCCATTTTCACGGTCAGCGGACGGACGGGCAGGGTGCCGATCACTTCACGAATGGTCGAAAGCAGGTCTTCGGCACGTTTCGGGCTGGCCGAGTTGACCAGGATCAGGCCTTGTTTCGGCGCGATGGCGGCGAAGGTCGACGAGCGACGGATAAAGGCGCGCGGCAGGAACGCCTGGATGATTTCATCCTTGATCTGGTCGCGTTCCTTCTTATAGACCTTGCGCATCTGCTCGGCTTCGATCTCTTCGACCTTTTCCTTGACCGCATCGCGTACGACGCTGCCCGGCAGAATGCGTTCTTCTTTACGTGCAGCGATCAGCAGGAAATCACCGCTGACGTGCACCAGTGGAGCATCTTCGCCTTTGCCGAACGGCGCGACGAAACCGTAGGTGGTCAACTCCTGGCTTGCACATGGACGCGCCAGTTTGGTGGCCAGTGCAGTTTCCAGC
>NZ_JBIUVJ010000045.1:0-44491 GCF_044742875.1 Pseudomonas sp. NPDC087817
GACGCTCTCCGAAAGTCAGAGCTTCGTTGAACATTGGCAGGGTTTTTTCAAGGTTGATGATGTGAATCTTGTTACGCGCGCCGAAAAGGTACTTACCCATTTTCGGATTCCAGTAACGGGTTTGGTGACCGAAGTGCACACCGGCCTTCAGCATATCGCGCATGTTGACTTGGGACATGATAGTTCCTTAATAAGTCGGGTTTGGCCTCCACGTATCCCAATGACCAACCAGTGGCATAAAGCCAAAAGCACCCAGGTCATCGTGTCGACACGTGTGTGGATTTAAGCCTTTCGGGGTATCCCCGGAAAGCGGCGCATTTTATATCACAGGGAAGGCAGAAACGGAACCCGAAATCTGCAATCGCACCAAGGACATGGGCTCGGCCCCCTTGGAATCGGCCCTGGGCGCACCATTGTATAGAGACAAGCGATACACGCAGGCGCGGATTTGCTCCTTCCGTCTGGTAGAATCGCGTTTTTCAGGGTCGCAAAACGCACAGCTGCCACCCTATCCGTATCAGCAAGCGCCGCCGAGCGCAGAGAGAGCCTGTATGACCGTCAACCTCAAAACCCCCGAGGACATCGCTGGCATGCGTGTCGCCGGCAAACTGGCCGCCGATGTGCTGGAAATGATTGCCGAACATGTCAAACCGGGCGTTACCACCGATGAGCTGAACCAGATCTGCCACGACTACATCGTCAACGTGCAGCAAGCCATCCCTGCCCCGCTCAACTACAAAGGTTACCCAAAGTCGATCTGCACCTCGATCAACCATGTGGTCTGCCACGGCATCCCGAATGACAAGCCGCTGAAAAACGGCGACACGCTGAACATCGACGTCACCGTGATCAAGGACGGTTACCACGGCGATACCAGCCGCATGTTCCACGTCGGCACCGTGCCAGTCTGGGCCGAGCGTCTGTCGCAGATCACTCAGGAATGCATGTACAAGGCCATCGAAATCGTCAAACCCGGCTGCCGTCTGGGTGACATCGGTGAAGTCATCCAGAAACACGCCGAGAAGAACGGCTTCTCGGTGGTTCGCGAGTTCTGCGGCCACGGCATCGGCAAGGTGTTCCACGAAGAGCCGCAGATCCTGCACTACGGCCGCGCCGGCACCGGCATGGAACTCAAGGCCGGCATGACCTTCACCATCGAACCGATGATCAACCAGGGCAAGGCCGACACCAAGGTATTGGGCGACGGCTGGACCGCGATCACCAAGGACCGCAAGCTTTCGGCGCAGTGGGAACACACCCTGCTGGTCACTGACACCGGCTACGAGATCTTCACCCTGCGCGCCGACGACACCATCCCGCGCATGTCGGCCTGACCCCCAGAACGCTCCCAGCCTTATAGAAGGAAAGCCAATCGATGCCGCAGGTGGATCCCGAACTCTTCGACCGCGGCCAGTTCCAGGCTGAACTGGCCCTGAAAGCGAGCCCTATCGCCGCATTCAAGAAGGCGATCCGCCAGGCCCGCGAAGTGCTCGACGCACGTTTTCGCAACGGCCGTGATATCCGTCGGCTGATCGAGGACCGTGCCTGGTTCGTCGATAACATCCTGCAAAAGGCCTGGGAGCAGTTCAACTGGAGTGAAGACGCCGACATCGCGCTGGTTGCGGTCGGCGGCTATGGCCGTGGCGAGTTACACCCCTATTCCGACATCGACTTGCTGATCCTGCTGGACAGCGCCGATCACGAAGTTTTCCGCGATTCCATCGAGCGTTTTCTGACGCTGCTGTGGGATATCGGCCTGGAAGTCGGCCAGAGCGTGCGCTCGGTCGACGAATGCGCCGAAGAGGCCCGCGCCGACCTGACAGTCGTCACCAACCTGATGGAAAGCCGCACCATCTGCGGTCCCGAGCGCCTGCGCCAACGCATGCTCGACGTCACCAGCACCGCACACATGTGGCCGGCCAAGGAGTTTTTCCTGGCCAAGCGCGCCGAACAGAAAGCTCGCCACCACAAGTACAACGACACCGAATACAACCTGGAACCCAACGTCAAAGGCTCGCCCGGCGGCCTACGGGATATCCAGACGATTCTATGGGTTGCCCGTCGCCAGTACGGCACCCTGAACCTGCGCGCCCTCGCTGGCGAAGGCTTCCTGGTCGAGAGCGAAAACGCCCTTCTCGCCTCCTCTCAGGAATTCCTCTGGAAAGTCCGCTACGCCCTGCACATGCTTGCCGGTCGCTCGGAAGACCGCCTGCTGTTCGATCATCAACGCACCATCGCCGGCCTGCTCGGCTTCGAAGGTGACGACGCCAAACAGGCTGTCGAAAACTTCATGCAACAGTATTTCCGCGTGGTGATGAGCATCGCCCAGCTAAGCGACCTGATCATCCAGCACTTCGAAGAAGTCATCCTCGCCCCTGAGGACGAAGCGCCGCCGCAGCCAATCAACTCGCGCTTCCAGTTGCACGATGGCTATATCGAGGCGCGCAACGACAACGTGTTCCGCCGCACGCCGTTCGCCATGCTCGAGATCTTCGTGCTGATGGCCCAGCAGCCGGAAATCAAAGGGGTGCGCGCCGACACCATTCGCCTGCTGCGCGAAAACCGTCATTTGATCGACGACAATTTCCGCAATGACATCCGCAACACCAGCCTGTTCATCGAGCTGTTCAAGTGCAAGATCGGCATCCACCGCAACCTGCGCCGGATGAATCGTTACGGCATTCTCGGGCGTTATTTGCCGGAGTTCGGTTTCATTGTCGGGCAGATGCAGCACGACCTGTTCCACATCTATACGGTCGATGCGCACACGCTGAACCTGATCAAGCACCTGCGTAAGCTTCAGTACACCCAGGTCTCGGAAAAATTCCCGCTGGCCGCCAAGCTCATGGCCAAACTGCCCAAGCCCGAGCTGATCTACATGGCCGGCCTGTATCACGACATCGGCAAAGGCCGGCATGGCGATCACTCGGAGATCGGCGCCGTCGATGCCGAAGCGTTCTGCCAGCGCCATCAATTACCGGTGTGGGACAGCCGCTTGATCGTCTGGCTGGTGCAAAACCATCTGGTGATGTCGACCACCGCGCAGCGCAAGGACTTGTCCGACCCGCAGGTGATTCATGACTTCGCACAAGCCGTCGGCGACGAAACCCGCCTCGACTACCTGTACGTGCTGACCGTGGCCGACATCAACGCAACCAACCCGACGCTGTGGAACTCGTGGCGTGCCAGCCTGTTGCGCCAGCTCTACACCGAGACCAAGCGTGCCCTGCGCCGTGGCCTGGAGAACCCGGTGGATCGCGAAGAGCAGATTCGCCAGACCCAGAGCGCGGCGCTGGACATTCTGGTGCGCGGCGGCACCGACCCGGACGATGTCGAACAATTGTGGGCGCAACTGGGCGATGACTATTTCCTGCGCCACACCGCTGGCGATGTGGCCTGGCACAGCGACGCGATCCTCCAGCAGCCGGCCGATGGCGGGCCGCTGGTGCTGATCAAGGAAACCACCCAGCGCGAGTTCGAGGGCGGCACGCAGATCTTCATTTACGCACCGGATCAACACGACTTCTTCGCCGTAACCGTGGCCGCAATGGATCAGCTCAACCTGAACATTCACGATGCCCGGGTCATTACCTCAAGCAGCCAATTCACCCTCGACACCTACATCGTGCTCGACAACGACGGCGAATCCATCGGCGACAACCCGGCACGGATCAAGCAGATCCGCGAGGGCCTGACCGAAGCCCTGCGCAACCCGGACGACTACCCGACGATTATTCAGCGCCGGGTACCGCGCCAGCTGAAGCACTTTGCCTTCGCACCGCAGGTGACGATCCACAACGACGCTCAGCGACCGGTGACTGTGCTGGAACTCACCGCGCCGGATCGCCCGGGACTGCTGGCGCGAATCGGCGGGATCTTCCTCGAGTTCGACCTGTCGCTGCAGAACGCCAAGATTGCGACATTGGGCGAACGGGTAGAGGACGTGTTTTTCATCACTGATGCCCACAACCAGCCGTTATCCGACCCCTTGCTGTGCAGTCGCTTGCAGGATGCGATCGTTGAACAGTTGAGCGTCAATCAGGAACCCGATATCAAGCTTTCGCGCATCAGTATCTGATCCAACAACTTCCCCCCTGTGGGAGCAGGCTTGCTCGCTCCCACATTGAACGAGGCCCCCATGAACAACGCTCTGAACCAGCTCCAGCCCTACCCGTTCGAGAAGCTCCGCGCCCTGCTCGGCAGCGTGACGCCAAACCCGGAAAAGCGTCCGATCGCGCTGTCGATCGGTGAGCCGAAACACCGTTCGCCAAGCTTCGTCGCCGAGGCGCTGGCGAACAGTCTGGATCAGATGGCCGTGTACCCGACCACCCTTGGTATTCCCGCCCTGCGCGAAGCCATCGCAGGCTGGTGCGAACGCCGCTTTGGCGTGCCAACCGGCTGGATCGATCCGGCGCGTAACGTGCTGCCGGTCAACGGTACCCGCGAAGCGTTGTTCGCGTTCACCCAGACCGTGGTCAACCGTGGCGACGACGCACTGGTGGTCAGCCCCAACCCGTTCTATCAGATCTACGAAGGCGCCGCGTTTCTCGCCGGAGCCAAGCCGCATTACCTGCCATGCCTTGATGAAAACGGCTTCAATCCTGACTTTGACGCGGTGTCGCCGGATATCTGGAAGCGCTGCCAGATCCTGTTTCTGTGCTCGCCGGGCAACCCGACCGGCGCACTGATCCCGGTCGAGACCCTGAAAAAGCTCATCGCCCTGGCCGACGAATACGACTTCGTCATCGCCGCCGACGAGTGCTACAGCGAACTGTACTTCGACGAACAGACCCCGCCACCGGGTTTGCTCACAGCCTGCGTCGAACTGGGCCGCAAGGACTTCAAACGCTGTGTGGTGTTCCACAGCTTGTCCAAGCGTTCCAACCTGCCGGGCCTGCGCTCCGGTTTCGTCGCCGGCGACGCCGACATCCTCAAGGGTTTCCTGCTGTATCGCACCTACCACGGTTGTGCGATGCCGGTACAAACGCAACTGGCCAGCGTCGCTGCGTGGAATGACGAAGTGCATGTACGCGCCAACCGTGCGTTGTATCGCGAGAAGTTCGACGCGGTGCTGGAGATTCTCAGCCCGGTGATGGACGTACAACGTCCGGATGGCAGCTTCTACTTGTGGCCGAATGTACAAGGCGACGATGCGGCGTTTTGCCGGGATCTGTTTGCCGAAGAACATGTGACTGTCGTGCCCGGCTCCTATTTGTCTCGTGACGTGGATGGGGTCAATCCGGGGGCGGGTCGAGTGCGGATGGCGTTGGTTGCGCCACTGGCGGAATGCGTTGAAGCCGCCGAACGCATTCGAAACTTCATTACCCGTCATCGCTCGTAAAACTTACATCCCGCACGGTGCAATGCCGTGCGGGAATACCCTGCTCGCTGTTTCACTCAGACGGGGATTTGTTATCAGTATCAAGTTACAACTTCGACCAGCCAAAAAAGTACAAAGCCTATTACCTTCCCTTTTCCAAACGCGACGCCTTACGGATCAAGGCACGACGTTCACAATCAATAAGGATATTGACCATGCACACCTGTCATTTTGTGAGAATGCTGGAGCCCGGCACTCGCCAGGAACAAGCCCGACAGAACCTCCCTCCGCAAACGCGCCACAGGCGTTCAGTCGCTTACTCAAACAGCTTCTGGGAAAACGCCAGTACGGTGACCTTCTCGTTCAAAGAGGACGTACCGGCCAATCTAAGGGTAAGGATAGAATTCTGCCTCAGGCGATGGGAGCCCTTTATCAGCCTGGCGCTCGAACTGGTCGATGACGGCGACGGCCAGATACGCATTGCAGTGGAAGGCAACGACAGTTACTCGGCCATTGGCACGTGGGCCCTGCAAGAGGATCCGGACGAGCCCACCCTGGTGATAGGCAAAAGCCCTGATGATCGTTTTTTTGAGCAAACGATCCTGCATGAATTCGGCCATGCGCTGGGATTTCATCATGCGCATCTGCATCCCGACGCTAACATCCCGTGGGACAAACCCGCCGCCTATGACTTTTTCAAAAAGAACCATGGCTGGAGCAAAGCCCAGGTTGATCACAACTTCTTCAACCTTGACTCCAGGCAGTCGGCATTCCTCGGCAGCTACGACAGACACTCGATCATGCATTACCCGACTCCTGAATTTCTCACCTACAAGAAATGGGATATCGGCGACAACATGACCCTCAGCGAAGGGGACAAACTCTTCGCCAGACAAGCTTATCCCGCCCTTGACTACTGGCAACTGCCTACTTGACCTGCCCCAGATTCGCTTCACTCAGGTCAAGGTCAGCCAATACTTCCCTGAGCACGTCATCACCAATCTCATGTTGACGGCTGAGGCTGTACAGCTCCAGGCGTTGCGCGCGCAGCGCCTTCAAGCGTAAACGGCGTTCCAGCAGATCCATCTGGAACGCCAGCGCCTGGGCTTCGGCGGAATCGTTGAAGACGTCGAGTTGATGGCGGTACTCGGACATGATCCGCGCCTTCAATTCTGCCGACAGCGCCGCTTGCGCGGCATCCTGCGGGCCGACCTCTTCGGTTTCCAGCGCATGGATCGCCGCTTCGGCGGTCTTGCGCCAGGCGTCGCGAACTTCCTGACGGCGTTTATCGTCAGGGCTTTTTTCGATGCCGCGCAACAGCAATGGCAAGGCGATACATGCCGAGACCAGTGACAGCAGAATCACTCCGGCGGCAATGAAAATCAGCAGGTCACGCTCGGGAAATGCCTCACTCCCCATCAACATCGGCACCGACATCACACCCGCCAGCGTTACCGCGCCGCGTACACCGCCGACTGTCAGCAGCCAGCAGGAGCGGGCGGTCGGGACTTGCGTCAGATCTCCCTTGCCGCGCAATCGTCGCAACAGCACTGACAAACGCCAGATGCTTTGCACCCAGATAAATCGCAGCAGCACTAACGCGAGGTAAATCGCCAGCACATCGAGGCAGCGATACAGCAGCGTTGGCCACAGCGTCGGCTCATGGCTGACCACGGCTTTGATGATGTCCGGCAGTTGCAGACCCAGCAACAGAAAAATCAAACCGTTGAAAGCAAACTCCAGCAGCGACCAGACGCTCCGGTTAAGCAGGCGCGTGCTGGTCTGGCGCGGCAACAGATCGAGCCAGCTCTGCATCATTCCCGCCGCGACCGCCGACAGGATGCCCGATACACCGAGACGCTCGGCCAGTACATAGGCGGCAAACGGCAACAACAGCATGAACACCACGTGAGTCGCCGGGTCATCCCAGCCTCGGGCGATCATCCATGCCCGCAATCGCCCGACCAGCCAGCTCAACGCGACGCCGACCGCCAAGCCTCCAAGTGCCACGACCACAAAGGTCAGGCTGGCGTTGGTCAGCGAGAAAACGCCCGTCACGGCGGCAGCCAAGGCAAACTTGAACGTCACCAGACCGGACGCGTCGTTCATCAACGCCTCGCCTTGCAACATATGCATCAACGGCGTGGGCAAACGGTTTTGCGAGATGGCCGACACCGCCACAGCGTCCGTTGGCGACAGCACAGCGGCCAACGCGAAAGCCACCGGCAGTGGAATTGTCGGCAGCAGCCAATGGATGAAGTACCCGGCGCCCACCACCGTAAACAGCACCAGCCCGACCGCGAGCGTCAGAATCGGTCCGCGCAAATGCCAGAGTTCACGTTTGGGCATGCGCCAACCGTCGGAAAACAGCAGCGGCGGCAAGAACAGAAACAGGAAAAGTTCGGGATCAAGGGCGACATGCAGACCCAGCGTCGGCCAGGCCAGCAAGGCACCGGCGGCGATCTGGACCAAAGGCAGCGGCAGCGGGATGACCCGTCCGACCAGACGGGAGACGCTGACCAGCATCAGCAGGATCAGGACGGTGTAGGCAGTTTGCATAAAGCGGAAATCTCAGACAATCGACAGCGTTGAACTGCCATATTAGCCGCTTAGGCTGTGCCTGACCGTTGCACCTATGTCGCAGCCCTGCCACAAATCCCTTCTAGGAGTGAGCCTGCTCGCGATAACGGTTTAACATTCAACAATGCCAGTGGCAGGTAAATCGCCATCGCGAGCAGGCTCACTCCTACAGGGTTTTGCGGTGGGAAATCGACCTCAGGCGCCGCGAAACCGTTTGGTCATGGCATAATCCGACACCATTTTTCTCCAGCACCTGTAAAGGGGGCGATTCCTTGACGGTTTCAAGTAAAACGTTGCACCTTTTCGGCATCAAAGCCTGCGACACCATGAAAAAGGCGCGCACCTGGCTCGATGAACACGCTGTCAGCTACGACTTTCACGATTACAAAACCGCCGGTATCGACCGTGAACACCTGACCCAATGGTGTGACGAGCACGGCTGGCAAACGGTGTTGAACCGTGCAGGCACGACCTTTCGCAAACTCGACGACGAACGCAAAGCCGATCTCGACCAAGCGAAAGCCATCGAACTGATGCTCGCTCAACCCTCGATGATCAAGCGCCCGGTGCTCGATCTCGGTGACCGAACCCTGATTGGCTTCAAGCCAGATATCTACGCGGCCGCTCTGAAGTAAGCAGCCCGTCACTCTTTGTAGAGGTATTCACATGTCCAACTCCCTGTTCAGCATCGCCTTCGGTGTCGGCACGCAAAACCGTCAAGGCGCCTGGCTCGAAGTGTTCTACGCACAGCCACTGCTCAACCCTTCGGCCGAACTGGTCGCCGCCGTTGCGCCGATCCTCGGCTACACCGAAGGCAACCAGGCCATCACCTTCACCACCGCACAGGCTGCGCAACTGGCTGAAGCAGTGAAAGGCATCGACGCCGTTCAAGGCAAATTGCTGACCCGCCTGGCCGAGAGCCACAAGCCGCTGGTCGCCACCCTGCTGGCCGAAGACACACAGCTGACTTCCACGCCTGAGGCGTACCTGAAGCTGCACCTGCTGTCCCATCGCCTGGTCAAGCCGCACGGCGTGAGCTTGGCCGGGATCTTCCCGCTGCTGCCGAACGTAGCGTGGACCAGCCAGGGTGCGATCGACCTGAGCGAACTGGCCGAGCTGCAACTCGAAGCCCGTCTGCGTGGCGAGCTGCTGGAAGTGTTCTCGGTGGACAAGTTCCCGAAAATGACTGATTACGTTGTCCCTGCTGGTGTGCGTATCGCTGACGCCGCGCGTCTGCGTCTGGGCGCCTACGTGGGCGAAGGCACCACCGTGATGCACGAAGGCTTCATCAACTTCAACGCCGGCACCGAAGGCCCGGGCATGATCGAAGGCCGCGTATCGGCTGGCGTTTTCGTCGGCAAGGGTTCGGACCTGGGCGGCGGTTGCTCGACCATGGGCACCCTGTCGGGCGGCGGCAACATCGTGATCAAGGTCGGCGAAGGCTGCCTGATCGGCGCCAACGCCGGTATCGGTATTCCGCTGGGCGACCGCAACACCGTCGAGTCTGGCCTGTACGTGACCGCCGGCACCAAGGTGGCGCTGCTGGACGAGAACAACAATCTGGTCAAAGTTGTGAAAGCGCGTGAGCTGGCCGGTCAGACTGACCTGCTGTTCCGTCGCAATTCGGAAACCGGTGCCGTGGAATGCAAAACCCACAAATCGGCGATCGAACTGAACGAAGCGCTGCACGCTCACAACTGAGTGCTTGGATAATCCATTGTAGGAGTGAGCCTGCTCGCGATGCTTTTAGCGCCCTCACGGACGCCATCGCGATCAGGCTCACTCCTACAGGATTTGGCGTACATCCCGCCCATTTCACCAGGGCTATAAACCGTGATGATTCCCTCCCCCTGGCGTGCCGATTTCCCGGCCATCGCCGCCCTGCAACGGCAAGACCAGACCTATCTGGACAACGCCGCCACCACGCAAAAACCCCAGGCCCTGCTCGACGCGCTGGCGCATTACTACGCCAACGGCGCGGCCAATGTGCATCGTGCGCAACATTTGCCCGGCGCCCACGCCACGCAAGCGTTCGAAGACAGTCGACTCAAAGTCGCGCAGTGGCTCAATGCCGGTGACAGCGGGCAAATCATCTTCACCCACGGCGCCACCAGTGCGCTGAATCTCCTGGCTTATGGCCTGGAACATCTTTTCCATCCGGGCGATGAAATTGTCATCAGCGCCTTGGAGCATCACGCCAACCTGCTGCCGTGGCAGCAACTGGCGCAACGTCGCCAGCTGAAACTGGTGATCCTGCCGCTGGATGACGACGGTGTGATCGACCTCGCCGCCGCTGTCCATCTGATCGGCCCGCGCACGCGTTTGCTGGCGGTCAGCCAGTTGTCCAACGTGCTCGGCGCCTGGCAACCACTGCCTGCACTGCTTGGCATGGCCAAGGCGCAGAACGCGCTGACCGTGGTCGATGGCGCCCAAGGCGTGGTGCACGGTCGGCATGACGTACAGGCGCTGGGCTGCGATTTTTATGTGTTTTCCAGCCACAAACTGTACGGCCCCGATGGCCTCGGTGTGTTGTTCGGCCGCAATGCCGCGCTTGAACAGCTGAAGCCGTGGCAGTTTGGCGGTGAGATGGTGCTGGAAGCCAACTACCACGACTCACGCTTTCGTCCTGCCCCGCTGGGTTTCGAGGCAGGCACGCCACCGATTGCCAGTGTGATCGGCCTCGGCGCGACCCTTGATTATCTCGCCGGGCTTGATCAGGACGCGGTGTCTGCTCACGAAGCCGCGCTACATGATTACCTGCTGCGCGGCCTCGCCGCCCGCAATGGCATTCGCCTGCTGGGCAAGCCGCAACTGGCGCTGGCGAGTTTTGTTGTCGAGGGTGTGCACAACGCCGACCTCGCGCATCTGCTGACCGAGCAAGGCATCGCCGTGCGCGCCGGGCATCACTGCGCCATGCCGTTGCTGAAAAGCTTCGAACTGGCCGGGGCGATTCGGGTGTCGCTGGCGCTGTACAACGACTCCGAAGATCTGGAGCGGTTTTTTGAAGCGCTGGATCAGGCACTGGAGTTGTTGCGATGAAATTGCCGGCTGAAGCCGCCGATGCGCTGCACACCTTTCAGAATGCCGCAGGCTGGGAACAGCGGGCGCGGTTGCTGATGCAGTTTGGTGATCGTCTGGCGCCGTTGAATGTCTTGGACAAGTGCGAAGCCAACCGGGTGCATGGGTGTGAAAGTCAGGTGTGGCTGGTTGGGGAATTGCGTGATGGTCACTGGCAGTTCGCGGCGAGCAGCGATGCGCGGATGATTCGCGGGTTGGTGGCGTTGCTGTTGTTGCGGGTCAATGGACTGAGCGCTGATGAATTGCAGGAAGTTGATTTGCCGGACTGGTTCAATCAACTCGGCCTGTCGCGCCAGTTGTCGCCGTCGCGCAGCAATGGCCTGAATGCCGTGCTCCAGCGGATGAATGAGTTGGCAGGTTGATCGCTATCGCTGGCAAGCCAGCTCCCACAGGGTCCATGGTGTTCACAAATGCAGTGAACCTGCCAAATACCTGTGGGAGCTGGCTTGCCAGCGATGAGGTCATCAACTCCACCGATCAAACCTGAGGTTTCACTCGGTCAGCCGGGCGCCGAACACCCGCCACAATCTTGTCCACAGCCTTGGTCGCCGCGACCATGCCGAACGTCGCCGTGACCATCATCACCGCGCCAAAACCGCCCGCGCAGTCGAGCTTCACGCCATCACCGACAAAACTCTTCTGCAAACAGATGCTGCCGTCCGGTTTCGGATAGCGCAGTTGCTCGGTGGAGAACACACACGGCACGCTGTAATGACGGGTCACGGTGCGTGAGAAGCCGTAGTCACGGCGCAACGTCGAGCGCACTTTCGACGCCAGCGGATCGTTGAACGTACGGTTCAGATCGCAGACCTGAATCAGCGTCGGATCAATCTGCCCGCCCGCGCCGCCGGTGGTGATGATCTGGATTTTGCGGCGCTTGCACCAGGCGATCAGCGCAGCCTTGGCGTTGACTGCGTCGATGCAGTCAATCACGCAATCGATGTTCGGCGTGATGTACTCGGCCATGGTCTCGCGGGTCACGAAATCCGCCACAGCGTGCACGGTGCAATCCGGGTTGATCCCGCGCAAACGCTCGGCCATCACGTCGACCTTGGGTTTGCCGACGGTGCCGTCCAGCGCGTGCAACTGCCGATTGGCGTTGCTGACACAGACATCGTCGAGGTCGAACAGCGAAATTTCGCCGACACCACAACGGGCCATGGCTTCCGCCGCCCAGGAACCGACGCCACCGACGCCGACGATCGCCACGTGGGCGGCGCGCAAGCGCTCCAGGCCTTCGATGCCATACAAACGGGCGATGCCTGCAAACCGCGGATCTTCTGTACTCATGACCATTACCCCAAAAACCGGCGCGCATTATAGGGCTACGCAGCGACAAGTTTTAACCTTCGATCTACAAGTGTAAGAACTTAAGTCAAAGAGGATTGCCCAATATCGGGCATTTCCCTGTCTGTTGTACGACTTGTGAACTACCGGTGTAGGATGCGCGCCCCTTTGGCGTATAGCCTACCGATCCTCCGTTCCACAGCCTTTGGAACCTGAAACAGCTATGTCATCGCGTAAATTTGGACTCAACCTGGTGGTGGTTCTGGCAATCGCCGCCCTGTTCACCGGCTTCTGGGCGCTGATCAATCGCCCGGTCACCGCGCCGAACTGGCCGGAGCAGATCTCCGGTTTCTCCTATTCGCCGTTCCAACAAGGACAATTCCCGCAG
The DNA here is from genome assembly GCF_044742875.1 of Pseudomonas sp. NPDC087817. NCBI lineage: Bacteria > Pseudomonadati > Pseudomonadota > Gammaproteobacteria > Pseudomonadales > Pseudomonadaceae > Pseudomonas > Pseudomonas sp. NPDC087817. The sequence goes on from NZ_JBIUVJ010000045.1 coordinate 12,654, forward strand.
AAGGATCAGTTCCCATCTGACGAGGAAATGCGCCGCGATCTGGAGATCATGAGCAAGCTGACGGACAACATCCGTATCTACTCGGTCGACGGCTCTTTGCAAGACATCCCGAAACTGGCGGAAGAGTTCGGCCTGCGCGTGACCCTCGGGATCTGGATCAGCCCCGACCAGGAGCGCAACGAACGAGAAATCACCCGCGCCATCGAACTGGCCAACACCTCGCGCAGCGTGGTTCGCGTGGTAGTCGGCAACGAGGCGATCTTCCGCAAGGAAATCACCGCCGAACAACTGAGCGTGCTGCTAGACCGGGTTCGCGCCGCGGTGAAAGTGCCGGTGACTACCTCCGAGCAGTGGCACGTCTGGGAAGAACACCCGGAACTGGCCAAGCACGTTGACCTGATCGCCGCCCACGTTCTGCCGTACTGGGAATTCATCCCGGTCGACAAGGCTGGCCAGTTCGTTTTCGACCGTGCCCGCGACCTGAAAAAGCTGTTCCCGAAAAAACCGCTGCTGCTGTCCGAAGTGGGCTGGCCGAGCAACGGCCGTATGCGCGGTGGTGCTGATGCGTCGCCGGCAGATCAGGCGATCTACCTGCGCAACCTGGTGAACAAGCTCAATCGCCAGGGCTTCAACTACTTCGTGATCGAAGCGTTTGACCAGCCGTGGAAGGCCAGTGACGAAGGGTCGGTTGGCGCCTATTGGGGCGTGTTCAACGCCGCGCGTCAGCAGAAATTCAACTTCGAAGGCCCGGTGGTAGCGATTCCGCAATGGCGCGTGCTGGCGGTCGGTTCGGTGGTGCTGGCGTTGTTGTCGCTGACGTTGCTGATGATCGACGGCTCGGCGCTGCGCCAGCGCGGCCGGATCTTCCTGACCTTTATTGCATTCCTGTGTGGTTCGGTGCTGGTGTGGATCGGTTACGACTACAGCCTGCAATACAGCACGTGGTTCAGCCTGACGGTCGGTTTCCTCCTGGCACTGGGTGCGCTCGGCGTGTTTATCGTCTTGCTGACGGAGGCGCATGAATTGGCCGAAGCGGTGTGGATTCACAAGCGTCGACGGGAATTCCTGCCGGTCGAAGGCGACTCCAGCTATCGCCCGAAGGTGTCGATCCACGTGCCTTGCTACAACGAGCCGCCGGACATGGTCAAACAGACCCTCGACGCCCTGGCCGCGCTCGATTATCCGGACTATGAAGTCCTGATCATCGACAACAACACCAAGGACCCGGCGGTCTGGGAACCGGTGCGCGACTACTGCGCAACCCTCGGCCCACGCTTCAAGTTCTTCCACGTTGCGCCATTGGCCGGTTTCAAGGGCGGTGCGCTGAACTACCTGATCCCGCACACCGCCAAGGACGCCGAAGTGATCGCGGTGATCGACTCCGATTATTGCGTGCACCCGAACTGGCTCAAGCACATGGTGCCGCACTTCGCCGACCCGAAAATCGCCGTGGTGCAGTCGCCTCAGGACTATCGCGACCAGAACGAAAGCACCTTCAAGAAGCTCTGCTACGCGGAATACAAAGGCTTCTTCCACATCGGCATGGTCACCCGCAATGACCGTGACGCGATCATCCAGCACGGCACCATGACCATGACCCGCCGTTCGGTTCTGGAAGAATTGGGTTGGGCTGACTGGTGCATCTGTGAAGACGCCGAACTCGGTCTGCGCGTGTTCGAGAAAGGCCTGTCGGCGGCGTATTACCACGACAGCTACGGCAAGGGTCTGATGCCGGACACCTTCATCGACTTCAAGAAGCAGCGTTTCCGTTGGGCTTACGGTGCGATCCAGATCATCAAGCGCCACACCCGCAGCCTGCTGCGCGGCAAGGACACCGAACTGACTCGTGGCCAGCGCTACCACTTCCTCGCGGGCTGGTTGCCGTGGGTCGCGGACGGTATGAACATTTTCTTCACCGTCGGCGCGCTGTTGTGGTCGGCGGCAATGATCATCGTGCCGCAACGGGTCGATCCGCCGCTGCTGATTTTCGCGATCCCGCCGTTGGCGCTGTTCGTGTTCAAGGTCGGCAAGATCATCTTCCTGTATCGCCGCGCGGTTGGGGTGAACCTGAAGGATGCGTTCTGTGCGGCACTGGCCGGTCTGGCGTTGTCGCACACCATCGCCAAAGCGGTGTTGTACGGCTTCTTCACCAGCAGCATTCCGTTCTTCCGTACGCCGAAAAATGCCGACAACCATGGCTTCTGGGTGGCGATTTCCGAAGCGCGGGAGGAGCTGTTCATCATGTTGCTGTTGTGGGGCGCGGCGCTGGGGATCTTCCTGGTCAACGGCATGCCGAGCAATGACATGCGTTTCTGGGTGGTGATGCTGCTGGTGCAGTCGCTGCCGTACCTGGCGGCGTTGATCATGGCGTTCCTGTCGTCGCTACCGAAACCTGCGCCCGCGCCTGAACCGGCGCCGGTCGTCTAAATCCTCATCGATGCACTAAACGGCGGCCAATGGTCGCCGTTTTGCTTTAAGATAACCGCCATTTTGCGGGGCTCAGCTCTAATCCCTGTGGGAGCGAGCCTGCTCGCGAAGGCGTTGTAACAATCACCAACTATGTTGACTGACACACCGCATTCGCGAGCAGGCTCGCTCCCACATTGGTCCCTGCTCAAATTCATGATCCCGGAGTTTTCCATGACGGCCCACGCCGACCTTTCGCCGACCCTCCAACTCGCCATCGATCTGATCCGCCGTCCGTCCGTAACGCCGGTCGATGCCGATTGCCAGAAGCAGATGATGCAGCGCCTGGGCGATGCCGGTTTCACCCTCGAACCGATGCGCATCGAGGATGTGGATAACTTCTGGGCCACCCACGGCAACAACGACGGCCCGGTGCTGTGCTTCGCCGGCCACACCGACGTGGTGCCGACCGGTCCGGTAACGGCGTGGCAGATCGACCCGTTCAACGCGGTGATTGATGAACACGGCATGCTCTGCGGTCGTGGCGCGGCGGACATGAAAGGCAGCCTGGCGTCGATGACCGTTGCCGCCGAACGCTTTGTCACCGACTACCCGAACCACAAGGGCAAGGTCGCGTTCCTGATCACCAGCGACGAAGAAGGCCCGGCGCATCACGGCACCAAGGCTGTGGTTGAACGCCTGGCCGCGCGCAACGAGCGTCTGGACTGGTGCATCGTCGGCGAACCGTCGAGCACCACTTTGGTTGGCGACGTTGTGAAAAACGGCCGCCGTGGCTCGCTCGGTGCCAAGCTCACCGTCAAAGGCATTCAGGGCCACGTCGCCTACCCGCACCTGGCGAAAAATCCGATCCACCTTGCTGCTCCGGCGCTGGCCGAACTGGCCGCAGAGCATTGGGATCACGGCAACGATTTCTTCCCGCCGACCAGTTTCCAGATTTCCAACGTCAATTCCGGCACCGGCGCGACCAACGTGATTCCGGGCGATCTGGTGGCGGTGTTCAACTTCCGCTTCTCCACCGAATCGACCGTCGAAGGCCTGCAGAAACGTGTCGCCGACATCCTCGACAAGCACGATCTGGACTGGCACATCGACTGGGCGCTGTCCGGCCTGCCGTTCCTCACCGAGCCGGGCGCGCTGCTCGACGCGGTATCGGCGAGCATCAAGGACATCACCGGCCGCGAGACCAAGGCATCCACCAGCGGCGGCACTTCCGATGGCCGTTTCATCGCGACCATGGGCACGCAAGTGGTTGAACTGGGCCCGGTCAACGCGACTATCCACCAGGTCAACGAACGCGTATTGGCGGCCGATCTCGACGTGCTGACCGAGATCTACTACCAGACCCTGATCAAGTTGCTCGCCTGATGCTTGCTTGCCCCATTTGCAGTGAACCGCTGAACACAGTGGACAACGGCGTGGTCTGCCCCGCCGGCCATCGCTTCGACCGTGCGCGGCAGGGTTATCTGAACCTGCTGCCGGTGCAGCACAAGAACAGCCGCGACCCTGGCGACAACCAAGCCATGGTCGAGGCGCGCCGTGACTTTTTGAACGCCGGCCATTACGCGCCGGTGGCCAAGCGTCTGGCCGAACTGGCGGCGAGCTATGCGCCAGATCGCTGGGTCGACATCGGTTGTGGCGAGGGTTATTACACCGCGCAAATCGCCGAGGCCCTGCCGGACGCCGATGGCTACGCGCTGGACATCTCGCGTGAAGCGGTCAAACGCGCCTGCAAGCGCAACCCGGCGCTGACCTGGTTGATCGCCAGCATGGCTCGCGTGCCATTGGCGTCGGGCAGTTGCCAGTTTCTCGCCAGCGTTTTCAGTCCTTTGGACTGGGAAGAAGCCAAGCGTCTGCTCAGCGTTGGCGGCGGTCTGATGAAAGTCGGCCCGACCAGCGGCCACCTGATGGAATTGCGCGAACGCCTGTACGACGAAGTGCGCGAATACACCGACGACAAGCATCTGGCCCTGGTGCCCGAAGGCATGGCGCTGGCGCACAGTGAAACCCTGGAATTCAAACTGACGCTGGACAAGCCCGAGGACCGCGCCAACCTGTTGGCGATGACACCTCACGGCTGGCGTGCCAGTGCCGAGCGTCGCGCGGCGGTGATCGAGCAGGCAGAGCCGTTCGAGACCACCGTGTCGATGCGCTACGATTATTTCGTTCTTCAATAACTTTTGGTCTCGGGCCAATGCCCGGGGCCGGCTAAATCCGCGAATGGATTTTTCAGACCCGCAGTGAGGACATCCATGCGCCAACCGGATATCGAGATTTACCTGAAAGACGCCGACGTCGACCACAAGGCCATTTCGGCCTGGCTGGGCGAAGCGTTGGGCCCATGCAGCGACTGGGTGCAGAAAGGCCAGACCTACAAGTGCAAGGCCGGCAACGTGCCGGTGACCTGGCTGCCGAAAGCCGTCGGCAAGTGGAACAGCCTGTACCTGGAAAGCGACCAGACGCCTTGGGACGACGACATCGCCTGCGCTCGCGCAGCCTTTGCTGCGCTGAACGTCGAAGTGCGTTGTGCGCCGGGGACGTGGGTCGAGGAAGAAGGCGAAGAGACAGCAGATCGCTGGATTCGCATCAGCGAAGACGGTGAAGAAGAGATCACCTGGAAAACCGCCTGATACTGATCGTTCCCACGCTCCGCGTGGGAATGCAGCCCGGGACGCTCTGCGTCCAATGCGGACGCGGAGCGTCCATTGAGGCATTCCCACGCAGAGCGTGGGAACGATCATCACAGACCTACAACATCCTCAGCCTGCAAACCCTTCTCGCCGGTGATCACCGCGTACTCGACCTGCTGACCTTCCGTCAGTGACCGATGCCCTTCGCCACGAATCGCGCGGTAGTGCACGAACACGTCCACCCCGTCCTCGCGCTGAATGAAGCCGTAGCCCTTGGCGTCGTTGAACCACTTCACGTTGCCGGTTTCACGTGTTGCCATCTGTTCATACTCCTTTTTTATTATTGAACAGGCTTTTCGCAGGAAAGCCTTTGAGGAACGTCAGCCTGCGTCCGACGTCCATAAAAGGGCCCCGGCGGCAGATCGCCGAGTATATGACAGGCGGCAAAACTCTCAACAGGAGATTACTTCGCCGCTTTTTTGCCGATTTTCGATGAATCCGGCACACTAGCCACCGCCCGAGCACCTGCTCGGTTTTATCCACTCACGCAGAAGCCGTATGACCCGTTCCCCGTTCCGCCGTCTTGTGTTTGGCACCTTGCGCCGACTGTTGTATCTCTGGGTTCGCTCCGAGACGATCAACCAGTCGTCGTTCACCCTCAACCTCGACCGCAGTCGTCCGGTGTTCTACGTCCTGCAAAATCCATCGCTGACCGATCTGGCGGTGGTCGATACCGAGTGCACCAAGGCCGGCCTGCCGCGTCCGGTGCTGCCGGTGTCAGTGGGTTCGCTGATCGAGCCCGCCGCGTTCTTCTATCTGACCCCGGACCCGGACTGGCTCGGCCGTCAGGACAAACGCGGTGCGCCGCCGACCCTGACACGGCTGGTCAGCGCGCTCACGCAGAACGCTGCCGAAGACGCACAGATCATTCCGGTCAGCGTGTTCTGGGGCCAATCGCCGGACAGTGAAAACAGTCCCTGGAAATTGTTGTTCGCCGACAGCTGGGCCGTCACCGGCCGTCTGCGTCGACTGCTGAGCATCGTCGTCCTCGGGCGTAAAACCCGCGTGCAATTCTCCGCGCCGATCCACCTGCGCGAGCTGATCGAACACAACAAGGGCCACGAACGCACCGTGCGCATGGCCCAGCGCATCCTGCGCGTACACTTCCGCAATCTGAAAGCGGCAGTGATCGGTCCGGACATTTCCCACCGCCGCAACCTGGTCAAAGGCCTGCTCAACCAGCCGCTGGTCAAGCAAGCGATCCTCGACGAAGCCGAGCGCGAAAACATCTCGCCGGAAAAAGCCAAAGCCCAGGCCCTGCGCTACGGCAACGAGATCGCCTCGGACTACACCTACACCGCGATCCGCTTCCTTGAAGTGGTGCTGAGCTGGTTCTGGAACAAAATCTACGACGGCATCAAGGTCAACCACATCGAAGGCGTGCAAAAGGTCGCCCAGGGTCACGAAGTGATCTACGTGCCGTGCCACCGCAGCCACATCGACTACCTGCTGCTCTCGTATTTGCTGTTCCGCAACGGCCTGACGCCGCCGCACATCGCCGCCGGGATCAACCTGAACATGCCGGTGATCGGCAGCCTGCTGCGCCGTGGCGGCGCGTTCTTCATGCGCCGCACGTTCAAGGGCAATCCGCTGTACACCTCGGTGTTCAACGAGTACCTGCACACCCTGTTCACCAAAGGTTTTCCGGTCGAGTACTTCGTCGAGGGCGGTCGCTCGCGCACCGGGCGCATGCTGCAACCGAAAACCGGGATGCTCGCCATTACCATGCGCAGCTTCCTGCGTTCGTCGCGGATGCCGATCGTGTTTGTGCCGGTGTACATCGGCTATGAGCGCGTACTTGAAGGTCGCACCTACCTCGGCGAACTGCGTGGCGCGAGCAAGAAGAAAGAGTCGATCTTCGACATCTTCAAAGTCATCGGCGCGCTCAAACAGCGCTTCGGTCAGGTCGCGGTGAACTTCGGCGAGCCGATCAAACTGGCGGAGTTCCTCGACGCCGAACAACCGGACTGGCGCCAGCAGGAACTTGGCCCGCAGTACAAACCGGCGTGGCTCAACGAGACCACCAACCGCCTCGGCGAGAAAGTCGCGCAGCATCTGAACGAAGCGGCGGCGATCAACCCGGTCAACCTGGTGGCCCTGGCGCTGCTGTCGACCAGCCGTCTGGCGCTGGATGATCGGGCGATGGCGCGGGTACTGGATCTGTATCTGGCCCTGCTGCGCAAGGTCCCGTACTCGCCGCACACCACATTGCCGGAAGGCGATGGTCGCGCGCTGATCGAGCATGTGAAGGACATGGATCTGCTGTCCGAACAAAACGATGCGCTGGGCAAGATTCTCTATCTGGACGAGCAAAATGCCGTCCTGATGACCTACTACCGCAACAACGTGCTGCACATTTTCGCCCTGCCATCGCTGCTGGCGAGCTTCTTCCAGAGCACCTCGCGCATGAGCCGCGAACAGATCTTGCGCTACACCCGCGCGCTGTATCCGTACTTGCAGTCGGAGCTGTTCATCCGCTGGAGCCTCGACGAACTCGACGCGGTGGTCGATCAATGGCTGGAAGCGTTCGTCGAACAAGGCCTGCTGCGCTTCGAGAAAGACGTGTACCTGCGTCCGGCACCGAGCTCGCGGCATTTCGTGCTGCTGACCCTGCTGTCGAAGAGCATTGCGCAGACCCTGCAACGCTTCTACATGACCGTCTCGCTGCTGCTCAACGCCGGCCAGAACAGCGTCAGCGCCGAAGAACTGGAAGACCTGTGCACGGTCATGGCCCAGCGCCTGTCGATCCTCCACGGCCTGAATGCCCCGGAGTTCTTCGACAAGAGCCTGTTCCGCCACTTCATCCAGACCCTGCTCGACCTCGACGTGCTGCGTCGCGACGAGGCCGGCAAACTGAGCTACCACGAACTGCTCGGCGAACTGGCCGAAGGCGCGGCCAAACGTGTGTTGCCGGCGGAGATTCGTTTGTCGATCCGTCAGGTCGCGCTGCATCGCAGTGAAGATGCGGCCGATCAACCGGCCATACAGCCCGAAGCCTGATGAAAACCTGTAGGAGTGAGCCTGCTCGCGAAAACGCTGGGTCAGACAACAGAGATGTTGAACCGCCATCGCGAGCAGGCTCACTCCTACATTGAAAGGAGATTTGCCATGAAAAAACTGACCGTTCTCGCTGCCGCTGCCCTGCTCAGCGCCTGCCAATCCACCACCCCCGCCGGCAAGGTCGGTCTCGATGGTGAAGTGTTCTATCTGCAACGCATCGCCCTGCCACCGAGCGCGACCCTGAGCGTAAGCCTGCAAGACGTTTCACTGGCCGACGCACCAGCCGTCGTACTCGACGAACAGAAAGGCCCGGTCAAAGGCCAGGTGCCACTGCCGTTCCACTTGAGCTACGATCCGGCGCAGGTCAAACCCGGCCACCGCTACTCGGTCAGCGCGCGCATTGAGGTCAACGGTGAGTTGATGTTCATCACCACCGAAAACCACGCCGTGCAACTCGACGGCAACGATCCGCAGCCGCTGAAAATCCGCGTCGACGCCGTTCGTTAATTCATTTTCTGCAACAAGGAAGCCGCCATGCTCCGCCCTACCCTTCGCTTCGCCGGCCTCTGCGCGGGCCTGATGATCTCCGCCAGCGCCATGGCCCTGTCGCTCAACGATCTGTCGCAACAAGACGCCACCGGCGGCCTCAAGGACGCCCTGACCCAAGGCGCGCAACTGGCCGTCAAACAACTGGGCACCCCGGGTGGCTTCAGCAACAACCCTGAGGTGAAGATCGAACTGCCGGGCAAACTCGGTAAAGCCGCCAGCAAAATGAAAGCCTTCGGCATGGGCGCCCAGGTCGAAGAACTGGAAACCGCGATGAACAAGGCTGCGGAAACCGCCGTGACCCAGGCCCAGCCAATCCTCGTCGACGCCGTGAAGAAAATGAGCGTTGCCGACGCCAAAGGCATCCTCAGCGGCGGCAGCGACTCGGCCACCCAATACCTCGACAAATCCAGCCGCGAACAGATCCGCGCCAAGTTCCTGCCGATCGTCAAACAAGCCACGGACAAGGTCGGAGTAGCGCAGAAATACAACGCCTTCGCCGGCCAGGCCGCGACCTTTGGTGTGGTGGACGCGAAGAGCGCCAACGTCGAAAACTACGTGACCGAACAAGCGCTCAACGGCTTGTTCGAAATGATCGGCAAACAGGAAGAAACCCTTCGCAAAAACCCGGCCGCTGCGGCGACGAGTCTGGCGAAGAAGGTGTTTGGGACGTTGTAATGTTCTGAACGACAAAAAGCCCGCTGAACCTTTGGGGTTCAGCGGGCTTTTTGTTGGGCGTCAGGTTTGCGGATCGACTTGATCGAGGACGCGGTTCACCGATAGCTCTGCGAGGGAGATCATCTGCTGAATACCCAGAAGATGATTACACGTCGGGCCCATCAGGGTGAACGCCAGTTCCGTGGCCATGATGTTGGCTGAGGCCAGCGTTTCACAGGCGTGAGCGAGTAATGTTTCGGAATCGACCTCGGGAAGGACGGTGAAGATTGTGCTGGGATGATTGACGGGTTTGGGCGGGTTTGGCGTGGGTTTGAACATGGCGAAATCTCCTGAAGTAATGGAGCCGCCACCGTTCGCTGCGAAACGAATGTTAGGTGGCAGCTGTACGCAGGTTCGCAGACCGGGACTTCAGGCACCCGGCATACCCGAAGGTATCCCGCGCACAACCGCCATGACACAGGCATAAAAAAGCGCCCGTTTTCGGATGGTGGACGCTGTGCGTCTGAAGTTTAACCGGGCTGCGAAACCCGGTCGCTGATTTTTGCAGCGACAGCCTAAGGCTAGAGATCGCACGTCCGACGGACAACCTGAAAAACATGTGGGAAGGTTCTGAGTTTTTGTCACACCGTTAAACAACTTCGCCTTTCAGATCGTCTTCGCCAGCAGGCTGGCTCCCACATTTGGATCGAGTATTTTCAGTTCAAGGCTTGGTCGGCTGTCAGGCCGCCATCGCTGGCAAGCCAGCTCCCACAGTTTCGGCGCGTGCATTCAAGCAGAAATTGGGTGGCTGTCAGGGCGTCATCGCGAGCAGGCTCACTCCTACAGTTGGATGGCGTACATCTGCAAGCAACAGGTCGGCTGTCAGGCCGCCTTCGCGAGCAGGCTCGCTCCCACAGAAGAGCAAGAACAGATCGCTTCTGCTCCTCACCACTCAACAGGATGAGCGTTAGCTCGGCTGCGGCTTTTGATCTTAGAGCCCGTCGGCAGGCTGAGTGGAGGGATTGATCCGGGGTGGGAGCGCAGCGACCGTTCGACGAAGTCGAACACATCGAGAGGAGGTGCAGCGAAGCAAACCGGAGGCGATGCCCCCGGATCAATCCCGTAACGAAGGGACCCGAGCCACAGCGAGGGCCGAACGTCAGGGCAAAGCCTTTTGGGTTACCTTTTCGGCGTTTGGAAAAGGTGACTCGCTGTAAGAGCGAAACCGCCAGCGGCAACACCCGCAGAAACGGATATTCACCCAAAACCCAAGAAACTGGTCGGCCCGAAGGCCGCCAAGCCAAAAAAAATCAAGCCTCCCGCCGAACCCTGAACCAAGCCGCATACAAAGCAGGCAAAAACAACAGCGTCAGCGCAGTCGCAACAATCAACCCCCCCATGATCGCCACCGCCATAGGCCCAAAAAACACACTCCGAGACAACGGAATCATCGCCAAAACCGCCGCCAGAGCCGTCAACACAATCGGCCGAAAACGCCGCACCGTAGCCTCGATAATCGCCTGCCAAGGCTTAAGCCCAGAAGCAATATCCTGCTCGATCTGATCCACCAGAATCACCGAATTACGCATGATCATCCCGGACAACGCGATCGTCCCCAACATCGCCACAAACCCGAACGGCTGCCGGAACACTATCAAAAACAACGTCACCCCGATCAACCCCAACGGCGCCGTCAAAAACACCATCGCCGTACGCGAAAAACTGCGCAACTGCACCATCAAAAGCGTCAGCACCACGACAATGAACATCGGCACCCCGGCATTCACCGACTTCTGCCCGCGCTCCGAATCCTCCACCGTGCCGCCGACATCCAGCAGATAACCATCCGGCAACTCAGCGCGAATCGAATCCAGCGTCGGCATGATCTGCTTGACCAGCGTCGCCGGCTGCTCCTTGCCATAAATGTCCGCCCGCACAGTCACGTTCGGCAGACGATTACGGTGCCAGATAATGCCTTCCTCAAAGCCGTATTCCAGCGTGGCAATCTGCGACAACGCCACACTGCGACCGTTATCCGTCGGCACCGCCAGACTCGGCAACAACGACAGCTCGGTGCGCTCATGCACCGTGCCGCGCAGCAGAATCTCGATCAACTCATTGTCTTCGCGGTACTGACTGACGCTGGACCCGGTCAACGAACTCTGCAGGAATTTCGCCAGATTGGCCGTGCTCACGCCAAGCGCCCGGGCGCGATCCTGATCAATGTTCAGGTAGACAACCTTGCTCGGCTCCTCCCAATCCAGATGCACGTTAACCACATGCGGATTCTCGCGAACCTTGGCCGCAACCTTGCGCGCCAAAGCACGGACTTCCTCGATGTGCTCGCCAGTGACACGGAACTGCACCGGATAGCCAACCGGCGGACCGTTTTCCAAGCGCGTGACCCGCGAGCGCAGCGCCGGGAATTGTTCGTTGAGGGTGTCGATCAGCCAGCTGCGCAAGGCTTCACGCTCCTCGATGTTTTTCGCCAGCACCACAAATTGCGCAAAGCTCGCTGCGGGCAACTGCTGATCGAGCGGCAGATAAAAACGCGGCGAGCCCGTACCGACATACGCCACATAATTGTCGATACCGGCGTGCTCCTTGAGCATCGCTTCAAGGCGCTTGACCTCAGCCGTGGTGTTCGCCAGCGAAGCGCCTTCAGCCAGTTTCAGATCAACCATCAGTTCCAGCCGATTTGAAGCCGGGAAGAATTGCTGCGGCACGAAGCGGAACAACATCACCGAGGCGATAAACAGCCCGACTGTCAGCACGATGACGGTCTTGCGATGCGCCACGCACCACTCGACCAAACGACGAACCCGCTGATAGAACGGCGTGCCGTAAGGATCCGGCTGACCATCAGCCGTGCCGTGTTTGGCCGCATGAATTTTCGCCAGATCCGGCAGGAGCTTTTCCCCCAGATACGGCACGAACATCACCGCCGCCACCCATGACGCGAGCAGCGCAATGGTCACTACCTGAAAGATCGACCGGGTGTATTCGCCGGTGCCCGACTGCGCCGTGGCAATCGGCAGGAAACCTGCGGCGGTGATCAGAGTACCGGTGAGCATAGGAAACGCCGTGCTGGTCCAGGCATAGCTCGCCGCGCGGATCCGGTCGAAGCCCTGCTCCATTTTGATCGCCATCATTTCCACGGCAATGATCGCGTCGTCCACCAGCAGCCCCAGCGCCAGCACCAACGCGCCAAGGGAAATCTTGTGCAGGCCGATGCCGAGGTAATACATGCAAGCGAAGGTCATCGCCAGCACCAGCGGAATCGTCAGCGCGACGACCATGCCGGTGCGCACGCCGAGTGAGAAAAAGCTCACCAGCAACACAATCGCCAACGCTTCGACCAGCACCTGGACGAACTCGCCAACCCCGGTTTTCACCGCCGCTGGCTGGTCGGAAACCTTGCGCAACTGCATGCCGGCCGGGAGGTTTTTCTGGATGCGCGAAAACTCGCCTTCCAGCGCTTTACCCAACACCAGAATGTCGCCGCCGTCCTTCATCGCCACGGCCAGACCGATCGCGTCTTCGCCCATGAAACGCATGCGCGGCGCCGGTGGATCGTTGAAACCGCGACGCACGTCGGCGACATCGGAGATGCGGAACGTACGATCGCCGACCCGGATCGGAAAGTTTTTTATCTCATCGACTGTCTGAAAATTCCCCGAAACCCGTAGCTGCAATCGCTCGCTGCTGGTTTCGAAGAAGCCGGCAGTGGATACCGCGTTCTGCTCTTCCAGCGCCTGCTGCACCGCCGCCAGCGGCAAGCCGAGGGTGGCGAGTTTGACGTTGGACAGTTCGACCCAGATCTTTTCGTCCTGCAAGCCGAGCAGATCGACCTTGCCGACATCCTTGACCCGTTGCAGCTGAATCTGGATGCGATCGGCGTAATCCTTGAGCACGGCGTAGTCGAAACCGTCGCCGGTCAACGCGTAGATATTGCCGAACGTGGTGCCGAATTCATCGTTGAAGAATGGTCCCTGAATGCCCGGCGGCAAGGTCTGGCGGATGTCGCCGACTTTCTTGCGCACCTGATACCAGAGGTCGGGGATTTCCTTGGAATGCATCGAATCGCGGGCAATAAAGGTGACCTGCGATTCACCGGGACGCGAGAACGAAACAATACGTTCGTACTCACCGGTTTCCATCAGCTTCTTTTCGATACGCTCGGTGACCTGGCGCGAAACTTCCTGCGCGGTCGCACCCGGCCAGCGGGTCTGGATGACCATGGCCTTGAAGGTGAACGGCGGGTCTTCACTCTGACCCAGTTTGGTGTAGGACAACGCTCCGACGATCGCCAGCAAAAGCATCACGAACAGTACGATCTGGCGATTACGCAACGCCCATTCGGAAAGGTTGAAGCGCATCGGGACTTACTCCTTGTCCGCCAGCTTGACGACACGGTTGGAGCGATCCACGGGACGCACCTGCTGCCCTTCGAGCAACACATGCACGCCAGCGGCGACCACCCAATCGCTGGCGTTCAAACCTTCAAGCACCGGCACGGTTTTCTCGCCGAACGGGCCGACGCGCACGGGCGTTTTCTTCAGCGTGTTGTTGGCGTTGACGACCCAGACGTAGGTCGCGCCGTTTTCAGCGGTCAGCGCAGACAGTGGAACGGACAGCGGCACGACATCGGCAGACTGCACGAACACCCGGGCACTCTGGCCGAGCTCGGCCGGGACTTTGCCGCTGGTGAAGGAAATGCGTGCGGCGAAGGTGCGAGAGCGCGGATCGGCGGCGGGAGACAGCTCGCGGATCTGCCCGGCAAAACGCTGGTTCTGCTGCGTCCACAACTCGACCGTCACCGGTTGCCCGACCTTGAAGCGGCCAAAACTCTGCTCCGGCAGGCTGATCAACACTTCACGTTCGCCGTCTGTGGCGAGGGTGAATACAGTTTGCCCGGCCGCGACGACCTGGCCGACTTCCACCGAACGCTGGGCCACCACGCCATCCTGTGGCGCACGCAAAACCGCGTAACTGGCCTGATTGGTCGACACGTTGAATTCGGCTTTGATTTGCTTGAGACGGGCTTCGCCGGAGCGGTAGAGATTCTCGGCGTTGTCGTACGCGGAGCGGCTGACCATCTGCCGATCCATCAAGGTCTTGTAGCGATCACGCTCGGCGCGCACCAGATTCAGATTGGCTTCGGCAGCAGCGACTTGGGCGCGAGTGGCTTCCAGTTGCAGGCGCACATCCTGCGGATCGAGTTCGGCGAGTGGCTGATCGGCCTTCACGCGCTGGCCTTCGTCAACCAGTCGTCGGCTGACTTTGCCACCGATGCGGAACGCCAGACTCGGCTCGTAACGGGCGCGGACTTCGCCCGGATAACTTTCCATCGCCTGCGCCGAAGGCTCTGGCTGAACCACCATGGCCGGTCGCACGGCCACTTGCGTCACCTCTTCCTGACCGCATGCCGATAATAAAAATGCCAGACCGGCTGGCAACGCAAAGGACAACGCATGGCGGAACATGGTGACGGACCTTTCGCTAATGGTGCTTGGAATAATTATACTGGCCGGTATGTTATTAATAGCAAACTCACCAGTCCAGTATTAAAAGCGAAGAATGTCGAACAATCTTTCAGCTCCAAACGGCCCGGGCCGCCCCAAGGATCTGGCCAAGCGCCAGGCGATCCTCGACGCGGCGAAAATTCTTTTTCTGAGTCACGGCTATGCCAACACCAGCATGGACGCGGTCGCTGCCGAGGCCGGCGTGTCGAAGCTGACGGTCTACAGCCATTTCAACGACAAGGAGACGCTGTTTTCCGCCGCCGTGATGGCCAAATGCGAGGAGCAACTGCCACCGCTGTTCTTCGAATTGCCGGAAGGCATTGCCGTGGAAAATGTGTTGCTGAACATTGCGCGAGGCTTTCACCAACTGATCAACAGCGATGAGTCGGTGAATCTGCATCGTTTGATCATGGCGCTCGGCAGTCAGGATCCGAATCTGTCGCTGATCTTCTTTGAAGCGGGCCCGCAGCGCATGGTGCAGGGCATGGAGCGGTTGTTGACGCGCATCCACGAGACGGGCGCACTGAGCATCGACCTGCCGCGTAATGCGGCCGAGCATTTCTTCTGCCTGATCAAAGGCGCGGGGAATTTTCGTCTGTTGTATGGCTGCGGCGAGCCGCTGAGCGAAGAGGCTTCAGAGAGCCATGTGCAGGAAGTGGTGGGGTTGTTTATGCGGGCTTACAGACCCTAGTTTCTGCGGCGTCTGTACTGACGCCATCGCTGGCAAGCCAGCTCCCACAGGGATCAGAGTGTGATCACCAATTGTGTGCACATCCAAATCTCTGCGAGAGCTGTGAGTGATCACATATTGTGTGCACACCACCAAAACCTGTGGGAGCTGGCTTGCCAGCGATAGGCGCGACTCGGTCTCAAGGCTTGAGCGCTTTCTTCGGGTAGATGTCATACCGGCTGGATTTACCATCCAGCGCATGACTCGGCTTAGGCCCTTCAATACACGGCGCCTTGCGCGGGCGTTTGACCACCACACGATGGGTCGCCAATGCCAGTGCCGCTGCCAGCAGCGCCGGGGCATCCGGATCATCCCCGACCAGCGGGCGGAACAGGCGCATTTCCTTCTTCACCAGCGCGGTTTTCTCACGATGCGGGAACATCGGGTCGAGATAGATCACCTGCGGCGGCTCGCCTTCCCAGTTGCGCATGACCTCGATGGAGTTGCCCTTGAGCAATTTCATCCGCGCCACAATCGGCGCCACATCGAAATCTTCCGCGCCACGCGCCAGACCATCCTCCAGTAACGCACCGATCAGCGGTTGGCGCTCGATCAGGCTCATCTCGCAACCAAGACTGGCCAGCACGAACGCATCCTTGCCCAACCCCGCCGTGGCATCCAGTACCCGCGGACGCACGCCTTGGGCGATACCGACAGCCTTGGCGATCATCTGCCCGCTACCGCCGCCATACAACCGCCGATGCGCCGCGCCGCCCTCGACGAAGTCCACGCGCACCGGCCCCGGTGCATCCGGGCCGAGTTGCTGGAGCTGCAAACCCTGCTCACCGACCTGCAAGGCGAACTCGCCGTCGGCCATTTGCAACGGCAGGCCCAGGCGTGCGGCCCACTGCTCGGCTTGCGCTTCAAACGTCGGGCCGAGGGCTTCGACATGGATGCGGCAGGCCGCGGGTTGCTCAATCATGGAAAACACGCTCAAAAAAGTTAAGGATCGGCAAAAACCGCCGATAACCCAATCAACGCGCATTTTGCCAGAGCTGAGCGTCAACCGAAAAAAATGTCAGGCATTCTTCCCACATCGATTGGCTACATTTCGCCCCATGGCGATTTCAGCCGTCAAAACACTCAAGCACTGAGCGGCGTCAGTCACCTGTGGCAGGATTTCTTTGCCCAGGCGCTGGCCGAACAGACGAGTGAAGTGGTGCCTGCCTGCGGCAAGTTTCCTCCGGTTGACCTGAACAGCACTGAAGAGCCGACCGTGGGCAGCGAGTTGCACGCGCACATCATCGAGCAGCGCGAATGCAATGTCGTCGAAACCGAAGTGCGTCCGCCAGAGCCGTTGTTCCTGCCGATCGCCGAGTTCGAAACGGAGCTGCTGGACAAGCCGTTCCCACCGTTCCCGCCAGAAGAGCTCAAGGCTCAACAGTCGCAGCAGGATTTCGACAGCAGCTGGGTTCGCCCGATCGTGATGAACAACGGCCAACCGATTCCGGAACCGGGTGCTGCGCCGCAAAAGCGTCCGCTGTACCTGCCGATTGCCGAATTCGACCTCGATCTGCTGCAGAAGCCGTACCCACCATTCCCGCCGGAAGAAATCGTCGAGCAGCAGAAAGCCCTGGACTTCGATAACGGCTGGGCGCGCCCGATCGTTTTGCAAAACCTGCGCATCGCCGCCTGACCCTCAGCGACACACGCTCCAGCGCCCGACATCGACATGAAAATGATTGCGATGGGCAGCGTTGTAATCCGGACTCAACACCACACTGAACGCTTCGCAGGCGCCGTCGCGCACCTTGCGGAGAAATTGCGCGTCCTGATTCTGCTTCGGCCAGTCCTTGAGCACGCTGATGGTTCGGCCATCCGCCAGCCGAAAGCCAGCGATATCCAACGCATCGGCACTGGCATGACGACTCAGTGCGCCGCTTTCGCGGTTGTAGATATTGCGGCAGGCGAAGCTGCCGAGGTGATCGAGGCGCACGACTTTCTCGCCGTAAACGGACTGTGCGGCGGGTTGCAGGGTATGGCGTTCGAACAGAGCGTAGGCGACTGCCAGCGGGCAACTGGCGAGGAAGCTGCTGCTGAACGCGACTTCGCCGCCCTGCACGCGCAAGGCGCCGATCAGCGGACACTTGGCATCCGGGCTGTCGGACTGCGGCGTCACGCGCAACGCCGAGCTGCGCAGTGCCTGGGCGCAGAGTTCGGGGTCGCTGCGTAAACGCATCAGCTTGTAACCGGTCAGCCAGTTGGGCGTGGCTTTCACATCCAGCGGCGCCCACGGATTCCACTGCGGCGGCACTTCCAGCCAGCCGCGCCAGACACTGACCATGGCAGCGCCAAACATCAGCAGAACGACCAGCGCAATCCACCGCGCCATGCTCAGCCTTTGAAAAACTGGTTGGCCTTGGCGTAAGGCATCGACTTTGAAGTGAAGCCGAAAGTGCCGGACTGCTGAATTTCTTCGGCGGCGCGGAAGAACTCACCGAACGCCGCGAGCGCCAGCGCCGAACCGGTGCTGATCCGCCGCACACCGATTTCTTCAAGTTGCTGCACGGTCAGTTTCAGCCCGCCGGACATCAACACGTTGACCGGTTTCGGCGCGACTGCGCGCACCACTGCCAGGACTTCTTCAGCACTGCGCAAACCTGGCGCATATAGCACGTCGGCCCCGGCCTCGGCGAAAGCCTGCAAGCGGCGAATGGTGTCGTTGATGTCAGGATTGCCGTGCAGATAGTTCTCCGCGCGGGCGGTCAGCAGGAAGGGAAATGGCAGCGTGCGCACAGCGGCAACGGCCGCTTCGATGCGCGCCACGGCGTGTTCGAAGCAATAGATCGGCGCGTCTGCACGTCCCGTGGCGTCCTCGATCGAACCACCCACCGCGCCCGCCTCGGCCGCTCGCAGCAAACTCTTCGCGCACTCGGCCGGGTCATCGGCGAAACCGTTTTCCAGATCCACCGCCACCGGCAAATCGGTCGCCGCGACAATCGCGCGAACGTTGGCCAAGGTGTCATCGAGACTCAAGGCTCCATCGGCCTTGCCCTGGGAAAACGCATAACCGGCGCTGGTGGTCGCCAATGCTTGATACCCCAGATTGGCGAGCATCTTCGCCGAGCCGGCATCCCACGGATTGGGAATGACGAAAATCCCCGGGCGCTCATGCAGGGCTTTGAAGGCTTGGGCTTTACGGACTTGTTCTTGAAGGGCAGTGGCATCCATCGGCAGGCTCCCGGGCAGAAAAACGAGTTCGCCTCAGAGCAGGCCAAGTTGCTCCGCGGCGGGTTCTCTGTATAGCTCAGGCAGAGATGGCAGGCCAGGCAAACGTTGCATCAGTTGTGCGTGAAATCGTTGCGCCAGCTTCGCCGCCAACAGGTTGTCGGCGGTGTGCAGGAAGATGTAGGGCGTGCGGCCCTCTTCGATCCACTCGGCGATTTTCGCCACCCACGGCACCAGGAACGGATCGTTGGCTTCAAGTTCGGGATGGCCGATGAAGCGCACTTGCGGGAACTGCGTGAACGCCGCCGGACGCGTCGGCACCCGCGGCTTTTTCGATTGTGCGTGGATCACCGAAGACTCGGTCGACAGGCAACTGAACAGCGCACGCGGATCGAGGCAGATACGCTCGACGCCACGGTCCAGCAGCAGGCGATTGAGCAGCCGCTCGCTCTCGCCCTTGGCGAAGAACTGTTCATGCCGCACTTCGACCGCCAACGGGCAATCCAGCGCATCGATGAACGCCGCCAGCTCCGGCAGCCGATGCGGCGTGAAGCTTTTCGACAGTTGCAGCCACAGCGGCGCTACACGCTCGCCGAGGGGTTTGAGCAATTGCACAAAGGTGTCGGCGGCGGTCAGTTGATCGCGCAAGTCGCCACTGTGGCTGATGTCACCGGGAAACTTGGCGGTAAAGCGAAAATGCGCAGGCATGATTTCGGCCCAACGCTGCACGGTGGTCGGCGAAGGACTGGCGTAGAAAGTCGTATTGCCTTCAACGGCGTTGAACACCTGGCAGTAGAGGCCCAAAAAGTCGGAGGTTTTGGCGTCTTCCGGGTACAGATACTCGCGCCAGGCGTTTTCGCTCCAGGACGGACAACCGAGGTAGTAAGGCAGATCCATCAGATGTACAGATCGAGGCCCAGCACGTCCGCATCCCAATCGACAAATCCGGCGGTGCTCAGATAGCTGGCGAGGGCCATGGCTACGCTCTTTTTCATCGCGCGGTGATAAATCATGTCTTGCTGACGGGCAGGCAGATTGGACAGGCGTTGGGCAGAGGCTTTGGCAGCGCGGGCGGCCAGTTGCTCTTCAGTCGGGAATTCCACCTCGCCATCGATATCGTCGACGGATTCATCCAGCGCCGGATTGCCTTTGCGAGGCTTGCGCTTGATCGGGTAGGACTGAGAGGAGAGGCCGTCTATACGCATAAATTCATGCTCGGTATCGATGATGGCAATTTAGCGGCACTTGACCGACTTAGCAAACTGCCGAGTGATAACTAGAACACATAAAGCGCAAAAGGTTTAAAGCGCGGGGTTGGAAACTGACGATTGGCAGAATTTGGAAAAGGCATTCATTCAGGGAAAAGCTTGTGGAGGCTTTTTGTGGTGAGGGGATTTATCCCCGACCGGCTGCGCAGCAGTCGTAAATGCTGATAATGCAGTTTCACTGGAGGAATGCAGAGGGAGCGCTGCGCACTCCATCGGGGATAAATCCCCTCGCCACAAGTGAACAGCAAAGATCCGGGTGAATCAGCGGGCTTTGGGGGTGGCGACTTTGTCGCGCAGGTAAACCGGCTGTGCATCATCCGCGGGAATCGACTCGCCGCGCTCCCAGGCGAAACGCGCCAGGGTCAGCAAGTCTTCAGCGTGGGGCAGCATGCCGGCGTCGGAGCCGGTCAGGTTGACGGCGATGCGCTCACCGTAGCCCCAACCAGTGCCCGCACCGAACCAGTCGCCGCTGGCATCGGTCGGCAGCGCGGCAACTTCCGGCGGTAACACCGCTTCGGCGCCGACCAGACGCATTTCGCCAGCCGTCTCGCGGTAGCAACCCCAATACACTTCATCCATGCGCGCATCGATCGCGGCCGCGACCTGACTCACGCCATGCTCACGAAATGCCCGCTGCGCGAGCACCGCAAGATTGGACACCGGCAACACCGGACGATCCAGCGCGAACGCCAGACCCTGCACCACACCAATGGCGATCCGCACACCCGTGAACGCGCCCGGGCCGCGACCGAAAGCAATCGCATCCACCGCTTGCAGCGTAGTGCCGGCGTCGGCCAGCAGTTGCTGGATCATCGGCAACAACTTCTGCGCATGCAGGCGCGGGATCACCTCGTAATGGCTCGTGACCTTGCCGTCATGCAGCAAAGCAACGGAGCAAGCTTCAGTCGCGGTGTCCAGGGCCAGCAAGGTACTCATCGATGTATCCAGAACAGGGTGGGGAAAAAAGTGCGTCAGTATAAACAACTACGGCCCGCAAGCGGGCCGTGGATGATGCAGCCGATCAGCTTTTTCAGCTCAGCGCTTCAAGCACCTTGGCGGTGATCGCTTCTACCGAACCGACGCCAGGAATGTGGCTGTACTTCGGCTTGCCGTTGGCAGCCGACAGCTTCTGGTAGAAATCCACCAGCGGCTTGGTCTGCGAGTGGTAGACCGACAGGCGATGACGCACGGTTTCTTCCGTGTCGTCCTTGCGCTGTACCAGCTCATCGCCGGTGATGTCGTCTTTGCCAGCGATTTTCGGCGGGTTGTAGACGATGTGGTAAACGCGGCCGCTGGCCTCGTGCACACGACGACCGGCGATACGCTGAACGATTTCTTCGTCTTCAACGGCGATTTCGACCACAGCGTCCAGCTCGACACCGGCAGTCACCAGTGCTTCAGCCTGCGGAATGGTGCGCGGGAAGCCGTCGAACAGGAAACCGTTGGCGCAGTCTGGCTGGGCGATACGATCCTGGACCAGTGCGATGATCAGGTCATCCGACACCAGGCCGCCGGCATCCATGATGCTCTTGGCTTGAACGCCCAGCGGAGTACCGGCCTTGACCGCTGCACGCAGCATGTCACCGGTGGAGATTTGCGGAATGCCGAATTTTTCGGTGATGAACTTAGCCTGAGTACCTTTACCGGCCCCGGGAGCTCCCAGCAGAATGACGCGCATTAGATGTGCTCCTCAATTTTTTTATAAAAAGCTTTTACAAAACAAAGGACTCGCCGCTTGGGACGAATCCTGAAAAATACGGGTCGTGGCCGCACAAACGGCCAAAGGCTGATCAAGATACACAGCAGGCTGCGCCCACACAAGACGCCAAAAGTCGGAGAAACCGACGCCCGCCGAGCCCCCGCGACAAGGTGACCCAAGTCGCAACCCCATCATTAACTGTCGCCTTGCGGCACATTCCCCCTCAACGCGAAGCGGCACCCGAGGTTGACTGCGGGTGCCGCGCGCCACAGCAAAAACCTTAGCCGGTATTTCGCAAACCGGCGGCAATCCCCGCCACAGACACCAGCAGCGCTTGCTCCACCGGGCTGCCCTGCTCGACATTCTGCTGCCGTGAACGGGCCAGCAACTCGGCCTGCAATAGATGAAGCGGGTCGAGGTAGGTGTTGCGCAGACGGATGAATTCCAAGGTATCGGGGCTATGTGCCAGCAGCTGCGACTGGCCGGTCAGGCCAAGCACCACCGTGCACGCCTGCGACAATAGGTCGCGTAAGTGCGCGCCCAACGGCAGCAACGCCGGCTCGACCAGACGCTGGTCATACGACAGCGCAATATCGGCGTCTGCCTTGGCCAGCACCATTTCCAGCATGTCGATGCGCGTGCGGAAAAACGGCCACTGTTCGCGCATCTGCCCGAGCAGTTCGCCCTCCCCGCGCGCCAATGCCTTGCTCAACGCGGTTTCCCAGCCGAGCCAGGCGGGCAGCATCAGGCGCGTTTGCGTCCAGCCGAAGATCCACGGAATCGCCCGCAGGCTCTCGATGCCGCCGGCACGCCGCTTGGCCGGACGACTGCCGAGCGGTAAACGACCCAGCTCCTGCTCCGGCGTGGACTGGCGGAAATACTCGACGAACTGCGGATTTTCCCGCACCACCTGACGATAAGCGCTGACGCCGTCGGCGGCCAATTCGTCCATCAGATGACGCCACTCGGGCGTAGGCGGCGGTGGTGGCAGCAACGTCGCTTCAAGCACCGCCGCGAGGTAAAGATTGAGGTTTTGCTCGGCAATGTCCGGCAGGCCGAATTTGAATCGAATCATTTCCCCTTGCTCGGTGGTGCGGAACCGCCCTGCCACCGAACCCGGTGGCTGCGACAGGATCGCCGCGTGGGCCGGACCACCGCCACGCCCCACAGTGCCACCGCGACCGTGGAACAACAGCAGCTCGACTTGCTGCTCGCGGCAGATTTCCACCAGCCGTTCCTGCGCGCGGTATTGCGCCCATGCCGCTGCGGTCGTGCCGGCGTCCTTGGCCGAGTCGGAATAACCGATCATCACTTCCTGCGGGCCTTGCAACCGCGCGCGGTAACCCGGCAACAGCAACAGCCGCTCGATCACCGGGCCGGCGTTATCGAGGTCGGCGAGGGTTTCGAACAGCGGCACCACGCGCATCGGCCGCATTACACCGGCCTCTTTGAGCAGCAGCTGCACGGCCAGCACATCGGAAGCCGCGCCGGCCATGGAGATCACGTAGGAACCCAGCGAGGCACCCGGTGCGGCGGCGATTTCCTTGCAGGTGTTGAGCACTTCCGCCGTGTCGGCGGAGGGTTTGAAATGCGCTGGCAGCAATGGGCGACGATTGGCCAACTCTCGACTCAGGAAGGCAATGCGGGCGTCTTCGTCCCAGTCTTCGTAACGACCGAGGCCCAGATAATCGGTGATTTCCGTCATCGCCGCGCTGTGCCGCGATGAGTCCTGGCGCACATCGAGACGCACCAGGAACAAGCCGAACGTCACCGCCCGGCGCAGACAATCGAGCAGCGGCCCGTCGGCGATCACGCCCATGCCGCACTCGTGCAGCGAGTTGAAGCACAGTTCCAGCGGATCGAGCAGATCGCGATTGTTGTGCAATACATCGGCAGGCGCCGGCGTTGTCGCCGTCAATGAAGCATGCGCCCAGTTGCGCGTGGCGCGCAGGCGTTCACGCAATTGCTTGAGCACTGCGCGATACGGCTCGGCACTGTCGCCAGCCTTGGCTTTCAGCGCATCGCTGGCCTGTTGCATCGACAGTTCGGCGGCGAGGTGATCGACATCGCGAAGGTACAAATCGGCGGCCATCCAGCGCGCCAGCAGCAGCACTTCGCGAGTCACGGCAGCAGTGACATTGGGGTTGCCGTCACGGTCGCCGCCCATCCACGAGGCAAAGCGAATCGGTGCGGCCTCCAATGGCAAACGAAGGCCGGTCGCGGCATGCAGCGCTTGGTCGGCCTTGCGCATGTGGTTGGGAATCGCCTGCCACAGCGAATGCTCGATCACCGCAAAACCCCACTTGGCTTCATCTACCGGAGTCGGTCGCGTGCGGCGAATTTCTTCGGTGTGCCAGGCTTCGGCGATCAGCCGTTGCAAGGTGTTCTGGATCTGCTCGCGTTCGGCCGTGGTCAGGTCGCGATGATCCTGTGCGGCAAGTTGCGCGGCGATCGCGTCGTACTTCTGGATCAGCGTGCGGCGCGCCACTTCGGTCGGGTGCGCGGTCAGCACCAGCTCGATTTCCAGTCGCGCCAGTTGCCGGGCCAACGACTCGGCGCTGTGGCCTTCGTTGCGCAAGCGCGCAAGCAATTCCGGCAGGACACGGGATTCGAACGGCGCCGGCTGCGACTCTTCGCGACGATGGATCAATTGATACTGCTCGGCGATGTTCGCCAGATTCAAAAACTGGTTGAACGCCCGCGCCACCGGGAGCAATTCGTCTTCGCTCAATTGATTGAGGCTGGCGCTCAGTTCGGCGTCCATCGAGCCGCGGCGATCGGCCTTGGCGCCCTTGCGAATCTGCTCGATCTTGTCGAGAAAGTCCTCGCCGTACTGGTCTCGAATGGTGTTGCCCAGCAGCTCTCCGAGCAGGTGAACATCTTCGCGCAAGCGTGCATCAATATCGGTCATCAGCAGTTCTCCAGCGGTAATCCGGGCGGCCTAGAAACGAGTGCATGGCCTAGAGAGTGCCGCTCTGCGCCGCTTCTTACAAGCCGGCCGACGAAGGGACTTTAAACCTTGTCACCGAAAGCTAGTCTCAACAGTAAGCCGCACAACGGCTTGCCGCCGGCCCCGGCCGGACACTCACCAAGGCCTGCCACCCGCAGGCGCGACATGAGGTTTTTATGAAAATTCGTGAACTCGCCCAGCATTGGGAAGAAAACGCCAAGGGTCGCCTGACCGACACTGGCTACACGATTCATCTGGATGTCGAAGCGGCTGCGCGCCTGGCGGCGATTGCCGAGATGTACCCCAAACGCCACCCCGAAGAGCTGCTCGGCGAACTGATTGGCGCCGCGCTTGAAGAGTTCGAAGCGAGCCTGCCGTATGTGAAGGGGTCGACCGTGGTGGCGACGGATGAGGAAGGTGATCCGCTGTATGAAGACGTCGGGCCGACGCCGCGGTTTCTGGCGTTGTCGCGCCGACATTTACATGACCTCTCGGCCGCAGACGGCAAACAGAAACACTGATCCGAAATTGCGTTAAACCTGTGGGAGCGGGCTTGCCCGCGATAGCGCCACTTCAGTCAAAGATGCGTTGAATACGGTGGCCCCATCGCTGGCAAGCCAGCTCCCACAGGGGCTTTATTTTTCCTGTAGCACTACGTCGTATTCCCCCGCGCGTACCACTCCAAACCGTCAAAGTTCCCGCTTTAGAGCCTTGTCCATTCGGTCAAAGTTTTTTTTGGCGATAGGCCATCTTTTCTGAACTTTTGAAAATCGCCTCCGGTCGGAAGCTGTAACCACTCCTGGAACGAGCGTTTCAAAAACGCGCTTTCACACGACGCTTTCGGCTCCTCGACCAGGATGGATTTAGATGTTTTCAGGAGATGCCTAATGGAGTTGAAGACCATGAAAAACCAAACCTCGTTTACCCACCTGCGCGGTCTGAAACTGGCGGCCCTGGCAATCGGCACCAGCTTCGTACTGGCCGGTTGCGCCGGTAACCCACCAACCGAGCAGTACGCTGTGACCCAATCGGCGGTCAACAGCGCGGTCAGCGCCGGTGGTACCGAGTTCGCCGCAGTCGAGATGAAGCAAGCGCAGGACAAATTGAAACAAGCCGAAATCGCCATGCACGACAAGAAGTATGACGAGGCCCGTCGCCTGTCCGAACAGGCCGAGTGGGACGCTCGTGTAGCCGAACGCAAGGCTCAAGCCGCCAAGGCCGAACTGGCTGTGAAGGATTCCCAGAAAGGTGTTCAGGAACTGCGTCAGGAAAGTCAGCGCCCAGTGCAGTAAGCGCGCATCCCGACCGCAAAGCTGAAACTTTTATTGATAGAAAGGACGACAAATTATGCGTAAGCAACTGATGATCCCCGCTCTCCTGGCTGCAAGCGTTGCCCTGGCTGCCTGCTCCACCCCGCCTAACCCGAATCTGGAACAGGCACGCACCAACTACGCCGGCCTGCAAGCCAACCCGCAAGCGAGCAAAGTAGCCGCTCTGGAAACCAAAGACGCCAGCGACTACCTGGACAAAGCCGACAAGGCTTATCTGGACAAGCAAGACGCCGCCAAGGTTGACCAACTGGCCTACCTGACCAACCAGCGTGTGGAAGTGGCCAAGCAGACCATCGCGCTGCGCACCGCTGAAAACAACCTGAAGAACGCCGCAGCGCAACGTGCCCAGGCCCGTCTGGACGCTCGTGATCAGCAGATCAAACAGCTGCAGGACAGCCTCAACGCCAAGCAGACCGATCGCGGTACGCTGGTGACTTTCGGTGACGTGCTGTTCGCCACCGACCGTGCCGACCTGAAATCCAGCGGTCTGGTGAACATCAACAAACTGGCGCAATTCCTCCAGGAAAACCCTGATCGCAAAGTGATCGTCGAGGGTTACACCGACAGCACCGGTACCGCCAGCCACAACCAGTCGCTGTCCGAGCGTCGCGCCAACTCCGTGCGCACTGCGCTGGTGAAAATGGGTGTTGATCCAGCGCGTATCGTCACTCAAGGCTACGGCAAGGAATATCCGGTTGCCGAGAATGGCAGCGCTTCGGGTCGTGCGATGAATCGTCGTGTGGAAGTGACCATTTCCAACGACAACCAGCCTGTGATGCCACGTTCGGCTGTGAGCTCGAACTAAGCATTACTCGGTAATGTAAAAGCCCCGCCTGAGTGATCAGGCGGGGCTTTTTTGTGGGAGCTGAAATCGCGGCCCCTCACCCCAGCCCTCTCCCGAGGGAGAGGGAGCCGAATGGGGGATGCTCAAGAAGTACATCGACCTGAAAGTGCTTGGCCGAATCGATAATCGACACAATCTTTCAGGTCGGTGTATAGCGAAAGACAACTCGGTCAGTCCCCTCTCCCGAGGGAGAGGGAGCCGAATGGGGGATGCTCAAGAAATACATCGACCTGAAAGTGCTTGGCCGAATCCATAATCGACACAATCTTTCAGGTCGGCGTATAGCGAAAGACAACTCGGTCAGTCCCCTCTCCCGAGGGAGAGGGTTAGGGTGAGGGCTGAACCTGCAGAATCACTTCTCCAGCTTCTGCGGCGTCTCCTGCCCCATGCAACGCACGGCTTTTTTCTGCGCATTGATCAGTACACCGGTCAAACCCTTTTGCTCGGTATCGAACAACACCAGCACGCCATCGATGCACTGCGCCACTTGCGGTGCCGGGTCGAGCGAAACCTTGTAGTCCTCACCCGGCACCGTCTTGAGCATGGTGAATTCGTTGAGCAGCAACGCATCCTCAGGCTTGGCGAAATGCAGGTAACCGTAGTACCACAGCGCCCCGACGGTGCCGAGGATGCTGCAGATACCGGTGATGATCAGTGGGATGGCGTTACGTTCTTCAGTCATTGCGGACTCTCGTCTTCAGCATTCGGGGGTGTCGGGTAATTGGGGATTTCGCCGAGGCGGCGCAAGCCGTTGAAGTGCTCGGGATCGTCGAGGTAACGCAGCATCACCTGGCGCCAGATCGGGTCGCCGAAAGTCTGCACATGACCGCCACGGGTCAATTGCAACACACGCGGCGGCGGCGCAGCTTGATACAAGCGGATGCCATTGGAAAGCGGCACCAGTGGATCATCGATGCTGTGGAAGATCAGTTTGGGCACGCCATTGAGCTGCGGCATCGAGTTGATCGCACTGTCGCCATCCGGCACCAGCCACGACAGCGGTACCTGAAACGGCCAGGTCAGCCACGAGGTGCTAAGGGCATATTGGCCGACGCTGCGGTAACTGGCGGGCACGCCGTCAAGAACCAAGGCTTTTAGTTGTTTCTGCCGCTCTGGATGCTGCACCAGCCAATGCACGGCCATCGCGCCGCCAAGGCTTTGGCCGAGCAGGATCAACGGCTTGCCTTTGACCTCAGGGGCCTTGTCGAGCCAGGCGAACGCGGCATCGATATCCTGATAAATCGCCGGCAGGCTAGGCTCACCCTCGGACAAGCCATAACCGCGATAGTCCACCAGCAACACTTGATAGCCGTTTTTCGGCAACCACCAACTGCCACCCAAGTGCATCGGCAAATTGCCGCCGTTGCCGTGCAGGTGCAGGACCGTGCCTTTGACTTCCACACCCGGTTTGGCCGGTAGCCACCAGGCGTTGAGTTTCAAACCGTCCGCCGTTGTCAGGGTAACGGTGCGGTATTCGAGTTTGGCTTTTTCCGGGGTGAAGATCTGCCCGGGCTCGGGGTAGAACAACAGCGAACTGCAACCGCCGAGGGTCAGGAGCAGGCAAAAGATGCCGAGGATTCTCATCCGGTGAAACCTCGCAAAAGATTCGGGTTGGAATACAGTCAAAAACTGTAGGAGTGAGCCTGCTCGCGATAGCGGTGAATCAGACAACATCAATGTTGAATGCTCAATTGCTATCGCGAGCAGGCTCACTCCTACAGGGGGTTTGTGTGTGGTCTAGAGGATGTTGGAGTAATCCGCTTCGATCCGGTCCAGGCTCAAATGGTTGAGGAAGTTGGAGAAACACATCCACGCCGATAACGCGTTCAGGTCGCGGAACTGGTCCGGCAGATACTTCGGCGGCACGACAAGCCCCTCATCGACCAACTGACGCAGGGTACGCATGTCTTCCAGCGTGGTCTTGCCGCAGAACAACAGCGGGATCTGCTCAAGCTTGCCCTTACGCACGGCCAACTGAATGTAGTTGTAAACCATGATAAAGCCCTTGAGGTAGGACAAGTCTTTGGTGAATGGCAGACCGGTCGGCGTCGATCCACGGAAAACCCGACTGGCGTTGCCGTAGCTTTCCGCCATTTCGAAGCCCTGTTCGCGGAAGAACTCGAACACCTGCAAGAAGTCCGCGCCCTCCTCGACCATGTGGATGGCGCGGGTACGGTTGGTCAGTTTGCGCAAGCGGCTCGGGTAGGAGGCGAAGGTGATGATTTCCATCAGAATCGCCAAGCCTTCCTGAGTCACCGTCGACGAGGGCGGGCCCTTGGACAGGAAGGTGCAGATCGGCTGGTTCAGACCATTGAGTGTGGTGCCGACGTGGACCAGGCCTTCATGCACCTCCAGCGCACGCACGTCGCGGTCGTTGAACAGCGCATCGGTGCGGATCTTGATGTAGTCGGCGCCCGCCGCCGCGTCGGCAACGATGCCGTCGGACTCGAACACGCGGATGGTTTCCTCGGCCTCGCCGAACACCTTGTTCAGGCGGGTTTGCAACAGATGCACGGCATCTTTGGCGGTGAGGATTTTCGGCTCGTCCTTCAGATCGCCACGGCCATCGATGTTGTTCAGATAGTCGGACATCATCAGGCCGAGGTCGGCCAAGGTCGGATCACCGGCGTGAAACGCATCGGACGCGGCGCCGTACAGCTCTTGCGAGATCAGGCCGAAATCCTCGGTGCCGCGCGCTTCGAGCATGCGCACCACCATGCGGTACTCCTTGCACATGCGCCGCATGATCTGTCCGACCGGGTTGAACTGGCCGAGTTGGCGGGTGATGTCGCGCTCGATGTTCTGGAATTCCAGTTTGACCTTGCTTGAATCGAACGACAGCGGCCGATTGAGGTAGTAGTCGCGATCCACCGCCGGCATTTCCTTGCCCTTGCCCTTGAGAAAGCCCTTGCGGATGTTCTCGTCCCACTTGACGGCATCGAGGACGCGGATCGGCGTCTGCGCCAGCACGATGCGATCAGACAATATGCGTATCGACTGCTGGTAATCGTCCACCCGAAACTCCTGTAGAAAACCTGACCTGTGAATTATTTGGCGCGAGCCTGGCGCTGATAGCGCGCCGCTTCAACAAAAACATCGGAATTAGCCGGATCATCGAGGTAAGCGAAGACCTTGTCGAGGCTGCTGTCGACCTCCACGCCGTCGCCATCGTCGGTCTGGAAGGACCGACCGTCGAGGGCTTTTTGCTGGATCGCTTGATTGATCTGTTCGAGATCGAGGTTGTACACCACCAGTTCGTGCTTGTCGGTGAGTTCGAACCCGGCGATGGTGTAATGGCCACCGTAGCGGGCCGGCACTTTCGCTGACAGATACCAACGGCTGCCATGGCGCGAGACGGTGAACGGATAGGCTTCGCGTTCGCGGGGTTTGGCCTTGAAGTACGTGACGGCCTGATAGCGATCGTTACCGACGCGGGTCAGTTCAAGGTTCATCGGCTCGCCCCAGGCATTGATGCTCGACCACTTGCCGAGCAGGCCCTTGGGCGCCGGATCACTGGCGGGCAGAGGCTCCCTGAAAGTCACCAGACAGCCACTGAGCAGCAGGAACGACAAGGCGATCAGCACGCCACGCCAGGCTTTCATTCAAAACTCCCTATGAACATTCGCCGCCCTCATGGTGATCGATCATTCCCACGCTCTGCGTGGGAATGCATCCACTGACGCTCTGCGTCATGTCGGCAAGGGACGCAGAGCGTCCCACGCGGCATTCCCACGCAGAGCGTGAGGAACGATCAGCGCAGCGGATTACACCGACGCGAGCACCAGGTGCATATACCGCGTCAGAATGCCGAGCATGTCCTGTTCGGCCAAAGGCTCGGCGTCGTTGAGCAGGCCCTGATATTCCATCCGTCCGATAATCGCCGTCAACACCTTGGCATCCTGCTGCGGTTCACGCGAGCCCAATACCTGGAACAACTGGCAGGTGCCCTGCAACAGAATCTGCTGATGGGAACGCACCAGAATCGCCAGACGCGGGTTAAGCAGCGCTTCCTGACGGAAGGCCTGTTCGGCCATCAGATGCTCGCGCCGATTAACCAGTTGCCGATGCACGTAATCGGCCATCAGCCGCGCAATATCGTCCGCCAGTTGTGAGCGCGACTCGGGGCTGCCGTCACCGCTGACGACCATTTCACGCAACAGACCTTCGTTGTTGATCCACAGCTTGGCCATGTAAGCCGCACTGCGTTCGACGTATTGAGCGAAGGTATCGGTGAGCAGGTCATCGATGTCCTTGAAGTAGTACGTGGTCGCCGACAGCGGCACACCGGCCTCGGCGGCCACGGCGCGGTGACGCACGGCGCGCACACCATCACGCACGACGATGCGCATCGCCGCATCGAGAATATCCTGGCGACGCTGTTCGCTGCCCTGTCGGCTGGCCTTGCGGCCCTGGTACTGAACACTTTCAGCGACCGCAGTGGCGATACCCGCTGCACCTTCTTGAGCGATTGCAACCATCACGACAGGACTTCCTCTGCTATTTCAAAAGTAACCAATTGATACATTTGTACCAGACAGGCAATAAAAAGCCGCCTGTTTTAGGCGGCTTTTTAACTGAAACGTTTACGCTTGCGGTCGCATGTGCGGGAACAGGATCACATCGCGGATCGACGGCGAGTTGGTCAGCAACATCACCAGACGGTCGATGCCGATACCTTCACCGGCCGTTGGCGGCATGCCGTACTCCAGCGCGCGCACGAAGTCGGCGTCGTAGTGCATGGCTTCGTCGTCGCCGGCGTCCTTGTCCGCCACCTGCGCCATGAAGCGCTCGGCCTGGTCTTCCGCGTCGTTCAACTCGGAATAGGCGTTGGCGATCTCACGGCCGCCGATGAACAGCTCGAAACGGTCGGTGACGTTCGGGTTGTCGTCGTTGCGACGGGCCAGCGGCGACACTTCGAACGGGTACTGAGTGATGAAGTGCGGCTGCTCGAGTTTGTGCTCGACCAGTTCTTCGAAAATCATCACCTGCAGCTTGCCCAGACCTTC
>NZ_JBIUVJ010000046.1:0-43781 GCF_044742875.1 Pseudomonas sp. NPDC087817
GGACGACAAAACCGTCCTGCTCGACCGTCAGGGCCATGGCCCGGCGTCGAGTCCGCTGACCGACTTCGCCGCGCCGCCGCGCTTCGAGCAACTGGAAGAACGGATGATCTACGCCGCGCGCCTGCGCCCGGCGGAAGCGTTCAACATCAGTCTCAATTCGCTGGTGGCCGCATCGTCCGAACTGCTTTCGGAAGTGGTGCGCCTCAAGCACAGCGAAACCCGCGAAGACCTCTACGCGCTCAACGAGCGCCTGACCGCCGGGCTGAAACTGTTTGAAGTGCGTGCGCTGCACAACGGTGCGGAAAGCAGCCAGGTGATGGCCGCACGTTACGTGCTCTGCACCGTGGTCGACGAAGCTGTCGTGACCACGCCGTGGGGCAACGAAAGCGAATGGTCGCAGATGAGCCTGCTGAGCAGCTTCCACAACGAAACCTTCGGTGGCGAGAAGTTCTTCCAGTTGCTCGATCGGCTGTCGAAAAACCCGGTCAAGCACCTGCCGATGCTCGAACTGATGTACCTGTGCCTGTCCCTCGGTTTCGAGGGCAAGTACCGCGTGCAGGCACGCGGCATGCTCGAACTCGAAGGCATCCGTGACGCCTTGTACCGGCAGATCCGTCAGTTGCGTGGCGACGTGCCGCGTGAGTTGTCGCCGCACTGGGAAGGCCTCAACGATCAGCGTCGCAGCCTGGTGCGCATCGTGCCGGCGTGGATGGTGGTGTTGTTCACTTTTGTCTGCCTGGTGGTGATGTATTCGGGCTTCGCCTGGGTCTTGGGCGAGCAGCGCGAAACCGTTCTGCAACCTTATCAGCCGCTTGATCCGGCCGCGGTTCAGCCGCAGTCGCAGCCGTAAACAGGGACGTGTGATGAAGAATTTTTTCAAGAAAGTCGGCGCCTTTTTGCGCCAGACCTGGGTCTGGACCCTGCTGCTGGTGCTGTTCGTGGCGCTGCTGGTGTGGTTCGTCGGCCCGTTGCTGGCGGTGGATGACTACAAGTTCTGGGAGGGCGCGACCTCGCGTCTGCTGACCATCAGCGTGCTGTTCCTGATCTGGGGCCTGACGATGGTCTTCGTCAGCTGGCGCGCCGGTGTGCGCAAGAAAGAAGTCGAGGCTACCGAAGACGGCCAGGAGCGTATTCGCCGCGAAGAGCAGATCGACGACGAGCAGAAGGAGTTGAAGGCACGTTTCAAAGACGCGCTGAAAACCCTGAAAACCTCGAGCCTGTATCGCGGCCGCAGCGAACGCTGGCGCAGCGACTTGCCGTGGTACTTGCTGATCGGTCCGCAAGCCTCCGGCAAGACCAGCCTGCTAGACTTTTCCGGTCTGGAATTCCCGATCAACAAGATCGACCGCAAGCTGACCCGCGACACCCTCGGCACCCGTCATTGCGACTGGTACTTCGCCGACCACGGTGTGCTGATCGACACCGCCGGCCGCTACACCACCCAGCCTGACGCGGAAGTCGACGGCAGTGCCTGGCGCACGTTGCTGGAATTGTTGCGTAAGCGTCGTCGCGGCCGTCCGTTGAACGGTGTGCTGGTGACCATTCCGGTGGAATCGCTGACCGGTGGCACCGAGCAGGACATTGATGTGCTGGCGCGCCAGGTCCGCGCTCGTCTGCAAGACGTTTATCAGAAGCTGCACGTCGATGTGCCGGTGTATCTGGTACTGAGCAAGGCTGACAAGCTGCTCGGCTTTGACGAGTTCTTCGATCAACTGACCCGCGAAGAAAGCGATCAGGTACTGGGCACCAGTTTCCGCAAGGAACAGGTCGGCACCGACGTGGCAGTGCTGCGTAACGAGTTCGAAGAACTGCTGCGTCGCTTGAATAGCCAAGTGATCATGCGCATGCACTCCGAGCGCGACACTCAGCGCCGTGGCCGCATCCTCGACTTCCCGCATCAACTGGGGCAGATCGGCGAGCGTCTGTGCCTGTTCGTCGACATGGCATTCACCGGCAACCGCTATCAGCGTGCAACGCAACTGCGCGGTTTCTACCTGACCAGTGCACCGCACCTGACCCAGGAAATGGATTCGACCACCGCTGGCATTGGCGCCAACCTCGGCATTAATGCCGGCGTGCTGCCGACCTTGCGCAGCGGTCGTTCGCGCTTCATCCATCACCTGCTGAGCCAGGTGATTTTCCCCGAGGCCGATCTGGCCGGTCTGGACAAGCGTGAGCGCAGCCGCATTCATTGGGGCCAGCGTGCGTTGTACGTCGGCGCACTCGCAGCACTGGCACTGTTCGGCATGCTCTGGGCGGGCGGTTTCTCGGCCAACTACGAGCGTCTGGAAAACCTGCGCACACTGGCGCAGAACTGGACTCAGCAGCGTTCGGCACTGACCCCGCGCGATGATGCGATGGGCGTGCTGAAAACCCTCGACACCAGCTACGCCGCGACGCAGGCCTTCCCGAAGAAGGGCGACGTTTCGTATCACGAGCGCGGTGGTCTGTATCAGGGCGAAGACGTCAATCCGGTGGTCAAAGCGGCTTACGAGCGCGAGCTTGAGGTGCAACTGCTGCCACGGGTTGCAACCACGCTCGAAGGGCAGATCCGCGCCAACATGAAGGACCGCGAAAAGCTGATCAACAGCCTGCGTGCGTACCTGATGTTGAACATGAAGGATCGTCGCGACGCCGCGTGGCTCAAGGACTGGGTCGCCACTGACTGGTCGCAGCGCTACACCGGCAACACCGCCGTGCAGAACGGTTTGACCACTCACCTTGAGCGCCTGCTGAAGCAGCCGTTCATCTACCCGCTGAACGATCAGTTGGTGACGCAGGCACGTCAGGTTCTGCGTGCCGAATCGCTGGCCACCGTGGTCTACCGCATGCTCCGCGAGCAGGCGCGCAACCTGCCGGAATACCGCTTCAGCCAACACCTCGGCCCACAGGGCTCGCTGTTCATCGGCACCGAATACGTGATCCCGGGTTTCTACACCCAACAGGGTTATCAGCAGTACTTCTCGGTGCAGGGTTCGGCGCTGGTCACCGACATCCTTCGTGACAACTGGGTGCTGGGCGAAGGCGCGGGCATCAGCGACATGGACTTGCGTCGCCTGATGGTCGAACTGGAGCAACTGTACTTCCGCGACTACGCCAACTACTGGAGCGAGGCCGTTGGCCAGGTGGCCTTGCCACCGATCAGCGACGCCGGTGAAGGCGCCGAGCAACTGGCGGGCCTGACTTCGGCCAACTCGCCGGTGCTGGCATTGCTCACTGAAGTACGCGAGAACACGCGCTTCCCGGCCGCCGCTGATCCGGTGGATGAAGCCGGTGACGCTGCCGATGCACTGGCTGGGCAGAAGGGCAAGCTGGGTAAAGTCGGCAAACTGGCCTCGGCCGTAGCGGACAAGGCTTCGGCGATGGCCGTGGCGAAAAACCTGCCGGACACCGCGAAGAAGTCGCTGCAACGTCGCTTCGAGCCGCTGCATCGTTTGCTTGATGACAACAACGGCCCGGCCGCTGACCTGACGCCGGCCCTCAGCGCGCTCAACGACCTGCAACTGCAACTGTCCGGTCTGGCCCGTTCCAGTACGCCGGAACAAGCCGCGTTTGAAATGGCGAAAACCCGCATGAGCGGCCAGCGTGATGCGCTGACCAACCTGCGCACCGCGTCGGGTCGCCTGCCGCGTCCGCTCAGCGTGTGGTTCAACGTGCTGGCCGAAGACTCGTGGCGTCTGGTGCTCAACGATGCTTACCAATATCTGAACGGCCGTTATCAGAACGAGCTGTACAGCGTGTATGGCAAGACCATCAGCAAGCGTTATCCGTTCAGCGCCAGCAGCACCAGCGACGTGGCGATCAGCGATTTCCGCGAGTTCTTCCGGGCTCAAGGTACCGTCGACCGCTTCTTCGACAGCTACATGCGTCCGTTCGTCAGCGGTGATCCGGGCAACTACCGCATGCGCAGCATCGACGGTCACAGCCTGCCAGTGTCGAAGATGTATCTCGACCAGATGGCGGCAGCCCTGACCATTCGCCAGAGCTTCTTCTCGATCAACCCGGCCGAGCCGACCGTGCAGTTCAAGCTTGAGCCGTACACCCTCGACCCGGCGGTCAGTCGCTCCGAGTTCAAGTTCGGCGACAAGACCATGGAATACCGTCACGGCCCGATCCTGCCAATGTCGTTCAAATGGCCGACCGATGCTGAAGACGGTCGTACCAGTCTGGTCATGGACAAAATGGCCGGGCGTCCGATCGGCATCGAGAAGAACTCCGGCCCATGGTCGTTGTTCCGTCTGTTCGACCTGATGCAGACCGAGTACTTGAGCGGTCGCGACGTGCTGGTGCTGAAAGCTGACGTGGGCGGCCTGCGCGCCAACTACCTGCTGACCAGCCAGCGCACGCCGAACCCGTTCGACATGGGCGTGCTGCGCACCTTCCGTATGCCGGTGCAGCTCTGATGCTGGTGGCCAGTCCCTGGCGCAGCGCGGCGCGTACCGACCCGGGCAAGGTGCGGGCGCGCAACGAAGATGCCTTCCTCGACAATCCGCAGCAGGGGCTGTGGGTGGTCGCGGACGGCATGGGCGGTCATCAGGGTGGCGACATCGCCAGCCAGTTGATCGTCGCCAGCCTGGCTGAACTGCCGCAACACGAGGACTTCGACGAACGCCTCAAAGCCATTCGCCAGTGCCTGCACTGGCTGAACCGGCGTTT
Organism: Pseudomonas sp. NPDC087817; assembly: GCF_044742875.1. NCBI lineage: Bacteria > Pseudomonadati > Pseudomonadota > Gammaproteobacteria > Pseudomonadales > Pseudomonadaceae > Pseudomonas > Pseudomonas sp. NPDC087817. Next base: position 4,657 of record NZ_JBIUVJ010000046.1, read on the forward strand.
GGGGCAAGAGTTGACGGTCACCGCCGGGCGTCACGACAGCATCATGGGCAGCACCGTCGTGGCGCTGCTGGTGGAAGGCAATCGCGCGGCCTGCATCTGGGCCGGCGACAGCCGTTGCTATATGTGGCGCGGGCAGCGGCTGTATCAGCTGTCCAAGGACCATTCACTGCAGCAGCAACTGATCGACGAACAGCAAATGAGCGTCGAGCAGGCGGCCGCGCACCCGGCGGCTCAGGCCTTGACCCGAGCCGTTGGCGCCGCCGAAACACTGACCCTGGATGTGCTGGAACTTGAGGTGTATCCGGGCGATGCGTTTTTGCTTTGCAGCGATGGTTTGTACCAAGGCCTGAGCAGCGATGCCCTCGGCAACGCCCTCAGCCTCAGTGCGCCGCACGTGGCGCTGGAACGTTTGTTCGACGGCGCCCTGCGCGGCTCCGCTCGCGACAACCTGACAGCCGTGGTGATCCGCCAATGAGCAAAATCGAATCGCCAATCGATGACTTGCTGATGAGCGAAGAACAGGCTAACAACCTGACCTACTTCGCCTTCGCCAAGGCTAACAACGCAGAGCCTTTGCTGGCGCCAACCAAGGCCAGCATCGGTGCACTGCCAGACGTACTCGCCGGTCGCTACCACCTCGAGCGTCTGCTCGGGGCCGGCGGCATGGGCGCTGTTTACCGGGCCAGGGATCTGCTGCACGAACAGTTCGGCGATCCCGACCCTTACATCGCGCTGAAAATCCTCAGCGAAGAATTTGCCGAATCGCCGGACGCCAGTGCCTTGCTTTACAGCGAGTTCGCCCTGACCCGACGCCTGCGCCACGACAACGTTGTGCGCGCGCACACCTTTGAAGTCGACACCGATTGCCAGCGGGCCTTCATCACCATGGAATACATGCGTGGCCTGACCCTGGACAAATTGCTCTGCGAGCGGCCACTCGGCCTGCCGTGGAAAGAACTGCGCGACATCGTCCTGCCGCTGCTCGACACGCTGGCCTACGCCCACCGTCGCGGCGTGCTGCACGGCGACATGAAACCGAGCAACGTCATGCTCAGCGAAGACGGCCTGCGCCTCTTCGACTTCGGTCTCGGCCAGGCAGAAGAGGGCACCTTGCCCGGCCTGCCGCACCTGAGCCGCGAACGCTTCAACGCCTGGACCCCGGGCTACGCCGCCCCCGAACTGCTTGAGGGCCAATCGTTGTCGGCCAGCGCGGACGTATACGGCGTGGCCTGTGTGATCTATGAACTGGCGGGCGGCAAACACCCGTTCCGCCGCTTGCCCTCGACCCAGGCCCGCGACGAGCACCTGGAGCGCGAACTGCAAGCCCCGCAGAACTTACCGAAACACTGTTGGCCAGCGCTGCAAACTGCGCTGAGCTTCGATGCGGCAGAACGCACCATCACTGCCGAACAACTGCGTGACGCCTTGGGCGCCACTTCATCCTGGCTGCAACGTCTGCGGTTTCGGGCGTAACGGATGACATTCGAACAGGGAGCACACAATGTTCAACTCAGCTAACGAGACCCACTTCAGCCTCAAGGTCGAAGACTACGTGGGCGACCTGCAAGTGCTGGCGTTCACCGGTACCGAAGGCATCAGCCAGCCGTTTCGCTTCGACCTCGAACTGGTCAGCGAAAACCCCGATCTGGACCTGGAAAAGCTCCTGCACAAACAGGCATTCCTGGCGTTCGATCCACAAGGCTCCGGCATTCACGGGCAGATCTACCGCGTCGCCCAGGGCGATGCCGGCAAGCGCCTGACCCGCTACAAAGTGTCGATGGTGCCGCAACTGCAATACCTGCATCACCGCACCAACCAGCGCATTTACCAGCAGATGTCGGCGCCGAAAATCATCGCGCTTATCCTCGAAGAACACGGCATCAAGGGCAACGCCTACAACTTCCAGCTGAGCCAGCCGTGCCCGGATCGCGACTACTGCGTGCAGTACGACGAAACCGACCTGCACTTCGTCCAGCGCCTGTGCGAAGAAGAAGGCATTCACTACCACTTCCAGCACACCCCCAAAGGCCACCTGCTGGTGTTCGGCGACGACCAGACCGTGTTCCAGAAACTCGGCCAGCCGACCGCGTACGTGCAAGGCAGCGGCATGGTTGCCGACGAACTGGTGATCAAAGGTTTCAAACTGCGCCTGGAAACCCGCACCAGCCGCGTCACCCGTCGCGACTACGACTTTGAAAAGCCGCGCCTGCAAATGGAAGCGGCATACAAGCCAGAAGGCGAAAGCACTGAACCGGATCTGGAAGACTACGACTACCCCGGCCGCTTCATCGACCGCGCGCGCGGCAAATTCCTCAGCCAGCGCGCCCTCGAACGCCACCGCGCCGACTATCGTCAGGCCGAAGGCCGCAGCGACCAGACCCGCCTCGTCAGCGGCCACTTCCTGGAAATGTCCGACCACCCGCGCACCGAGTGGAACGACCTCTGGCTGCTCACCGAAATCGTCCACGAAGGCAAACAGCCGCAAGTCCTCGAAGAAGGCGTGACCAGCGACACCACCGACAACAAGGACGACTTCCACCAGGGCTACCGCAACACCTTCCTCGCCACCCCGTGGGACGTGTTCTACCGCCCGGCCCTCGAACACCCGAAACCGCGCGTCCTCGGCAGCCAGACCGCCCACGTCACCGGCCCCAAAGGCGAAGAAATCCACTGCGACCAGTACGGCCGCATCAAGGTGCAATTCCACTGGGACCGCGAAGGCCAGGCCGACGACAAAACCAGCTGCTGGCTGCGCGTCTCCAGCTCCTGGGCCGGCGACCGCTACGGCGCCATCAGCATCCCGCGCGTCGGCATGGAAGTCCTCGTCACCTTCCTCGAAGGCGACCCCGACCAACCCCTGGTGACCGGCTGCCTGTACCACAAGGAAAACCCGGTGCCCTACGCCTTGCCGGCGAACAAAACCCGCAGCGTCTTCAAAACCCTCAGCTCACCGGGGGGCGGCGGCTACAACGAACTGCGTATCGAAGACAAAAAAGGCGCCGAGCAGATCTACATCCACGCCCAACGCGACTGGGATGAAAACATCGAGCACGACCAGAAGATTCGGGTCGGCAACGAACGCCACGACACCGTCGAGAAGAACACCTACACCGAACTCAAGGCCGAAGAACACCGCACCACAGTGTCCGACCGCAAGGTTGAAGCGCGAATCGATGATCACCTGACAGTTGGGCAGAACCAGCACATCAAACTGGGCACCGCGCAACTGACCAGCGCCGGGAAAGAGATACACCTCAAGGCTGGGGACAAGATCGTTATTGAGGCGGGAACTGAGCTGACCATTCTTGGCGGTGGCAGCTTTATCAAACTCGATGGCGGCGGCGTGACGGTGGTTGGGCCGGTGGTGAAGATTAATGCTGGTGGCTCGCCTGGGAATGGGACCGGGATCGGGATTAAACCGCCGGTGCTGCCGGGGGCGGCGGATAAGGATAAGGCGGGGAGTTTGATGGGGCAGGCGATAGCGAATGCGCCAGAAGAGTCTAATCCCGAAGTGGATTATCCATTCTCGCTGTAAAGCTGACTTCTATGAATCTGAATTGATTAGAAATGGATCATATTAATGTTAATTAGCCCTCCTTTTATACCTGCAAGCGTTGCTAATGAGACTGATCACGACTATCTAGATAGAGCTATGATCGCCGGGGAGCCAGGAAACGGCGCATTTCCAGTAAGCTACGATATGGGTTGGCATGGGGGGGTTCATCTAACTGCTCCCCAGGGTACTGGTGGTTTTTTGCCAGTTCGCGCTATTGCCGATGGGAAAATCGCTTATTTTCGTAAACCATCTACTGATCTAACCTCTGATGCACTTAACTATGGAGGAGGGTGGACCGATGATGGATGTTTAGTAATAAAGCACGAAACAGATATTGGTGAGGGTGAACAAGCAAAAATTGTTTTTTATTCAGTTTATATGCACCTGGCCTCCATTTCTATTGCGAACATCAGCGTAGGCCTGCGCGTATACCGAAAAGATAAATTGGGTGTCGCTGGTAGTGTATATGGTCAGCGCAATAAGATTCACTTTGAAATAATTTGTAGTCAAGATCAAATATCAAAAATCACAGGTCGATCAACTAGCAAAGTGGGAAGTGGTAGTGGGCGTACGGATAGCTGTTGGGGGGATATGTATTTTCAATTGCCGCCCGAAGCAATATTGTACGAAGATAGACCTGCAGATCCTAAGAGCTCAGTGAATACATCCGCTGTAATATATCGTCCTGAAGAGACTCTGTTTCTTCGGATAAGTTACAGGCGAGGGCAGTGCAAGTTGTCGGTATTTAATGAGTCCGGTGTGCTGCAGGATGAGCGTGCTGATGAGTCTGACTATGAATATAATCTATATAAGCACGCGTTGAAGTCGTATCCGAATTGCACAAGCGCTGGTTATGAATTGCTAAGGTTTGGGCGAGTGCTAAGTTCAGATATTTTACAGCCGGCAGATTGTGCCCATTGGCGAAAAATAACGTCGCCACATGGAATTGGCTGGATAAATCTAAACGGTCCAACAATCACAATGTACAGCGATGCAGATTTTCCCCATTGGCAAGGCTGGCTGTTGATAGATGACGACAATAACGGGGATGGCCGCTGCCAGTCTAAAACGGTTTTGGATTTGCTTGGTATCGAAAATGCGCCAGAAACTTCGGAAGAGCGTGAGCGGTGTCGAGCGTTATTAGGCCAGCCCGAGATGTATGCGAGAATAGGTCGATTGGTGTGTAAGTTCCCCACTGAATGGAAGAAGGAAAATTTCGCCCAGAGATTCAGTTGGTTAACTAACGGGGAGACTCCCATCGTTTCGAGTGAGATCTACGAGCGTCTAAAAAAACACTATGAGGCTTTAGCGTTCTGGGAAGACGCTAACTTAGAAGGCATTGGTGCTGAACACTGGCATTTTCCTCCAAAGCAGTTTGTAGCTTTATTTCGACAGTGTGGTTGGCTTAGTTTAGATGAAATGATGCAGGTAATACCAACAATTAGAGCAGATGCGCCTGGTGAAATAGATAATTCCACTGTAAAAATTAGGCTTACTCTCGAAGGATTTGGTAACCAAGAAGCATATCGCCCTGCGGGAATGCATTTGAGTCTTAATAGGATGATGAGGAAGTACAATTTTTCTACTGCGGAGAGAATGTCAGCTCTGTTTTCGCAAGCGTTGACAGAAACCGACTTATTGAGAACTACGCGGGAGTACGGAAATCAAGATTACTTTACCCGAGGGTATGATGGGCGTTGTAATGTTAACATTCAAAGAGCGGTTCCAGAGTGGGGGCCAGGACTACTGACTTTGTCTCCTATCGGTAATTGCAGTCCCGGAGATGGCCCAAAATACATTGGGCGAGGTGTTATTCAAATGACCGGTCGTGAGCTTTACACGCAGTACGGTACTTATCGTGGCAAAAGCTTCGTCTCAGGTACCGCTCATCTGGACGTTTCAGATGTGGCAGATAATGCATGTGATAGTGCAGGATACTATTGGGTGAAAGAGGACCTACGGGACAGGAATTCCGCAGGGGCATATGTATTAAGAGGTGTAAAAAATATACACAGAGAGGCGGACGCTCTTAGCGGAACCGAACTAAGTACGGCTGCGGGACTGGCAGCAGCGGACACTAAAATCCTTAGCTTGACCCGACAAGTAAACAGGATGACTCTTCACCTCGTGAGGCGCAGGCATTTCTTCAAGCATGCATACTATTTTCTTTCAGAGTTGGTTTCATCGCCCCCGAGTGCTTTTCATAAAAGGTCTTTGTAATGAAGAAAAACTTCATGCGTCTCACTGGGTTTTCTTTAATCGCAGTCTTATCGTCGGCTCAGTCACAGCCGCTTGATATGTGTGGGGTTTCAATTCCGGATATTCCTGGTTTTATATTAAGTGTGAAAGCTGAAGGTGAAGTTTGCTATGGTGAATTGATTTCGAACGTTATCTTAAGACCAGATATTTTGACGGAGGAGAATGTTTTCCTAATTGAACCTGTTGCATTTGAAAAGAGCTTGGCTGCATCTGGGCGCTTCGATATGAATGGTAAATATATATATAGTTACGCCACGGATGAAGCGCTGCAGCAAGCGTCGGAAACGGGAAAGGTAGATCTTGCTCATTCAACGGCATCGGGTTCCGCTGCAATCAGGGTATTGATGTCCCCTTTCATGCTTTGGGACTCCGAGAAAGATATTGCTACTGCTGAGAAAAAATTCTCTTTGACAAAAAATGGATTGTGGATCGACTGTTTCTATGGACTGAAAGGTGTGAAAGGTGCCACGGTCAAGTTTTCGGCATGTGTACCTAGGTCGAATCTAAAAGGTGATCCTAAGTTATCTGATATTCGATCGTCATTTGAGGCTATGACACCTAGCAAAAACTAGACGCACAGTGGAATAGGGACGGATTTTCAGATCAATCCGTCCCCAGGCACCTATTTTTACGTCCTCGCGTCCTGCCTCGCCGCGATCAACTCTTCAAAATGATCCAGCGCGCGCTCCACCATGAGCTGCGCACCATCGGCGATTCGGCTAAGGGCCAGCGCTACGGAGCGGTTTGAGCCTTCGACATCGTCGGCTAATTTGGCGGCGATGGCGCTGATGGTGAAATGGGGACAGACCACGTTTTAGTAATGATCCGAAAACCGTGGTCTGTCCCCACGTTCCACTCTGAACGACTCCGTTACTATCGCGATCCAGTATGGTGCAAATCTCCCACAGGGCGCGGTTAGAACTGGCAGAAACTGCTTCATTATGGATGTATGATCTATGAAAATATTTTTTCTGTTGATGATCTTGTGTCCTGCTATCGCATGGTCTTCTGTGGGCGAGATATGTAATCCAGAGCAAGACTCGAAGAGTTTTATTACTGATTGGAATCTTGGGTACGGTAAGACGAAAGTATTGTCAACTCAGGAAGGTAAGGATTTTTTAGTGGATCACGGGCGTATCGCTTACACCGTTGATCTAAATCAGGACGGTAATGACGATTTCATCTTTGAAGCTTCAACAGGTGTCGGGTCAAGTGGCGATAAAGTTTTTAGTTTTTTACTCCAGTGTCATGGTTATCTTAAGTCATTAGGTGCTTCATATTTTGCCGATGTTAAAGTTATGGGGCAGGGCGAAGATCGAAATAAAGGTTTTAGAGATATTAAGGCGTTTTCTTATAAGCGAAGCTCAGACGGCAGTATTCAGCAGAAGAATGGGGAATCGTTAACGACGCAGCACATCTGGCGATTTAATCCTGAATCGCAAAAGTACGAAGGCGATTCAGAGTAAGGCGCGTTCGGGCACGTGGTTTCTGCCCCAAATCATTTTTTGCTATTGATTTATTGAACGTAATTTTCAATGAGTAGATGGGCAGTATACGTTTTTAATGATGGTGGAAAGGGGGAGTAGATTTATTTGTTGCGCTCGATGTTTAAAGGTTAATATGACTAGGCTGATTATAGTTTTGTTGGTGTCTTATATTGGTTTGGTTGTAGCTGTTCCGACTGAATATCAACTACTGTGCAAGGTTTTTGACCAGAGCGTGGATTCTAAGGGTGGACTGACTCTTTCTTTCGAAGGCGGGGCTTTCGCTATTGAAAATCCGGACCGAGGGTGTAAGTCTGATTACATCTATAGAGCATCATTGAATCAGTCTAGCACACCCCTTATATTTTCTTACCCCACCAGCGAAGACATGGGGCTTAACTCTCAAATCATGATCTTCGTTGCTTCAATTAAAGACGGTTCAGCTATGTATATTGGCTCCGTTCCTGCTGGTGCATCCGAACTGCAAGACGGAAGTTACAAAGATATTCAGCAATCTGGTGGTTCGATATACGAAAGTATATATCGTATAGAGGGGCGAGAGATATTAACGTTGACACCGGGCAAGGAGTTGATTATTTCAGGTGAGGAGTGTGTCTATAAGGAAAAGAGTGGCGGTGTTTGTAAAAAAATGCGAGGCAGCTTTAAAAATCCAGTATGTGTTTTTAACTACGGTAGTCGCAAAGTTCTTGCTAATGTGCCGGAGTGCTCGGATATGAGTAGAAATTTTTAAATAATAGCTGGTGATGATCACCAAATGCGTCGAGTCAAATGTGAGCAGAGCACGGTTATGAATGGTTTAAAACGTGTTGTGCCCTCGTTTATGAGTAATCGGAGGGGGCTGCGAAAAGGGGGCAAAATTTATTTGTTACGCGAGTCCTATGATTATTTTAATATTCCAAGACAGTATGTGGTTGTGCCGTTTGCAATGAGTTGCCCATCATGAAAAAAGATATTGCTCTATTTATTCTATTTTGTTTGGTCAGCATTTTCGCTTATGGCGATACCGGTCCTGAGGTAGTAGTTCCTCCAAAGGCCTTGCAGTTGAAAATTTCAACGGAGAATGAAGTAAAACTCAAAGATATGCTTTTTTTGCCTAGTGGTACGGTTGGTTTTAATGGCGCATATGTAAGTGCAATAATTTTTGACGAAAGCATAAAAAACTGCTCTATATTTATATTTTCTAATGGCGGTCTCTATGGAGCTTATGGCGGAGCCCCGTGTGAATTTATAGGGGCGGCTGAAATAGACTTTTCCGGCGGACCGGAAGGTCCGGATGTTTACTATAAAGTTAACGTTTTTTCTCCAGGTTTAGGTGCTTCTGTTAATGATTTGGTTGCGTTTTATTATGATTTCTCAAAGAAAAGTTTTTGTGAAAGTAGATTGTTGTCTACATGGAAATTTAACGGAAAAATCAATGTTCGCCCTAAGTTGAGTGATGGTATTTGTGGCTATGTTAATTAAATTGTGAATCAAATTCGGAGCGGTGAAATGGTGTAAAATGGGGACAGACCACGTTTTAGTAATGATCCGAAAAACGTGGTCTGTCCCCATTTCCGAAGGTCGAACTCCGCACCTATATTACGCATTCGGCAAATGGTCTGGTGGTTTCGTTATGTACGCCAAGTCCAGTGAGCCCATTTCCATTGTTCTAACGGATTCCGAGAACGAAATTCTCGATCCGGACGCCCTTTGTCAGCACACCAGAACCTGGTCCGAGGTCGTCAAAGGCAAGGTCGCGGGGATTTATGAGCTGATGGCGCAGGGCTCACAGATCGTCTCGATGTCTTACACAACGCAGTCCAACGGCAAGGAATGTGAAATGGGTACAGACCACGTTTTAATAATGATCCGAAAACGTGGTCTGTCCCCATTTTTTCCTCCCCATTTTTTCCTTCATGTGGAGAAGCCGAAGTTAAAGCAGCTGTCAACAAACGTAAGGCATCCCTGAGCGCGAAGCATGGTATTTGAAGGCCTTGGCGAAAGAGGTATAGATTATGAACAGACGACAACAGTTTTTAAGCCAGGAACGGTTTGATACCTTCTTAAAAGTTAAGAAAGCTGATTTGGAATTCGCAAAAACAAATTTGTTTGAAGCAGACTCATCCGAACAGGAAAAGTCGCTCAGAGCCAGATATTTTCAAGAACAGACTCTTGATGAAATATTGATACGCTACACGTCTGGTGATGAGATTGAGAGTCTAGTGGTACTCTTGGAGTTACTGGTTAGCCAGTATCAAGAGGTTCAAGAGACACTGGCCATTAGTGAGGGTGTTTCTATAATAGCGCCGCTAAATTTAAGATTGCTTTGCGAATATGAGGAGTGTGTACAGGTAATAAGTTTATGTGTCTTGCTGCATAGAGTCGACCTTCTACGAGTTTTTGTTGAGCTGTTTGATAAAGCCGGTTGCGCTGGGGATGATACTTTTTATGAGGACTTGTTGAGCAAGGTCCTCCCTGGTCGTCATGACGTGGACGAGTGGTATCACGAAGCTTACACGCCCCTCGTACATGTGATCTATGAAGAAGATGGGGAGGAGGCTTCAGAACTTTTAAAAGAATATTGTGATAACTGGTATACCTCTTTTGAGCAAGCCCCGTGGCACGATACCCACTTGATGGGTGATAGAGGTAGTTACGTAGGATATTGGGCTTTTGAGGCCGCTGCGGTTGCTTTTTTGTACGGTATTAATGATCGCGCCATCGAACACATGGTCTATCCGAAGGATTTGGTTGAATATGCCAGAAATTATGTGCCAATCAATTCCTCCAGTGTTTCTCGAATAGAGGCAGGGGAGGCCTGCAAAAAAACTGGATATTGGTTTACTCCTGCAAAATTAAACTCTAGACAGTATTTCAAGCAGGGCGAAATTATGCCGAAAATAGGTGAGTCGCAGTGGGGGGATACACTCTGGTACTGGTCGGGCGAATAACAAAGCATATTAATGTTTATGTAAAAGGGGACGGATTTATTTTTAGTCCGTCCCACGGGCATCTCTTATTTTTTCGCTTCCTGCCTCACCGCAAGCAATTCTTCCAGGTGATCCAGCGCACGCTCTACCATAAGCTGCGCACCATCGGCGATTCGGCTAAGGGCCAATGCCACCGAGCGGTTCGAGCCTTCGACATCGTCGGCTAATTTAGCGGCGATGGCGCTGATGGACAGCATGTCTTCGGAGGCGTTGGCCAGGAGGGCTTCCGGGTCAATGCCGGTGGAAATGGTGAAGAGCCTGCCTTTGCGGCGTTTGGACGGTTTGTCGTTGGTCGGTGGGAAGTAATGAGCGAAGGCGCGGTCGGCGGCTTCTTTGTCGAGCATTTCTGTATCGATGGATTGCTCGGCGGGGGTGCCAGTGTTGTCTGGCGGGTTGGGCGTTATTTTGAACATGGATACATCCCGATATGAGTATTTAAAGGGACTGACACCCGTTCGCTTGCATTCGAATGAAGGTGGCAGCTGTACGCAGGTGTGCAAGACCGGGCATATCGGACCCGGCAGACCCCAAAAGGACCTCCCGCGCACAGCCGCCATAAAGCGTCATAACGAGCACTTGAAAGCTCGAACCTCTGACCAGGCGTTTGTGCGGCGATATGTACCGGACTTGCACGTCCGTGTCACCGTTTTTTGCGGTGACAAATCAAGGTTAGCGGTGAATGCAAGGGGTGGATAGTTCATGGATGGCTCGGCGTCTTGCGGGAAATGTCCGACGAACATGACATCCGTTTAGCCGAAGATCGAAAGATCGTAGGTTCTGTTTAAGCGCTTGCTCCAGAAAGTGGATGGGTCTTACAGCTGGATATCATCGTCTGATTCTGAAGGTTGAATGGGTCAAATTCAGATCGGATGAATTGCAGTCTTTTATTGTTTTTCCAAGGAAACCAGGGAATGAAGATTTTCAGATTCGGCGTCGTTTTTTTACTGTCCTTGCTATCGTCCCTCGCCCACGCGGAAGGTACGTTTATTGCAACCGTGCTTCAGGCGGACTTTTCCAAAGATCCGGAAGTACGACTGCTCGTCAGAGTGATAGACATTGCAGCGGGGCCGGATTCGCCCTCTATGGCGCTTCGTAAGGAGTGTCTGGCGCGGGTGAAATCGACCGACCGTCCCGGCCCGGACCCATGCTTTTCGATTGAAATAACCGAGAGCAAAAAACAACGGGCCATCGTTCGGCAAACGCTCCTGAATGATCCTCAGCGTTCAACTGATCCGATCTATCTGGAGATTGTTTACCAATCGGAAGTCAGTGCGAGCGATCCGACCAACCATTATGGGCGCTCAGCCTGGCTGAAAATTGAAGAGAACGGTTTCTACAACTGGAACAACGAAACCAAGCAGGCATTGGCGGACGTTGAGTGGCCAACTGTGTCGAGTGGGGCGCTTGATCTGGTCGTGACGGATACGGATGCGTTGCTCAACCTGGTTTACCGGGAGCGCATGGAACGGTTGGACGAAAATGCACAGAAAGGGCTGAGAGAAACCCAAAGAGCCTGGATGAAGTTTCGCGATGCGGAGTGTCTGCCTGAGGCGAAATCGTATAAATCGGTTTTCGGTGAATGGTCAAATTCCTGCTTGATCCGCGCGACGATAGAGCGAGCGCGTCAATTGGCTATGGCTCCGGACAAGAACAAGCAATGAGCTAAAGCGTTCATGTTTATGGAAAGTTCATGGATAAGGACATCCTTTTAATGATCACTATGATGGTTGGAGAATTGACGAATTATGGATAGCCGTCAGCCCTTTATGACTGAGGCGTATTACAAGCGCCTTGTCGAGTTTTATGACTCTTCGGAATCATACTGGCGTTCTCACAATCTGGATGAGGACTTTCCGGGTCAGGCTGTTTCTTTAAAAGCGTTTGAAGTTAAACAGGATTCACTCCATGCCTTGATCATCAGGTATACGGCAGGTGAGCCTATTGCAAGTCTGCATGAGCCACTTGAAAGGCTCGTGGGAAATTTTGAGTTGTACCAACAAGCCTTGGCTGATTATGAAGGCGTACACGATATATCGCCGTTAAATATCGAGGATTATCCCGGCGAATTTGAGGAGTTTGTACAGGTTGCGAGCCTGTGCATACTCATGCATCGGAATGATCTTTTGGCCAGGTTTGTGCTCTTGACTGATAGGGCTGGCTTCAAAGGCGAAGATACGCTCTACGAAGATTTACTGCGGAAAAATCTGCCGGGAAGGGCAGATATTGATGAATGGTTTCATCCGGTGTACTCGCAATTGATCAGGGCGATATATGCGCCAGATCGGGCAGAGGCGTCTGCGCTTTTGAGTGAATATTGCGCTCAATGGTACGTTTCATTCGGGGACCTGCAAGCCAGTTGGCATGATACTCACTTGAGTATTAATGGTGATGACGGTAGTTACTTCGGGTATTGGGCCTTTGAGGCGGGTGCCATTGCATTTTTGTATGGGATCGACGATAGCCAGATAAAGCAGATGGTTTATCCAAAAGATCTTGTTGAGTATGCGAGAAAGATTGCAGGGCAGGAGAGGCAATGAAGGTCGTTTACCTGTTGTTTATGGCGTTGACATGGACATTGTCCGCAACTGCAGCGCCAGTCGGTTTAAGTACAGGCTCTACAATGCCTAACATCATGATCGCCGCCATCGTGAAGGAAAGTGAAATGCCTGCCGATAGTTTCCACTCCATTGCAGATGGCGTCGTGAACTGGAGTGGTGGAACGATTGCTGCCGTGGTGATTGAAGATCCGAATAGCATTTGCGCGATTTACAGGTATCAAGGAGGCCAGTTGGATCTACCTTTTGACGGCGTGCCCTGTAAGTTTCAGGGGCCACCTACGCTGGTGTTGGACAGAAAAACTGTATTGCCCGATGTCGTGTTTGCCGTCGAGGTGTTCGTCCCCAACCTGGGTGCGATGGTCAACCACAAGGTCGCGTTTTATTACGATGCCGAAAAAAATGCTTATTGCGAGAGTCAATCGCTCGCGGGTTGGTACCAGTTTGGAAATCGGGCGCTGGCTCCTGATCCTCGGGATGGTGAGTGTGTCGCGGGATCGGAATAGGCTAGTACGCCCCGATCTCTCATAAGGAAATGAATGTGAAAAAAGCATTGTTACTACTATCTAGCCTCTTCCCGCTAGTGGCCCACAGCGCAGTCACCAGCGAATCATTTTGCTTCGAACTCTCCGAATCCAGTCCGGTAAAGTTTGAGTTCCGTACCTTTTATGACGCGTCCAGCAAATGGTCTGGTGGCTTCGTCAAGTACGCCAAGTCCAGCGAGCCCATCTCCATTGTGTTGACGGATTCTGAGGGGGAGATGCTCGGTCCCGACGCTCCATGGCAGAGCGCCACAACGTGGTCTGAAATCATCAACGGCAAGGTCGCGGGAGCCTATGAGTTCGTGACTCAAGGGACACAGATCGTCTCGATGAAGTACACGAAAAAGTCCAACGGCAAGGTTTACCACTTCTTGAATAACCCCAACATCGACTCCTCCCTAGAGTCCGGATGCAAGTGGGAGTAGGCAAGCACATGCAATTCAAAACTCTAGCGCTATCACTGCTTGGCCTGCTTTGGGCGATCCCGGCACTGGCCGAAACCACTAAGTTCAGTCCGGTCACAGGCGTCGAGGCGACGCTGGTTATTGAGGGCGCCGCACTGAATGTTTCGGTTAAAGGCGAAACGCGTAGCGTGCCCCGGACCATAGATTTTGAAGCCATAAACGAACTCAAGGTACAGATCGAGGACTTCAATTTCGACGGTGCCAAAGATTTCGCGATCTGGCAGCTGGATGACGGCATGGGCACTTACGACTACTTCATAGTTTTCGTTTACCAACCCAAAACCGGCACCTTCAAAGAGTTGCAGCCGGATTGCGGCGATGGTTTCGTCAATCTGCGCGTCGACAAAAAACGCAAGGTGTTGCTCAGCACTTACTGGGAAATGAACAGGCCGAAGCAATGCGTCACCCGATTCACTCAACGCAAGACCTGAATGACTCAAGGAAGAACACGGTTGAAACGTTTTTTTGCGGTACCGAGTTGCGGTATGACAACACGCAGGCTAACCCAGTGGCTTTCCTTCGCATTGTTGAGCACCGGTCTGTGCACAAGCGCCTTTGCCTCTACTGAACAGCAATGCCCGGCCAAAAACTTCGCTGACTTCGTCAAAGTCTTTTCATCGGACTCGACGGTACAGAAAGCATTTACCGCATCGTCGGTGAAGACAACTCACGTCGTGGCTGAGAACAACATACCCATGGTCGTCGTGCGCAGCGTCAAGCATTTGCCCGCCGATGAATTCAGCATGCTGAGTGCGGAGAATGCTGCAGCGTCTAATCTGGCTATCGAGATTCCGTTTCTGAACAGGGTGGTGGTGCGTGATCAGCAAGGGGCCTTCTTGAAGATTTTCGTCTTCAAGCACAGCGACTGCTGGGTGCTGAACAGTGTTGAAGACTGGACGCTCGAAGCGGTGATGGATGACGTGGCTCGGACTGACCAACCCGCACCCGGTGAACGCGAACTGAAAAAAGGCGTGATGTTCGATCGGCTGGTCAACAAGGCATCTGGCGAATCCGGAGTCTCTTTGTACGCGGCAGCGCTGGACAGCTATGTGAACGGTGCCCGCAAAGGTTCGGCCCAAGCGGCGATAGCGGCTGCGGGAATTAGTCTTTCCGGGCAAGCACCACGATTGCCGAATGAGCAGATTCTGGAGCTTATGAATCAGGCATTTCAGAGCAATCCCGACGATGGCGTGGCTCTCTCCTTGTTTTACTGCGATGAGGGTGAGTACGGCGATGACAAGGCCTGCATCGATCCGCAAAAGTCGATGGCGACATTGGAAAGCGCCGCGCTACGAGGCTCTACCCACGCACTCCTGCGATTGGGTGAAGTCTACGAAACCGGCACCGTCGTCGCTGCTGATCTACCCCGCGCAATCGCCTGTTACCGCGAGGCCAGCAAGACCGAGCTTAAATGGAGCCCTGCTGCGGTCGAGCGTTTATTGGCCCGAGGCGTCGTCATGGACAGCTCAATTGAATGTATTGGCGCAGGTGGAACTCAGTGAATGTCGCCCGTTTGATGTTCTTTGCATTTGTGGCGATGTCAGTCTCGTCAGTCAGCTTTGCCCAAGATGCGGATTGCGAGGCCGTGGCCGGGCAACGTGCCGAGTGCGTAGAAGAAGCGATGAAGGCTGCGGATCGCGTGCTTAATGACCGTTACCAAGCGCTGATTGATAGAGCAGGGTCTCGGTATATTTTTCAATACCAGTCTCGGCATGAAGAGCATAAGGCGTTTCTGGATCGACTGAAAAACTCCCAACGGACGTGGATAAAGCTGAGGGATTCGAACTGCAGGCTTGAGGGGTTTGAGAATGAATGGGACAAGCCATCCTATTCTGCAGACCTGAATAGGTGCACCGCGAAGATGAGTCTGGAGCGAGCCTTATATTTGGACGGCATCCTTCCGGCACATTGATGTTGTGCTGATTAATGTTTTTGCTTGGTTGGGTGGTGATATGGAAATGTATAAAAGGGCCATTCGATTGAGTGTGTCCCAATCTTCTTTCACCTGGGTGTTCGCGTGCTGCACGGAATTTCTATCACCGACAGTGTTTGCTCAACAATCCACCTGCGAGTTTCACGACGTCCAGTCAACGCTCGAGGTGGTCAGTTGTCTCAACGAGGGCGCCGTGGAAGTCCTGAAGCTGGCGCCACGCAATCATCCAACTTATGAGAGTGATATAGATCGCCTCCCTACATTTATCGTGCGGGGTGATGACCTCAACGAGGTCAAGAAAACGGTGGGAATGAGTGCTTTGTCGTCGCCCTACAACTTGCTCGTCAAGTTGCCGGATGCTGAGGGAATCATGTACTTCGATCAGTTGCCCGAATCAGCCACTAAAAAACTGGCAATGCCAGGCTGGGTACTGACTGATGCCCGAGATGTCGTGTATGAACGACAGGGTGGCGGGGAAGGTTTTGGACTTGTATGCAGTACCCACGAAAAAGCAAACGGCTCTCAATATGTAGTCGTCACGCAATGTAATGGCTTTTACGAAGAAGATATTGCCAGGTTGAAGAATTTACTCGGCGTGATCGACGCTCACGCCGTGCGATAGCGGTTACTGAACGCGATCAATCGTTTGTCTTCGAGCGACTGATAGCCCGCGTTTTCCTTTAAACTCCCCACCCCCAAAGGAATGCGCTCAGGACACGGAATGCCAGCCCCCTCTTTCTCCCTTCGCCGTGCGTTGGTGCTGTGGCTGTACGCCGCCGCGCTGGTGCATCTGCTCGCCGGTCTGACCTTGAGCTGGGCCGGCCATTCCGGTTTACTCGACGGTTATCTGCACACCCTCGAACAGATTTTCTGGGGCGTCGACGCGGTGCCTGCCGCAGCCCGCGAACAGCAGGTCTGGTGGCTCGCGCTGTTCGGCGCGACGCTGCAAAGTTATTCGCTGTACATGCTCGCGCTGGTGCACATCGGCCATCGTCTGAAAGCGCCGATGGCCTGGATCTGGTTGCTTGCCGGCATCCTGCTGTGGGCGCCGCAGGACATGTTGCTCTCGGCACAAAAACAGGTCTGGTCGCACCTGTGGCTCGACGCTTTTGCGCTGCTCGTCCTGTTGCCACCGCTGCTCTGGCTGTACCGCCATGACCGCCGAAATTCCCTTTCCGATACCGCAATGAGTGAGTCGTCCCATGCCTGATTTTTCGCTGCTGGATTGGGCGTTCACGTTGCTGATCGCGCAGGCTTGCCTCGGTGCGCTCGACACCTTGTATCACCACGAACTGACCGTGGCGCTGCCGTATCGGCATAGTGCACGGCTGGAGTTGTCGATCCACGCGCTGCGTTCGTGTTTCTACGGCGTTCTGTTTCTCGGCATCGCGCACTTGCAGTTCGGTGGCGCCTGGGCGCTGGTGATTGCGTTGTTGTTCGCCCTGGAAATCGGCCTGACGCTGTGGGATTTCGTGGTCGAGGATCGCAGCCGCAAACTGCCGGCCATCGAGCGCATCATGCACACCGTGCTGGCGGTGAACGGCGGGGCGTTTTTTGCGTTGTACGGTGTGCAATTGGCGCAGTGGGCGAGTTTGCCGACCGGCCTGAGCGCTGTGGATTTCGGCTGGAAGGGCTGGGTGCTGACGCTGTTTGCCGTGGGCGTGACGGCGTCGGGGATTCGCGATGGTCTGGCGGCGTTGCGCATGCAGCGCGAAGGCAAGCCGTCCAACCCGTTTGCCGGTGGCGCTTTCAAGCGTGTGCTGGTCACTGGCGGCACCGGGTTTATCGGTGAAACGCTGGTCAATCAATTGCTCGATGCCGGCCACACCGTCAGCGTGCTGGCGCGGGATCCGTTGAAAGCCGCGTACCTGTTCGACGGTCGCGCCCGCTGCGTGCGTTCGCTGAGCAAACTGGGCTACGACGAAACCTTCGACGTGGTGATCAACCTGGCCGGCGCTCCGGTCGCCGGGCCGCGCTGGAGCCCCAAGCGCCAGGCGCAACTGATCGCCAGTCGGGTCAACACCACCGAAGCGCTCATGACCTGGTTGAAAAACGCCAGGCACAAACCGGCGCTGTGGGTGCAGGCCTCGGCCATCGGTTTCTACGGCGTGCGCGATGCCAGCGAAAGCCTCGACGAACAGGCGAGCAAGGGCGACGGTTTCATGGCCGAACTCTGTGCGCGTTGGGAAGCCGCGGCGCAACCGGCCACCGAATTTGGCGTGCGTCAGGTGGTGCTGCGCCTCGGCGTGGTGTTCGGTCCGGGCGGTGCGTTGTTGCCGTTGCTGATTCCGTTTCGCCTGGGCTTCGGCGGGCGCATGGGCGATGGTCAGCAGATCATGAGCTGGGTGCACCGCGACGATGTGATTCAGGTGATCGCTCGATCCTTCCACGATGAGAACCTGCGCGGCACCTACAACATGGTCGCCCCGGAAACGGTCAGTCAGGCAGCGTTCGCCGAGAACGTCGGCAAGGTTCTCAAGCGTCCGGTGTGGTTCCACATTCCTGCTGCGCCAGTGCGGGCGTTGGCCGGGGAAATGGCGCAGCTGTTCTTCGACGGGCAGCGTGTGGTGCCGCAGCGTTTGAGCGAGGCCGGATACACCTTTCGTTATCCGACCCTCGACGCCGCTTTGCGCGATCTGGCCTGAGGATCGTCCATGTGCAAGCCCTTGATGTACCTGCTGGCTGGCAACGGCAGCGCCGCCGATTGGTGGGACGACGCGCTGCCGCACTTTCAGCGTTACGAAGTGGTGCCGCTGGAATTGCCCGGTTTCGGTGCCAACCCGCAGCCACCCTGCGAGGATCTCGCGGATTACGCGCAAACCTTGCTGACGATGACGCAAAAGGGCAGCGCGATCATGGCGGTCGGGGTTAATGCGTTGCTGGTGCTGCATGCGCTGCAACGTCGGCCGGGGCATTTTTCGCGCAGTGTTCTGTTGGCGCCGGTAGGGGCGTTTTTGTGGCAGCGGCGGTTGCCGGCGCTGATGTCGCCGCTGCCGATTCGCAAGACCATTCACTGGCTGCTGTCGAACAAACCGACGCTGTTCGCACGCAAGTTTTCCAATCAGACCTGGACGTCCGCGCAGTACCAGCGCATGGGCGCCGGTTATGCGCGTTGCCGGGCATTTGTGCCGCATTGGGACCTAGTCCGCGCTGACACCGCGCTGCCGTTGCTGGAGTGGATCACCGATCCGGTCGAACTGGTTTGGGGCGATCAGGACAACGTGCTCGGCTTCGAGCAAGCGGCGGCGTGGTCAGCGATTCTGGCTCGCGCCGGTCTGACCATCAGCCTCAAACCCGGCTGGGGTCATTACCCGTGGATCGATTCGCCGGCCGAATTTGCCGCGTGGCTGGAGTCCGGCGAGCGCGGATTTGTTGCGCACACCAAGGGCGGTCGGTTGCGCCTCGCTGAACTGGCCCGGCAACCGGTGCCGGCGGCGCTGACCCTCAACGATTGCGATGATCCGCGTCTGTCTGCGTTTCTCGCCGCGCAACCCGACGTGACCTGGGCGGTGCGCTCCTCCAGTTATGGCGAAGATCAGGCCGACTCGGCGAATGCCGGCCTGAGCACCACTTATCTGCGCGTGCCGCGCGCCAACGTGCCGACGCGCATCGCCGAACTGACCGCCGCAGGCGTCGAGGAAGTGGTGGTGCAGCGCTTTATCACGCCGGTGGTCTCCGGGATCGCGTTTGTCCGGCATCTGTCGGTGGAACTTGAGTGGGTTGAAGGCCATCTGGAGTCGTTGGCCGATGGTCATGTCAGCCCTTCGCGGGCCGTCTTGTCGCGGGTCGGCGAGGCGTGGCGCAGCGGTGCATTTACCGCCACGCACGGTTTGACCGAAGCGCTGCTCTGGCAGTTTCTGCAAGACGTGTTGCGCGTTTTTCACTACGTTCCCGGCGACGTCGAATGGGCCTGGGACGGTGCGCAACTGTGGCTGCTGCAATACCGGCCGATCAGCGACTACGGCTGGCGTCGGCACCTGACTGCCGCCAACATCGCCGAGATCCTGCCACCGCAACCGAGCGTTTTTGTCGAATACGCCCAGCGCCGGGCCGCGGCGAGTATCCCGGCGATCATGGCGCGTTGGGATGCGCGGGTGTTGCAGGACAACGAGCCGTTCACCGCAGTGTTCGGCGGCGCGTCCTACATCAACAATGATCTGTTTCTCGCCCGACTCGCCGACTGGGGCATCAGCGCCAGCAACTACGCCGGTGAAGTCGGCGGCGCGACCCCGCATTTGCCGTGGCAGCCGCTGAAAATACTGCGCTCGTTGC
The DNA here is from genome assembly GCF_044742875.1 of Pseudomonas sp. NPDC087817. NCBI lineage: Bacteria > Pseudomonadati > Pseudomonadota > Gammaproteobacteria > Pseudomonadales > Pseudomonadaceae > Pseudomonas > Pseudomonas sp. NPDC087817. The sequence goes on from NZ_JBIUVJ010000046.1 coordinate 24,712, forward strand.
CGCTGTTCCTGCGCATGCAGCGCATCGCTCGCGGGCATCTGCCGAGCCTTGAGCGCGGCTTGCAGCGCTTTGATCAAGAGCTGGCCGAACTCGTCGCCGAAGGGGCCGATGGCCAGCAACTGGCTGACTGGTTCACCCGGTTTTACGTGTTCGTCGTGCAAGGCAATCTGTGCATCGCCACGGCGCTGGCCAGCAGTGGCGGCGATTGGCTCGGGCGCCCGCCGACCGCTTACGACAACCTTGAAAACAGCCCGCATCGATTGCCTTGGGAGACCGATCCCGGCACCCCTCGGCCGGCGTCGAGCGAACTGCCGCTCCAGCCATTTCCGCAATGGTCAGGGCTGATCCGCCTCGCGCATTCCACCGGCCTGCCGGGCCTGCGCGGTTATTACCTGCAAGTGCGCGAGTGGTACCGCGACAACCTGATGCGCATCTTCTTCCGCCTGCATCACGCAATGCCGCTGGCGGATCGCGAGCATTGGTTCGCACCGCATCCGGACATCCGCAGTCGTGACGGCAGCTTCTGGCAGGACGGCTGTGAAGGCGCCGAGCAGGCCACCGGGTTCATGATTTATCCGGGGCAGGTGCAGGGCATTCTGGGCGAGGACATTTTGCTCGAAGACACCCTCGATCCGGGGCGTCATGCGCATTATCAAACGGCGCGGGCGGTGATTGCGCGGATGGGCGGGCGCTTGTCCCACGGTTCGACGTTGTTGCGGGAATTGCGCAAGCCGTCGGCGGTGATGCCGCAGGTTGATCCGGCGTGGGTGGGCTGTGAGGTGTTGTATCGGGATGGTGAGCTGCAATTGATCAATGCGAAGGATGCGCAGTGAAGCCTCGATATTTCCATGGATTACTGGCGTGTTTGTTCATGCTTGCTCAAATGGGCCATGCCGCTGAGACCGTGATGGTCGGCAATACGACAGGCCAGTCGCGGGTCGCTCAGGGGCCGGCGGACGTTGGCGTCGATATGGGGGCGTGCCGGTTTTCCATGCCGCTCTTGCAAGACCAATGGCTGCAATTCAACGCCCCCGATCTGATATTCATCGCCTCCCAACAACGGCCCGATCCCTCCAGCGCACCGCACTTGTGGCAAGTGCCGACATCCAGCGGTTATGAATGGAATTTTGAAACGTCGGCCAATCGGACTCAGCCATGGTTCGGGATGATGTGTGAAAACCTCGGCAGCTTTTCCTCCCTGACGACGCAGCCGCCAGCGGATGACACGATCGAACTGCAACTGCTGCGCGAGGCCAATGACCGCAAGTGCCCGGCGACCTTGACCGAAAACGGCTGGCGGCCAACAGCGCTGGCGGGTGATCCGCAAACCTATGCGTTTGAGTCACTGGAGGGGGCGAAGTCGTCGGGGTTCATCATCGGCTACCACCCACCGCATCAGCCCCAATTCAGCCGTATCGCCTTCTGCCTGATACAAGGTGAGCAGGTGCTGATCGGCGCTGCCGAATCAGGCTCGGCCACGCCGTTGTCAATTAACGCCGCAGGCTTCGAACAGATCAAGACAGCGGTGCGCAGCATTGCCTTCGAATGAACATCCCGACGATACGTCGCACAGATGGAGTTACAGCGTGAAAGGATTTCTGGTTCTACTCGGCAGCTTGCTACTGGCGATCTCATCCATGGCCTTCGCCGCCGACCCGGATTTCAAGGATTACACCGTCACCCCGGTCTTCACCGGCACTCACCCTGCGCTGGTGCCGCAGGAAAACAGCAGCTCGGTGATGGAGCAGGCACGCGCCCAGGCGCTGAAAGGCAAGGTCAACTTCGCCGGCCATTACATCGTGCACCAGTTTGGTTGTGGCGGCGGTGCCATCTGCGCCGAAGTGCTTGATGCGCGCACCGGAGAAGTCGTCGGCGGACTGCCGAATGCCTACGACGGCAGCACGTTCGCCATGCTCTACCATCCCGACAGCCGCTTGATCTTCATCACCGGGGTTGCCCTCGATGGTGAAGTAGACGCTCAGGGCAACTCGCTGGAGAGCGTTAACCGCTACCGTTACTACGAATTTGTGAACAACGAATTCCGCCTGCTGACGATGACCGACGTGGAATCGCCGCCGCTTGAATAAGGATGATGGAATGAACCGTTTTTTCATTCGGAGCGTGCTGAGCGCGCTACTGCTTTTGCCTTTCGCCCTGCCGGCGAGTGCCAGTGAAGGCAGTTGCTACGGCTATCTCACTGAACTGGTCAGGAGCAGCGATTTCCCGTTTCAGTATGTCGGCAAGGACAAGATCAATCTGCTGATTGATGAGGACGACGGAGAAATGGTGCGCGCCCAATTGTTCTTCGACACCAACGGCACCGGGACCATTGGCTGGGTCAAATACACCCCGGCGACGCGCGTGTTGCTCAACACCTCGGCGGAACTCGACGAGCCGGTGGCGTTGTCCTTCGACGCCAGGTTCGCCGATGGCTACGCAAAATGCCTGACGGAAAAACAGGCCGGTTAACGGCGACAGGGAATTCTCGATGAATCAGTTTTATCTCGCGGGCAGCCTGGGGTTGCTGCTTTCTGCGCCCGCGTTTGCAGCGCCGGCGGATGCCTATACGCAGCGCGACGTGATGCAGTGCGGCGGGGTTGAAGTGGTGTTGGTGTCGTCCTGCCGATCGGTGACGGTGGATGATGCAGAAACCCACCTCATCCCGGTCTGCTCAGACCAAGCGATCAACATCGGCGGCAAGGTGCTGCGGCGTGATGTCGGCAAGGTTTCGCAACTCACTTCCGACGGTGCGAAGACGAAGATGTTGAACAACGTGGTGGTGGCAATGGATTGCGTGACAGGCAGCAAGGGCAGCCTTGTTTCAATCGGAGGCTACGGCGGTTGCGGTGCCTGCCCGGAGTGGCACGGCTATTACTCGACAGCCGGGCGACTGGAGCAATACAGCTTCGATAACACCCGGCGTTCGTTTGGCTCGAAGGGGTCATGGGAGGAGCTGATTGAGGCGTATGGGGTTAGCAAAAGACAGCTGCAATCGCCAAGCCCGGCGGTGAAAAGGATTGAATATGGTCAGCCTTAAGTGGGTGTTGCTTGGCAGTCTGTTTGCAACCGCCGCCTGCGCTTTTGCCGAAGACGAAGATCCGCCAATTGTCGGTATCGGCGGGCACACGGTTACGTTTCGAGCTACAAAGTGGACGATGCCCGGCGTTGAGTCGGCGACCGCATGGTTCACCGCCAACGGCAAAACTTTCCCGCTCTTCAGCGCCGACGTTGGCGCCGATGCACACACCGATTGGCTCAGCCCTGACAAGAAAACCTTGTTGCTCGACCCGGTGATGTTCGGCATGTTGTCGCTCGAAAACGGTGAAGAAAAACTGGAGTCGCAACAGCATTGCGATGTGATTTCGATGGAGACCGGCTGCGTGCTGGCTGAGCGTTCTCCTCGTTTTTGTCTCGGCAAATGGGTCGGTAATCAGTGGTTTTCGGAGGATGGCGAAGTCCTCACGCCCACTCTGGAAACGCAGTCCCCCAAGGACTGGTTGAAATATATCTCGACGATCAAAGCTGCACAGTCCCGGGCTGACTCCATCGAAGGCAGCCTGGACTTTTTAAGTCCCGAATCCTACATGGCATGCCATCCCCCGGAGCAAAACGTTCAAACCTACAACGACCTGGGTTTTTACCTCGCCGAGGGCGGTAAAGATGAACTGGCGCTGAAGTTTTATCGCGGTGTTGAGGCGGTCGGCAAACGCACAGTGTTGATGCTGAACATGGCCGATTCACTGTGGCGACTTGATCGAAAAGACGAAGCGCAGCGCTATTACCGCGAGTACGGCGAATCGATGGCAGCCGCTGGCAAGACACAAAAAATTCCGCAACGCGTCGTTGAGCGAACAGCACATCAGGGATTGAAAAATTGAACAGGATTGTCCGCTTTATCGCGTTGCCCATCGGAATGCTGTGCGCGTCAATTGCGCACGCTGAGGACGATTGCAAAGTCATTAGCGTGAGCTGGCAAGTTGACCTATGCGTGAAAGCCGACCGCGAGAAAGCCGATGCAAAGCTCAACGCCAGCTACAAAAAGCTGATGGCAAGGTTTGAGTCTCAGCAAAAACGCGATCCCGAACAGGGCAAGGCATTCATGGCCATCGCCAGAGAGTCACAGCGAGCATGGATCAAGTTGCGCGATACCACGTGCCCGCTGGAAGCCACGGATATAGACCCTGATGCGGTAATGCATTCCACATTAATCAATAGCTGCATCGCCAGAATGAGCCTGGAACGTGCGGTGTATCTGGACGGGATCGTGGCGGACGGTCCGGGTGATGTGGTTGATATGAACAAGGTCTCCAGATCCGGCGCGAAGCGTTACCAAGACGTAGTGGCACGCTATCTCTATTCGTTCGACAACCCATGCCTGACGGTACAGATTCTCGCGCCTGACGGTGGTTGGCGAGTATTGTCATCTGCGCGGCTCTGCAGTTTTGACGGAAAGTCATTCCAGTCCGGTTACGCCGATGCTGGATTTGAGAAGCCTGTATTTGCAGATGACGGTCTGCACCTGACGTTAAGCACTACGGAGCTTCGCGCACCCGGAGAGAAGCGTCGCGCCTGTGTGATTCCGATCAAGAACGAGCAAATCAAAGAGCTGAAATGTGGCGCACCTGAGTCGACATGAAGATTAACCACGGAAGGAAAACAAAATTGGGCAGGCTTCCAGGTTTTGTTTGTGCACTTGGGCTTACGGCTGGTGTGTCGACTCAACTGGCACTGGCGAGCGATCCGCAGACCATCGGTGAGTTACATCCGCCGGTGGTGGCGTCGTGGGGCGATCAAAAGATCACGGTGTTCTTTCTGAAGAACAACCTGAAGCAGCAGGCGACGGAGGTTCATGTTCCTGCCGCCGAAATCTTCTACTCAGCTATGAACGCGACCAAACCGACGCTGAATTATGTGTGGAAGGTGGAGGGCGATCAGATTGCGTCGGTGTTTTTTCATGAGCGCAAATCCCCGGGGCGGGCAGGGAAGTCCATGTACGTGCTGACGGAAACGCAGGTGTCGAATCGAAGTTTCGAGGGCGCGTCCTACTCGGTTCTGGAACTGCCACTCATCAAGGACGGCAATCAGTTGTCTTTGAATTATTTCCGTGGGGATCCACCGGAACCTGAGTTTCAGAACTGTCGCGACGGGCTGGATCTGGAGGAAAGTCAGAAAGTGGTGTGCGCTTACAAAGACGCGGCAAGTGTGAAAAAGCGCTTGTCTGTACTTGATGGGCAGGCTGTTGAACAGCCTCAACCGAAGCCGGTCACTGTCAGTGCTAACGCAACTGCCATGGCGTGTCCTTCGCCCGACTTCTCAACCTTCCTCGCAGCCTTTTCCGAACACGCGGATGTGCAAAAAGCCTTTGTCCAGCAACCGCTGCAGATGGTCACGACGGTAGCGGGCGATCCCGAGCCGGAGCTGCAAAAGAGCAGCCTCAGCGGTGATCAGCTGAAGTTCCCAATCATGCCCGATCGCATCAAGCGCGACGCCCAAGGGCTGACGCTGACCGTCAAAGAGCAGCAGGACAACCAGGCCACGGCGATTCTGCAGAAGCCGGATACCGACTATGTCTTCGAGTATCGGTTTGAGCGTGGGCAGTGTTGGCAGTTGAAAGAAGTGATGGATTACTCGCTTTAAAACGCAGGACACAGGGTTTAAAGGCGAAAGGCCTTCTGTTCGATCAGACCCGTAAATCATGAGCAGGAAGGCAAGTTGAAAAGATTAGGGTTGGTCGCGTTATTGCTGTGTTCTTTCTCTGTGGCAGCGGGGCCGATGTTTCCGTCGCCCAAGTCATGCATGGATGCCGACAGCGACTGTGCGCTGGCGCTGAAAGACGATTTCTTGGTGGACGCCAAGTCTGGGCAACGTCTCTCCGAAAGGCCGGTATCGGCGGGAGCGATGAGTGTTTTCTGGCTGTATCGAGATGGCGAGCGTTACATCCTGGAGGAAGAAAACTCCTCACAGGCGAAGTCGCGCCGCTGGCTGGTGTTCACCTACGACAGCGGCAAAGTGATGCTCGACGGCGCTTATGTTTTCTCGATAGACATTGATATGAACACCGGGCCTTACTGGCATGGCTACGATTGCCGAGGTGATGCCAAGCCGTTCATCGTGCCAACGAAAGATTCGTTCAATGAAGTCGCTTTGGAGGAGTTGTGCGGGGAGGCCGAAGGCTGGGTCGTCTCGGGCCGGGATGCTGAAGTGCCGGTGTCTGCCAAGGGACTGGTCGTCAGTGTTCCCGTTTATCACGCCCGCAACCGTGACGGTTCAGCGACGTACCTGTTTACTGAAAGCGATGTTCCGGATCTTTCCAAGTTGGTGTGTTTGTCCAATTGTGCCGATGTCGCTCAAACACCAGAACGCGTTTCGCAAGAGACAGCGCCATTGAAGGGTGAGCAGGAGGGTACGTTGTGTTCGGACGACGAAGACATTTATTTCAGTTGCCCGTTGCAGGGCGGCAAGACGGTTTCCATTTGTGCGCAAGGAAACAGCAAGCCCACGGCCGGTTCTGTTCAGTACCGTTTTGGCGTGCCGGGAAAAATAGAAATGGTCTATCCGAAGACTGCCTCGCCGCCCAAGGGCAAGTTCTTCGTCGTGGATGCGTCGGAAGGCAGCGTGAACCTGAACATCATCAAGTTCAAAAGCGGTGCTTATACCTACCTCGTTAACCAGGCGTTTGTGAGTTATCTCTCAGTGCTCAAGGACGACAAGGTTGTGTTCCGACAGTCTTGTAATGCTGGTGGTGATGCGTACATCCACCGCGCAGCGATTTTCGGGTTGGAGGCACGTCCAAAAAGTGCAGAGGACTTTCGCTAGTCGTTGTTGAGGAGGAAAGAGGAGTTAACGTCAAGTTTGATCCGGTCCGATAATGAGTGTCAGGGTATTTCTGTTGATGTTCAAAAGCTTTCAAACGCCGCTACTCTCTCGACCTTGAAAATTGGCAGTGGTCGTCCAAGAGTCCGAGAGGTTTCCATGAAAAAGTCCAAACATGAACCAAAGCCTATGATGGCTGCCCGGTTCCAGGCTGAAGCTCGTGAAGTTTTGGCCAAGCGCTCTGGTAAGCGCAGCCGCTTTCTGGATGTTGCTCTGTCCAACGGCAGTGATTTCGAGCCTGTCGGTCGACTGGCCGGTTGAAGGTTTCGGATTCTCAAAAAAGCTGCCCTGATTGGCAGCTTTTTTGTATATGGATTTTTTGCAGACAGTTGCAGAAAGGGGACCTGACGTCCCCTTTTTTCATCCGCAAATTCCGTTACTGCTTGGCCTTCACACTCCGCACTTCAATGTGATCAAGCATCCCTTCGACCATCAATCGCACCCCATCCGCAATTCTGCTCAGGGCCAGCGCGACCGAGCGGCGGGAGCCGTGGAGGTCGTCTGCCAGATCGCAGGCGATGACGCTGATGGACAGGAGGTCTTCGGAGGCGTTGGCCATGAGGGCTTCGGCGTCGGTGCCGGGGGAGAGGTTGAAGAGGCCGGTCTCGCGTTTGGGGCGGGGTTCGACGGCGGGTTTGAAATGGTGATCGAGGGCGCGCTCGGCGGCTTCGTGGAATTTCTTTGATTCCAGAGTTTCGTAGGGCGAAACGTCTGGGTTTTCTGGGGGATTGGGTGTTGGTTTGATCATTCGGTCTTACTCCAGTTAAAGAAGCCGACACCGTTTCGCTCGCACTTCGAAAGTGGTGGCAGCTGTGCATAGGTGTGCAAGACCGGTGGAGTAACCCGGCAGACCCGAAGGTCTCCCATACACAGCAGCCATAACGATCCGCGAGCATAGGAAAACGCTCGGCGAATTGCCATAACCAATGTGTACTCCCGCCGGACTTGCACGTCCGTATCGCCGATTTTGAGGCGACACACAGAGCCTATCCACATCGCCCCAGCTCGCCTAGTTCATGGACAGCCCGGCGCTTTGCAGGAAATTTCCCATAGATTTGCAGGGCGGAAGATCAAAAGATCGCAGCCTTCGGCTGCTCCTACAGGGATGTGTTTCTTCAGGTGTAGGACCGAGGTTATTAGCCGACCTTAAATATATAGATATCCCGGATGCCCCAACCCCAGTAGCAATCGCGTAGCTTCTGCCTTACTTCTTGTGCGACCACGGCGTTGGTGGCACCAGCCTGCCAGCTATACCGACCCTCGTTAACATCAAGAAATTGATAGATCCCAGCTCCAGTGCGCACCATGGCGACAGTGTGCCCCCAGTTCTGTGCGGCGGCGGGTTGGTTGGCATCGGAGCCAAACATAACGATGACCGCGCCGGTGCCTGCAGCTAATGCAAGGTGAGGGGCCATTTGAATGAGGCTATGAACGTGATGGACTTGAAACGGCCGTCCTTGGCGTCGCGCCGGGTCTTCGATAAATCTTTGGGTGGGGGATTCGGCAATCTGCAGATACTGGGCATATTGGGCACCACCCCAATTGCCTCTGAGTGCATATTCCCATCTGAGGGCATAGGCCCTTTGGTGAGACACTCCACGAAAATACGCAGTCTCGATATCCCAAGGTTGATTTTGCAGTGTGGAAAGAACCCACTCAGTCGACATGGCATGACAGACGCCACCCAGGCTTTGAAGATCTATGACATTGGTGTCGAGCCACGTTCCTTGATCAAGCGGAATGTCCAAGTTCATCGAATCTTCCTTTTTCGATTGGTTGGAAAACTGGGGGGGATGACCCAAACGGCACGATTGTGGGTATAGCACACAAAGCCAGCGTATGTAGTTGCCAGGCGAGATGGCGTGACTTGGCAGTCATCATGCGAGAAAAGCGCGACATCGTCTTCTAACCATCAGGGATAGTGGCGAATCTTTCCGAATCCCTTACACTGCCCCGGCCGTTCATTTTCCTTTTGAGGCTGTGCGCATGAAATTTCGTTTTCTTCTGTGGATGCTGGGTCTGTTGATGGGTAAGGCCAGCCGGACAAATCCTGCGTTCCAGCAGCAGTTGGGTGACAAGGAACTGGTGTTCCAGCTACAGACACTGGATGGGAAAGTGGCGCGGCATTTCCTGGTGAAGAATCAGCGCATCACCAGCAAGTCTGGCGTGGTGGCGGAGCCGGCGTTTGCGATTGCCTTTAAAGATGCCGCTTATGGCTTTGCCACGATGCAGGCGAAGAACAAGCAACTGGCGTTTATGCAGGGGATTCAGGACAAGTCGATCCAGATCAAGGGCAACCCGGCGCTGGTGATGTGGTTTCAGGGGTTGATGAAGTACTTGAAGCCGAGGAAGGCCAAGCCTAAGGCTTGATATCGGGGCTTGAGTAGAAGGGTTGTTGTGGTGAGGGGATTTATCCCCGATGGGCTGCGAAGCGGCCCCAAAACCTGATGCCTTGGATACACCTGATTGGCTGGTTTAGCGACTGCTGCGCAGTCGAGCGGGAGCAAGCTCCCTCGCCACAGGGGTTCAGTACATCCAGGAAACCGAGCTGGATTCATCGCGGGCAAGCCCGCTCCCACAGGGATCGTGTTGATCTTGTGGGAGTGGGGCTTGCCCGTGATGCGTTTCAGGCCTGGCTGAACTGCGAAGCCAGTTCGCGCAGCAGGACTTCGGCTTCAAGCACTTTGCTGACGACGTCGTTGGCTTTGTCGCGGGTCAGGCCGACGCGTTCGAGCAGGGCGTCGGGGATGTCTTCATCCGGGCCGGAGCCGATGCCACGGCTGCGCAGCAGGCGTACGGCCAGGCAGACGAGATTCGGATATTCAGCGTAGGCGCCGTCGTAGCTTGGGTCGTGCTGGAAGCGCAGGGCGGTGGCCAGTTCGTCGGGCATGTCCCAGTAGCGCATCAGCCACGAGCCGATCTGTTCACGGCTGATACCGAGCAGGTGTTGCTCGATGTAGCTGTGGCACAGGTGCGGGTTGACCTCCAGGTGGCGGCAGATCAGCGAGAAGTGTGGCGGAAAGACGTGGGCCAGCAGCAGGTAACCGAAGTTGTGCAGCAGACCGGCGAGGTAGGTCAGGCCGGCCTCCGGACGCTGGGCGCGTGGCATGGCGCGGGTCAGGCCTTCGATGACGGCGGCGGTGTAGATCGACTGCTGCCAGTACGGCGTGGTGTGTTGCGGGTGGTCTTTGGGCAGGCTCAGGGTCTTGCCGAGGGCCAGGCCCAGCGCCAGGTTGATCACCAGATCGAAGCCGAGCACGCGAACGATCGCGTCTTCCACCGAACGAATCTTGCCCGGCGAGGCGTAATACGGCGATGCGGCCCAGCTCACCACTTGTGCAGCCAGCGCCGGATCGGTTTCGACCACGCCGGTGATGTCGTCGATGGTGGCGTTGGGGTCGACGCGCAGCTTGATGATTTTTTGCGCGGTTTCGGCCAGCGGTGGAATCTCGATGGTCGCTTCCAGACGCTGTTGAATCCGGCGCGCGGTAAACGCCTGCACGGCCTGGGTGATTTCCTCGCGGTCATCGTCCGGGCGGTCGAGGTTGGGGCGGATGCTGCTCAGAGCTTCGCCGAAGTTGGCGGCGCTGGCCTTGGTCAGCATGGTCTTGAAGTCTTCGCTGGCGATTTCCAGCAGCAGGCCCGGCTCGCCGGAGTTGATCAGCAACTTCGGTTCGCGCAGCAGGCTTTCTTCATAGAGGCACGGCGAACTGGTCAGCGCCGGCAGGCCCGGCAGCAGGCTCAGGCTGTGTTTGCCGAGCATCTTTTCCAGGCGCTCGGTCGAGACGGCGGTCAGGCGACGGCCCGTCAGTTCAGCGAGGCGATTGAGATCCAGCAACTGGCTCTGTGGAAACAGCACCATCAGGGCGCCAACGGCGTCGTCCAGCAACACGGCTTGCACTTTGCGCGAGGCATTGAGGCCGTGGTGCTCGAGCACTTCTTCGTAGGCGACGCCCAGCTTGTTGAGCAGCAGCCGAATGACAGACGGAGCGTGCGGAGATTCGGGGGCGAGAGCAGCTTCGGTCATGGTCTGTATCCGTTTTTGAAACAATGGCAGGAGTATAACCAGCTCTGTCGGAAGGATCTTTCAGAAACTGCGACGGTGCTCACACTTGGCCGTATTGCTGCCCGTGGCGCAGCCAACGGTCGAGCAATGGGCTGACGTGGGTCGGCCAGCGCTCCAGCAAGGCCTGCGCAGCATCGCGCACGGCGGGCAGCAGGTCGGCGTCGCGCATCAGGTCGGCGACCTTGAATTGCAGCAGGCCGGTCTGGCGGGTGCCGAGCATTTCGCCGGGGCCGCGCAGTTCGAGGTCTTTTTCGGCGATGACGAAACCGTCGTTGGTCTCGCGCATGATGCCCAGACGTTGACGACCGATCTGCGACAGCGGCGGATGGTAGAGCAGCACGCAATGGCTGACCGCACTGCCCCGGCCAACGCGGCCGCGCAATTGGTGCAACTGCGCGAGGCCAAGGCGTTCAGGGTTTTCGATGATCATCAGGCTGGCGTTGGGCACATCGACGCCGACTTCGATCACCGTGGTGGCGACCAGCAGTTGCAGGTTGCCGGCCTTGAATTCGGCCATCACCGCAGCTTTCTCGGCGGGCTTCATGCGCCCGTGAATCAACCCGACTTTCAACTCGCCGAGGGCGAGGGTGAGGTCTTCAAACGTGGTTTCGGCAGCCTGACAGGTTAGCTCTTCCGACTCTTCGATCAGCGTGCACACCCAATAGGCCTGACGGCCCTCGGCGCAGGCACTGCGCACGCGTTCGATGACTTCGACGCGGCGGGTGTCGGTGACCAGCACAGTGTTGACCGGGGTTCGACCGGGCGGCAGTTCGTCGAGGATCGAGGTGTCGAGGTCGGCGTAGGCGCTCATCGCCAAGGTCCGTGGAATCGGTGTGGCGGTCATGATCAGTTGATGCGGACACATGCGCCCGCCGACACCTTTCTGCCGCAGCGCCAGGCGTTGCTGGACGCCGAAGCGGTGTTGTTCGTCGATGATCACCAGTGCGAGATTTTTGAACTGTACTTCGTTCTGGAACAGCGCGTGAGTGCCGACCACCATCGGCGTGCCGCTGGCGATCTGCTCCAGCGCGGCGACGCGGTTCTTGCCCTTGAGCTTGCCGGCCAGCCACGCGACATCTATGCCCAGCGGTTCGAGCCAGCGCTTGAAGGTGATGAAGTGTTGTTCGGCGAGAATCTCGGTCGGCGCCATCAGCGCAACTTGGTAACCCGCCTCCAGCGCTTGCAGCGCGGCGAGGGCGGCGACCACGGTTTTACCCGCGCCGACGTCGCCCTGAATCAGGCGCAGCATTGGTTCGTGCTGACTGAGGTCGTAGGCGATTTCGTTGCCGACACGCTGTTGCGCGCCGGTCGGATTGAAACCGAGGTTGGCCAGATACTTGGGCGGCAGTTTTGTCGCTTTCGGCATGGCCGGCGCGCGCAGTGAACGCATGCTCTCGCGCAGGCGCTGCTGCGACAGTTGATGCGTCAGCAGCTCTTCGAAGGCGAGGCGATGTTGCGCCCAGTGATGACCGAGGGCGAGTTCGTCGACATCGGCATCGGCGGGCGGGTTGTGCAGGTAGCGGATCGCATCGGCCAGCGGCGCCAGTTGATAGTCGCGGGCAAGCTCGGTCGGCAGCCAGTCGGGCAGGGTGGCAGGCTTGAGCATCGTCAGGGTCTGCATGCACAACTGGCGCAGCCGCGCCTGGGTCAGGCCTTCGGTGAGCGGGTAAACCGGGGTCAGGGTTTCATCCACCGGCGGCGGTTCGTCGCCAGTGATGGCGCGGTATTCCGGGTGGTAGATTTCCAGTCCCGACGCACCGGGACGGGCTTCGCCGTAGCAGCGAATCCGCGTGCCGCGCTTGAGGCCTTCTTTTTGCGCGTTGCTGAAGTGGTAGAAGCGCAGGCTGAGGCCGCCGGTGCCATCCTGCAAACGCACGACGAGGCTGCGCCGGCGGCCCATGACCACGTCGGCGCCGCTGACGGTGCCTTCGACCACGGCGTCCTGCCCTGGCCGCAATGCGCCGATCGGCACCACGCGGGTGCGATCCTGATAACGCAGCGGCAGGTGGAACAGCACGTCCTGGAGATTCTCCAGGCCGACCTTGGCCAATTTCTCGGCCATGGCTTCGCCGACACCCTTGAGTGCCGTCACCGACACTTGCGACAACTCAGTCATGACGCTGGCTTAACCGGCCGTAACCGGTGCCGCTGGCTTGGCCACCGAGCACAGGCGAACGGAATCGGCGAGGATCTCGATGGCTTTCGGCCGCGGGAAGCTTGCGCGCCAGGCAATGGCCACGGTGCGGAACGGCACCGGCGGCGACAGCGGCCGCACTTCGATCACGCCCGGGGCGTAGTGATGGCTGTCCACCGCCGACAACGGCAGGATCGAGATGCCCAGGCCGGAAGCGACCATGTGGCGAATGGTTTCCAGCGAGCTGGATTCGACCGTGGTGTGTTTGGCGCCGTCGTTGCCCTTGGTCAGGGTCGGGCAGGCTTCCAGCACTTGATCGCGGAAACAGTGGCCTTCGCCGAGCAGCAACAGACTCTTGTCGTTGAGCAGGCCGGCGTCGATGGTTTCTTTTTGCGTCCACGGGTGCTGGGCCGGCATCAGGACGTAGAACGGTTCGTCGTAGAGCGGCAGGGTCAGCACGTCGGCTTCGTTGAACGGCAGCGCGATGATGATCGCGTCGAGCTCGCCGTTGCGCAGTTTGTCGCGCAGCACGTGGGTGAAGTTTTCTTCGATGTACAACGGCATCTGCGGGGCGACCCGGTGCAGTTGCGGAATCAGGTGCGGGAACAGGTATGGGCCGACGGTGTAGATGGCGCCGACTTTCAGCGGGGCGGTCAACTGGTTCTTGCCGGCCTGGGCCAGTTCACGAATGCCTTGGGCCTGCTCCAGCACTTTCTGCGCCTGGGCAACAATGCCTTCGCCGACCGGGGTCAGGCGCACGGCGCTTTTGCTGCGCTCGAAGATCAGCACACCGAGTTCGTCTTCAAGCTTTTTCACGCCCACGGAGAGGGTCGGTTGGCTGACGTGGCACTTCTCGGCCGCGTGACCGAAGTGCTGCTCTTGGGCGAGGGTAACGATGTAGCGCAATTCTGTGAGAGTCATAGCAAGCGTCCATGAAGATGCGGGCCAAGCATACCGGCTGCAATCGATAGACGCACGTTATCAGACTGAGGGAGGCGTGCGACACCGGGCAATGTGTGATTGCCGCGGGCAGATAAGCAAAAGGCACCTTTCGGTGCCTTTTTGGCGGGTTTCTTACGGCTGACGAAGAACCCTTGTAGGAGTGAGCCTGCTCGCGATAGCGGTGTGTCAGGCGATAAATGACTGACTGACACGGCCCCATCGCGAGCAGGCTCACTCCTACAGGTACTGCGGTGTTACTTAGCGGCGACGTTCCAGCGAGTAAACAAACGGCGCAACAATTTCAATCGAGCCATTGTTCAGCATGTCGGCCGGTGGCTTGGGCAGCGGTTGTGCGCGGCGGATCATTTCCAGGGTGGCCCGGTCCAGATCGGCGTTGCCGGAGCGGCCCACCAGTTCGAACGACAACACATTACCTTCGGCATCGACCACAAAACGCAGACGGTTCAAGCCTTCCTTACCCCGTGCCTGAGCGCTGGCCGGGTACTTTTTGTACTTGGCCAGATGCGCGAGCAGGGTGCCTTGCCAACTGGCCTTGGCGGCCATTTGTGCAGGCGACGGGCCTGGCGCAGGCTGGGCGGATTTCTCCGTCGGTGCCTGAGTCGGTTGCGTGTCGGCCGGTTTTTCCTCGGAAGGTTTTTCTTTCGGCGGATCGGGGAGCTTCTTCTCGACCGGCTTCGGCGGTTTAGGCTTTGGCTTCGGTTTAGGCTTCTGCACCGCGATTTCGGCTTTTGGCGCTTCGGCCAGTTTCGGGATCGGCAACTCTTCGACCGGAGCCGGTGGCTGCGGCGGTGTGACGACTTTCGGCGGTGCAGGCGGTGGCGGGGCCGGAACCGGGGCCAGCTCGACCATCATTGCCTGCGGCGGCAATTCGATGGGCGGGCGGGCGGTCCAGTTCAGCGCCAGCGCGATGGCCAGCGCATGAACGCCCAGCACCACGGCCAGGCTACCGCTGTAACGCGTCAGCTTATGGCGCGTCGTGATCATTTTTTGACCGCGCTCTCGAGTCCGACCAGACCAACCTTCAGGTAACCGGCGGAGCGCAGGTTATCCATCACGCTCATCAGGTCGCCGTAATCCACGCCTTTGTCGGCCTGGAAGAAGATCGTCGTGTCTTTCTTGCCTTTGGTGCGGGCGTCGAGGGTGGCGCCCAGTGTTTCGGGCTTCACTTCGTCTTCACCGAGGAACAGGCGCTGGTCAGCCTTGACGCTGAGGAATACCGGTTTCTCTGGCCGCGGCGCCGGTTTGGCGGTCGAGGCAGGCAGGTCGACTTTGATATCGACGGTGGCCAATGGAGCGGCCACCATGAAGATGATCAACAACACCAGCATCACGTCGATGAACGGCGTGACGTTGATTTCGTGGTTCTCGGCCAGATCGTCGTCTGCGCCTTCTTTCAAATGCAGGCCCATGGCCGATTACCCCACTTTGACCATGTGCGGCTGCGAGCTGCGCTCAGGCTGGTGGTCGAGGTCGCGGCTGACCAGCAGCAGAACTTCTGCCGAGGCATCGGACACCTGCGCCTTGTAACCGGCGATGGAGCGGGCGAAGACGTTGTAGATCACCACCGCAGGAATGGCCGCAACCAGACCCAATGCAGTGGCCAACAGCGCTTCAGCGATACCGGGCGCTACGACGGCGAGGTTGGTGGTCTGGGTTTTGGCGATGCCGATGAAGGAATTCATGATGCCCCACACGGTACCGAACAGACCCACGAACGGCGCGGTGGAACCGATGGTGGCGAGAACGCCAGTGCCGCTGCTCATGTTGCGACCGCAGGCTGCAACCAGACGCTCAAGACGGAAGCTGACGCGTTCCTTGATGCCTTCTTTCTCGCGGCTGTTGACCGACAGGCGCATTTCTTCGAGCGCGTCGTGCACCAGCAGGTTGGCGAGGGTGCCTTCCTTGCCCGCCGTGGCGCTGGCTTCCTTAAGGGTGGTGGCTTTCTTCAGAGCGGCGATTTCACTACGCAGACGACGCTTGGCGCCCATCAGCTCGAAGCCTTTGGCGATCCAGATGGTCCAGGTGATGATCGACGCGATGGCCAGACCGATCATCACGATTTTCACGATGATGTCGGCGTTCTGGTACATGCCCCATGGCGACAGGTCGTGGGCCATGCCCAGCGTGTTGTCGGCTTCGAGCACTTCAGGAACGTCGGCAGCGTCTACTGCTTGCACCGGATCGGTGGCGGTCGGAGCAGCGGCTGGCGCGTCAGTAGCAGGTGCATGCTGTTCGGTCGCGACCGGGGCGGCTGGTGCCTGGGCGTCGGCGAAAGCAGCGGTTGGTGCCAGCATCAGGCTGAGCAGCAAAGCCGCCATTGCGCTCCAGGCGCGAGGTCGATTGGTTGGCGAAGCGGGAATTTGATTGCGTGTCATGCTGGCCGGACCTGAGATAGAAAAACGTTGATGCTCTTCCAGGCCTCGTAAGGCCGAGAACAAAAGTGGCGTGCATTATTGCAAGTAATTCTTGTTAACAAAAGTAATAGAGTATCTTTTTTTCCTTCATTGCTAGCCGCCCGTCCTTTGCCAGCGCTAGTCTGTATCTTTCCGATAGGAGTTTTTTGATGTCCGCGCCTTCTGTTTTGATTGCCGGTTGTGGTGATGTCGGCAGTCGTCTGGCCAAGCAATTGCTGGCGGCTGGCTGGGAAGTTCATGGCTTGCGCCGGGATGTTTCGAAGCTGCCCGACGGTGTGATCGGCGTTGCCGGCGACCTGTTCAACGAAGACTGTCCGGCGACCTGGCCGGTGGGTGCCGTGGACTATCTGGTGTATTGCGCGGCAGCCACCGATCACGACGAGGCTGGTTATCGCGCCGCTTACCTGCAGGGTTTGCAGAATGTCCTGAGCTGGCTCGACGACTATGGTCAGGTGCCGGAGCGGCTGATCTTTGTGTCCAGCAGCAGCGTTTATGGACAGCAGGATGGGGAGTGGGTGGATGAACACTCAGAGACCGTTGCCGCCGGTTATTCCGGGCGCTTGATGCTGGAGGCTGAGCAGGTGGCGCTCAATAGCGGCATTCCGGCGAGCATTCTGCGTCTGACTGGCATCTATGGCCCGGGCCGCGAATGGTTGTTGACTCAAGTGCGTCGCGGTTATCGCGTGGCGGTGGAGCCGCCGCTGTATGGCAATCGGATTCATGCTGACGATGCGGCCGGTTTGCTGGCATTCCTGTTGGAGAAGGCTCGGCAGGGCGTGAAGCTGGAGGATTTCTACATCGGCGTCGACGATGCACCGGCGCCGTTGGCCGAAGTGGTGGGCTGGCTGCGCGAGTATCTGGGCGTTACCGAATGGGCGGAAGATGCCAGCGTTCGGCGCACCGGCAGCAAGCGTTGCAGCAACGCCCGGGCGAAAGCGTTGGGCTGGACGCCGACTTACCCAAGCTACCGCGAAGGTTATGCCGCAATTCTTGAAGGTAAGTGCTGACTCCCGCACACCACAAACCAGTGTGGGAGCGGGCTTGCCCGCGATGGCGGCATGGCAGTCAACACAAGTGTTGAGTCTGATGGCCTCATCGCGGGCAAGCCCGCTCCCACAGGGTTATGTGTTGTTCTCAGCGTGTGCTTACTGCTTTTCGAGCAACCACTTGCGTTCGCCCGGCGTGTACTGCGGCATTTCATCAGTCAATGCAGTGTTCACCGCCTGGAAGATCTCCAGTTCCTTGCCCTTGCGCGCAAAGATGTAGGCGTTGCCCTGACCATTGAGCTGCAGCCACATATTGTCATTGGTGCTGCTCATCGATGCGCAGTCACCCGCCAGGCACAGGGCATAGCGATCGGCACCCGGCAAACCGGAGACCTGGCCATCGGCCTGGAACTGCACGGTGTTGCCTTCACCCTGGCCGCTGGCGATTTTCCAGCTGCCGCCCATGTAAGCGGAATACAGCGCGCGTTCGAAACTGGCGCCGATCGGTGCGCCTTCCGGCACCGGGATCTGGGCGCGGTCGAAGACCTGTTCCGGTTCGTTGTCGCTGGCGGCTTGCTGCAGTTGCCCGCCATCACGTTTCAGCTCGCTGGCGGAGCTGCCATAGAAGTCGACTTTCCAGGCGCCGGATTTCTCACCCAGCAGCCGTCCTTCGACGTTCTCGAAACCGTTGGTGTAGCGGGCCTGGCTGGCCTTGGTGTTGATATCCCATTCCAGATTCGGGCCGTAGGCCTGAAGCGCTTCGCGCAGGGAGCCGCCCTTGGTGGCAGCATCGATCGCCACCTGGTTGATCCAGGTGCCGCTGATGTCACGGTCGGCAGGGTTGCTGGCGCAGCCGCCGAGGAAAATGGCGAGCAGCGGGAGAGCTAGCGCTTTGCGCATGGTGGAATCCTTTCAAAACCTTGTCTTGCTGAGCAGTCGGCGCGGCGTTTGAAGGCCGCGCCGTGCGCATCACTCGATGACCAGAATGGCATCCATTTCAACCTGCGAACCCTTTGGCAAGGCAGCTACGCCGATGGCGGCGCGGGCCGGGTATGGCTGGTCGAAGTACTTGCCCATGATCTCGTTGACCGTGGCGAAGTGGCTCAGGTCGGTGAGGAAGATGTTCAGTTTGACGATGTCCTTGAACGAACCACCGGCAGCTTCGGCCACGGCTTTGAGGTTCTCGAACACCTGGACGGTCTGGGCTTCGAAGCCTTCAACCAGTTCCATGGTTTTTGGGTCCAGAGGAATCTGGCCCGACATGTAGACGGTGTTACCAGCCTTGATCGCCTGGGAGTAAGTACCGATGGCGGCCGGGGCCTTGTCGCTGGTGATAACAGTCTTGGTCATGTATGACTCCTTGTTAGGTGTGAGTTATGCACGCATGCGGGTAATGCGGATTACCCCGGTCAGGGCGCGCAGTTTCTTGATCACGCGGGCCAGGTGCACACGGTCGTGGACGCTGACCACCAACTGGACAACGCTGATGCGACCATCGCGTTCGTCCATGCTGATTTTCTCGATATTGCCGTCGGCCGCGTTGACGCTGCTGGCCAGCAGAGCGATCAGGCCGCGCTGGTGTTGCCGGGGGCGCCGCCCCGCGGGCGGGGGATAGGCGGGGTAAGCCGTTGGCC
>NZ_JBIUVJ010000047.1:0-609 GCF_044742875.1 Pseudomonas sp. NPDC087817
GCACGCCAGCAGTGCGTCGGCTTTCTTCTTCTCTTCTTCATCCACGCCGTCCTTGACGATGTCGACCTGTTTGGCGGTGAAGTACACCATCGCACGGTTGCCTTCGGCGAATGCCTTCATGGTCAACAGCATGCGACGTACGTCTGGGTGCACGATGATCGGGTCAGCGGCTTTGTCCGGCGCTTTCGGGCCAGTCAGGGAGCGCATTTGCAGACGATCGCGAGCATATTTCAGGCCGCCCTGGAAGCCGATTTCGGCGTGGGCCAGACCTTGCAGCGCGGTGCCCAGACGTGCGGTGTTCATGAAGGTGAACATGCAGTTCAGGCCTTTGTTCGCCGGGCCGATCAGATAACCGGTGGCGCCGTCGAAGTTCATCACGCAAGTAGCGTTGCCGTGGATGCCCATCTTGTGTTCCAGCGAACCGCAGGTCACAGCGTTGCGAGCACCAACGGTGCCATCAGCGTTCGGCAGGAACTTTGGAACGATGAACAGGGAAATGCCTTTGGTACCAGCCGGTGCATCCGGCAGACGAGCCAGCACGATGTGGACGATGTTGTCGGCCATGTCGTGTTCACCGGCCGAGATGAAGATCTTGGTGCCGGAGACTTT
>NZ_JBIUVJ010000047.1:619-41412 GCF_044742875.1 Pseudomonas sp. NPDC087817
AGCATGCCCAGGTCGGTGCCGCAGTGCGGTTCGGTCAGGCACATGGTGCCGGTCCATTCGCCGGAGACCAGTTTGGTCAGATAGGCTTCTTGCTGCTCAGGCGTGCCGTGCTCGGAGATGGTGTTCATCGCGCCGTGCGACAGGCCTGGGTACATGCCCCACGACCAGTTGGCTTCGCCAACCATTTCGCTCACAGCCAGACCCAGCGACTCAGGCAAGCCCTGACCACCGTGCTCGACGTCGTGCGCCAGGCTTGGCCAGCCGCCTTCGACGAATTGCTTGTAAGCCTCTTTAAAGCCAGTCGGGGTTTTCACGCCGGACTCGCTCCAGGTGCAACCTTCGAGGTCGCCCACGCGGTTCAGCGGTGCCAGTACCTGCTCACAAAACTTGGCGCCTTCTTCGAGAATGGCGTCAACCATGTCCGGAGTTGCGTCTGCGCAAGCCGGAAGGCTCTGATAGTGCGCTTCGTAGCCGAGCAGTTCGTCACGAACGAAGCGAATATCACGCAAGGGGGCCTTGTAGTCAGGCATAGCGATAAACCTCTGCTGATGTAACCGGGAATGAACGACCGTGTTGATTTGTTGTGACGGTCAAACAGTTGTTTGAAACATACGTTTACGCCGAAATCTTGTCAAGCGTCGATCTTTTGCCATTCGTCTTCACAACTTTCAAACGCCGGACACAGCAAACCGCCATGCGCTCGGAGGAGCCACGGGCGATAGAAAAAGATTAGTTGAGGAAGAAAGACTTACAACGAAAAACGCCGCGACAAGGCGCGGCGTTCGGCATGCACAAAGCGAGAAATGTCAGGCGAAGGTGTCGATGATCGTACCGAGCACTTCATCGGAAGCCTTGGCGACTTTCGCGCCCAGTTCCACTTGAAACTTGCCCTGGGCCATCTCGACCATGTCACTGCCCAAGTCCATTTGCTGACTGCGATCGACGCCACGCAGGCGATCGATCTGAGCATCGGAAGACTGACTGCTGACCGAGCGTTCAATGGTGTTGTTAGCGATCTGACTGGCTGCCTGATCGACACGGTTCTGCCCGGTCTGAATAGTGCTCAAACCAGCATAAAAAGCTGTGTTACCGGAGATTTCCATGGGAGTTCTCATCCTTGGGAAGGATCAATGCGTGCCATTGAACCAGACGCGTCAGAAAAACACCCGTCAAAAACACTAATGGCACAGTGCCTGCCCATAGGCAGGCTTCATGGGTAAAAAACTAGTCAAGCAGATCCAATTGCAAATGCTCGGCCACCGCCTCGGCACTCAATGCCTTGAGTTTCGGCACGCGCCCCAGGCACGGCGCCGGAATCCGCTCGGCCAGCGTCGCCAGATTTTCCTCCAGCCTCGACGTCTTCGGATCGATGATGTTGGCCACCCACCCCGCCAGTTGCAGGCCATCACGCGCGATCGCCTCAGCCGTCAGCAACGCATGGCTGATACACCCCAGCCGCACACCCACCACCAGAATCACCGGCAGCTTCAGGGCGATGGCCAGATCCGACAGATTGTCCTGATCCACCAACGGCACCCGCCAGCCGCCCGCGCCTTCGATCAGGGTGAAATCGGCATTCAGTGCGAGAATCTCGCGCATCGGTGCCAGCAATGATTGCACTGTCAGCGCCACGCCGGCTTCGCGCGCAGCCAGATGCGGCGCAATCGCCGGCTCGAAGGCCACGGGATTGACCTGTTGATAACTCAGCGGCAAAGAACATTCGGCCAACAGCGCCAGCGCATCGGAATTGCGTAACCCCTTGGGCGTCACCTCACAACCGGAAGCCACAGGCTTGCCCGCCGCCGTGCTCAACCCCGCTGAGCGCGCCGCATGTAACAACC
The DNA here is from genome assembly GCF_044742875.1 of Pseudomonas sp. NPDC087817. Classification (NCBI taxonomy): domain Bacteria; kingdom Pseudomonadati; phylum Pseudomonadota; class Gammaproteobacteria; order Pseudomonadales; family Pseudomonadaceae; genus Pseudomonas; species Pseudomonas sp. NPDC087817. The sequence continues at coordinate 2,461 of NZ_JBIUVJ010000047.1, forward strand.
CGGCGGCAACCGTGGTCTTGCCGACGTCGGTGTCAGTTCCAGTGATGAAATAGGCGGCGCTCATAAAGGTTTCTCCAACACGGCGTAGACCACCTGATAAGTCGCCGGCAAACCCGACGCCTCACGGAACTGCTCGTATGCCTCGACCAGGCCAAGTATCCGCGCCCGCCCGGTCAACCCGCCCGGTCGCCCGGGATTGAGATTGTGCGCACCCAGCGCTTTCAACTCATGGGTCAGACTGCGCACATCCGGGTAATGCAGCACATGCGCCTGATTCTCCAGACTCACCGTGCGCATTCCACTGGCCGCACACAACTGCTCATAGCGGGCGAACTCGCGGAAACGGTTGACGTGCACCAGGCCATCGACCTGACGCCAGCTATCACGCAATTCGTACAACGTTCCGACACAAAGACTAGCAAACGCGAAAATCCCCCCCGGTTTCAGTACGCGAAACGCCTCACTGAGCACCGAATCAAACTCCGCACACCACTGCACCGCCAGGCTGGAGAAGATCAAATCGCAGGTGCCATCCTGCAATGGCAGACGCTCCGCATCACCGGCAATGAAATGCTCGGCGCCACCCAACGGACGGGCGTGTTCAAGCATCCCCTCGGCGATATCCAGCGCCAGCCCCTGCCGCCCGGTGAATCGCTCGGCCAGAGCACGGGTGAAGTAACCGGTGCCGCACCCCAGATCCATCCACCGCGATGGCGAAAAACCTGCCGGCAAGCGTTGCAGCAATTGTGTACCGACATCACGTTGCAACTCGGCGACGCTGTCATAACTGGCCGCCGCGCGGGAGAAAGAGGCCGCCACCTGACGCTTGTCAGGCAAGCCGCCGGGCAGCGCAACAAGGGACAAATCAGTCATCACCGCACTCATGTAGAAAAGCCTGGATCGCACCCGCCACTCCATGGGGGTCCTCCAGAAGAAACGCATGGCTGGCCTGTTCGATCAGACCAATCTCGATATCCGGCAACAGCGCGAACAATTCGCCCGCCGCCTCCGCAGGCACCAGGCTGTCCTGGCCGGCGAACAGATGTAACTGCGGGCCGCGAAACGCCTGCAAGGCTTCACGGGTGTCCAGTTGCGCGAGCAATTCCAGCCCGGCCATCAACGCGGCCGGCGCAATGCTCGGCGCAGCGCCAAGCAGCAGTCGCGACAATCCGCGCGGGTCCTCGGCACCTTGGGCACACAGCAGGGAAAATCGCTTGAGGGTAAGCCGCGGATCAGCATTGCAACCGGCGAGAAAGCCATCGAACGTCTCGCCGGGCATCGCACTCGGCCATTGTTCGTGGGCGACAAAAGAAGGGTTGCTCGCCAGCGTCAGCAAACCGCAGCAGCGCTCGCCACGGCGCGCCGCCAATTCGGAAGCGAGCATGCCACCCAGCGACCAGCCACCGAGCCAGACGTCTTGGGGAATGCGCTCATCAAGTACATCGAGCCATTCCAGCAGATCGCTGGAATCCAGCTCCGGCAACGGCTCGATATCGACGTTCAGGTGCTCGTCGAGCCCTTGCAATGCGGCGGCCAAGGGTTCCATCGGCGAAACGCCGAGGCCCCAGCCGGGCAGCAGGATCAGGCGATTACGCATGGCTTGGCTCCGACGACAGTTGGGCAAAGCAATCGGCCAGTCCTTCTAACAATAGCTGCACCTGCGCCTCGCTGTGGGCGGCGGTCAGAGTCACCCGCAGGCGCGCACTGCCAGCAGGCACGGTGGGCGGACGGATTGCAGTAACCATCAGCCCGCGTTCACGCAGCATCTGCGACAAACGCACCGCGCGCCCCGCATCACCGATCATGATTGGCTGGATCGGCGTGAAGCTGTCCATCAGTTCCAGACCAATCTGTTCGGCACCATGGCGGAACTGGCGGATCAGCGTCTGCAAATGTTCGCGACGCCAGTGTTCGCTGCGCAGCAGTTCCAGACTTTTCAGTGTCGCGCAGGCCAGTGCCGGTGGTTGGCTGGTGGTGTAAATGTACGGGCGGGCGAACTGGATCAGGCTTTCAATCAGCTCTTCACTGCCAGCAACAAACGCGCCTGCCGTACCGAACGCTTTACCGAGCGTCCCGACCAGCACCGGCACATCCTCCAGGCTCAAACCGAAATGCTCGACAATCCCGCCGCCATTGGCGCCCAGCGGGCCGAAGCCGTGGGCATCGTCGACCATCAGCCATGCGCCTTTGGCCTTGGCCTCAAGGGCCAGTGCCGGCAGGTCGGCAAGATCGCCGTCCATGCTGAACACGCCATCGGTGACCACCAGCGTATTGCCGGTGGCTTTCTCAAGACGCTTGGCCAGACTCACCGCATCGTTATGCAGATAGCGATTGAATCTGGCGCCGGACAACAAGCCAGCATCCAGCAAAGAGGCGTGATTGAGGCGGTCTTCCAGCACCGTATCGCCCTGCCCGACCAGCGCCGTGACCGCGCCGAGGTTGGCCATGTAGCCGGTAGTAAACAGCAGCGCACGCGGGCGCCCGGTGAGATCGGCCAGCGCTTCTTCCAGTGCGTGATGCGGGCCACTGTGGCCGATCACCAGATGTGAAGCGCCACCGCCCACGCCCCAGCGCTCGGCACCGGCGCGCCAGGCTTCGATCACTTGCGGGTGATTGGCCAGGCCCAGATAGTCGTTGTTGCAGAACGCCAGCAACGGCTGGCCGTCGACCACCACTTCGGGCCCTTGCGGGCTTTCAAGCAGTGGGCGCTGGCGGTAGAGGTTTTCGGCACGACGGGCAGCAAGGCGTGCGGCGAGATCGAAAGACATGCAGGCCTCGACTTTCATGTGACACAGATCCCTGTGGGAGCGAGCCTGCTCGCGAAGAGGCCTTTACATCCAACATCAACGTCGACTGAGGCACCGCTTCGCGAGCAGGCTCGCTCCCACAGGGGTTTTGCATTTCTTCAGGGGAATCCGAAGAGGTTTTTACACCGCCGCGTTATAGAACTGCTCGCTGCTCTTCTGCTCCACCAGCGCCTGCTCGATCGCAGCCTGGTGCACTTCATCGGCGTGCTCTTCGCGGGCTTCCGGTTGAATGCCCAGGCGCGCGAACAACTGCATGTCCTTGTCGGCCTGCGGGTTGGCGGTGGTCAGCAACTTGTCACCGTAGAAAATCGAGTTGGCGCCGGCAAAGAACGCCAATGCCTGCATCTGCTCGTTCATCGCTTCGCGGCCGGCGGAAAGGCGTACATGGGATTGCGGCATGAGGATGCGCGCCACGGCGAGCATGCGGATGAAATCGAACGGGTCGATGTCTTCAGCGTTTTCCAGCGGCGTACCGGCGACTTTCACCAGCATGTTGATTGGCACCGACTCCGGGTGCTCCGGCAGGTTGGCCAACTGGATCAGCAGGTTGGCGCGGTCGTCCAGCGACTCACCCATGCCGAGAATGCCGCCGGAGCAGATCTTCATCCCCGACTCACGCACGTAAGCCAGCGTCTGCAGGCGCTCGCTGTAAGTACGGGTGGTAATGATGCTGCCGTAGAACTCCGGCGACGTGTCGAGGTTGTGGTTGTAGTAATCGAGCCCGGCCTTGGCCAGTGCTTCGGTCTGCTCCTGATCGAGACGACCTAGGGTCATGCAGGTTTCCAGGCCCATGGCTTTTACACCCTCGACCATTTTCAGCACGTACGGCATGTCTTTGGCCGAAGGATGTTTCCACGCTGCGCCCATGCAGAAACGGGTCGAACCAATGGCCTTGGCGCGAGCAGCCTCTTCGAGGACTTTCTGCACTTCCATCAGCTTTTCTTTTTCCAGACCGGTGTTGTAGTGACCGGACTGTGGACAGTATTTGCAGTCTTCCGGGCAGGCGCCGGTCTTGATCGACAACAGGGTCGACACCTGAACGCGGTTGGCGTCGAAATGCGCGCGATGCACCGTTTGCGCCTGGAACAGCAAGTCGTTGAATGGCTGTACGAACAACGCTTTGACTTCGGCCAGTGACCAGTCGTGACGCAGGGTGGCGGTGGTGCTCGCGCTCATGGGTAGTTCCTTGGTTATGCTTGGCTGGCGCCGGGGAAACGGAATACCCACAGGCGCTACACGGATGTTCGGCATATTTAAGGAAGAGTCATGAGCTGTCAACCACGATACGAAGGACAGGTTTACATCTGTTTAAAAAACATACAGATCTGTTTGTTGTGCGATGAGCCCGCAGAAGCAGAAGTGCCAATCTGCGATGCCTGCGAAACCGAATTGCCTTGGCTCGGTGACCACTGCCAGACCTGCTCCCTGCCGCTGTCCGCAGCCGGCCTGACCTGCGGCGAGTGCCAGCTAGAGCCGCCGGCATTCGAACAGGTCGTCGTGCCATGGCTTTATGGCTTCCCGGTAGACAGTCTGATTACGCGTTTTAAACACAACGCGAAATGGCCGTTTGGCCACCTGCTCGCCGACGTTCTCTGGCAATACCTGCAACATTGCTTCGATGAGGGTTTGCCCAGGCCCGACGTGTTGGTGCCGGTACCACTGGCGAGCAAACGCCTGCGTCAACGCGGGTTCAATCAAGCCGCGATGTTGGGGCGATGGTTGAGCAAACAGTTCGATCTGCCATTTGAAGAACAGGTGCTTCGGCGGATTTACGACACTAACGCCCAGCAGGACCTCGACGCCAAGGCGCGCAAGCGCAATTTGCGTCACGCCTTCGCACTCGCGCCCGACGCGGATGTGAAAGGTCGGCACTTCGCGTTGATCGATGACGTACTGACCACTGGCGCCACGGCCCAGGCACTGGCGCGACTGTTGAGGGATGCAGGCGCCGCTCGGGTCGATGTCTACTGCTTGGCCCGGACCGCAAAACCCGGAAGCTGAAGCCAAACACAATCCCCCTGTAGGAGTGAGCCTGCTCGCGATAGCGGTGGAAAGGTCAGCATAGAGGTTGGCAATGACAACGCCATCGCGAGCAGGCTCACTCCTACAAGGGATCTCGGCTCGGCTTGACTCTCGCGTCGCAAGCCGCCAACTTCACCTCCCACCGCCACAGCACAAAAGCACCCATCCATGTCCATGCCTTCTCTGTTGTCCCAGCACATCGTCCGCCGTCCGCAGCGCATCGCTTTGCTGCAACACATCGCCGAACAAGGCTCGATCACCCGCGCCGCGAAAAGTGCAGGCTTGAGTTACAAAGCGGCCTGGGATGCGATCGATGAGCTGAACAACCTGGCGCAAAAACCTCTGGTTGAACGTGCCGTCGGCGGCAAGGGTGGTGGCGGCGCAAAACTGTCCAGCGAAGGCGAGCGTGTTCTGCGCTTGTATCAAAAACTGCAGGCCTTGCAGGCGCAGGTACTGGAGGCAGCGGAAGACGCCAGCGATCTGGACCTGCTCGGTCGGCTGATGCTCAGAACCAGCGCGCGCAACCAGTTGCACGGCAAGGTCGTGGCAATCGAAGCTCATGGCCGCAACGACCTGATCCGTCTCGAGCTGGCCGAAGGCCTGTGCCTCGATGCGCAGATCACCCATGACAGCACCGTGCATCTGGAGCTGCAAACCGGCACCGAAGTGGTCGCCCTGATCAAGGCCGGCTGGCTAGAACTGCTCGCCAGCGATCAGCCCGCAACGTCTGGACACAATCTACTCAAGGGCACCCTCGAAGCGATTCTCGACGCCGAAGACGGCCCCAGCGAAGTCCGCGTCTCCCTGCCAAACGGCCACACCCTCTGCGCGCTGGCCGAACCGCTGGACTTGCGCACACGCAAGTTGTCCGTAGGGCAATCGGTGCAGGTGCAGTTTTCGCCGTCCAATGTGCTGATCGGTACGCCGCTCTAATCAAGCCCTGCAACGAAAGCGTCATCGACGCTCATTAAGGTGTCTGCCAAAACCAAGCAGGGAGCCTGATGTGAGCCTATTAGAAGAAAACCAATCGACTGACCTGGAAAAAATGGTCGGCCTCAGCCGTCGCGGTTTCATCGGCGCGGGTGCGCTGTGCGGTGCAGCGATGTTCCTCGGCGGCAGTCTGTTGAGCCGCAGCGCACTGGCCACCGGCGTCAGCGCCGGCAACAGCCGCCTGCTCGGTTTCGAGAGCATTCCCGCTGCGACCACCGATGTCATCACGCTGCCCAAAGGCTACAAGTCTTCGGTGCTGATCAGTTGGGGCCAGCCATTGCAGAAAAACGGCCCGGCCTTCGATCCTAGCGGTAACGGCACCGCGGCCGCACAGGAAGTGCAGTTCGGCGACAACAACGACGGCATGAGCCTGTTCGAATTCCCGGATGATCGAAACCGCGCCTTGATGGCGATCAACAACGAATACACCAACTACCGCTACCTCTACCCGCACGGCGGCATGCCGCAATCGGCCGAAGACGTGCGCAAGGCGCTGGCCTGCGAAGGCGTGTCGGTGATCGAGGTGCAACGCAAGAACGGTCAATGGCAGTTCGTCCAGGGTTCGCGCTACAACCGCCGCATCCACGGCAACTCGCCGTTGCGCATCAGCGGTCCGGCGGCCGGGCACGACTTGATGAAAACCGCTGCCGACAAGCACGGCAAGAAAGTCCTCGGCACCTTCCAGAACTGCGCCAACGGCAAAACCCCGTGGGGCACTTACCTGACCTGCGAAGAAAACTTCACCGACTGCTTCGGCAGCAGCAACGCCCAGCAGCAGTTCGACCCGGCGCAGAAGCGCTACGGCGTGTCGGTCGCCAGTCGCGAGATCAACTGGCATCCGTACGACCCGCGTTTCGACATGGCGAAGAACCCCAACGAACTCAACCGTCACGGCTGGGTGGTCGAGATCGATCCGTTCGATCCGCAATCGACCCCGGTCAAACGCACGGCGCTGGGCCGCTTCAAACATGAAAACGCCGCCCTGGCCGAGACCGACGACGGTCGCGCCGTGGTGTACATGGGCGACGACGAGCGTGGTGAGTTCATCTACAAATTCGTCAGCCGCGACCGCATCAATCACCGCAACGCCAAGGCCAACCGAGACATCCTCGATCACGGCACCCTGTACGTGGCCAAGTTCGATAACGGCGACAGCAACCCCGATCACCCGAAAGGTCAGGGCCAGTGGATCGAATTGACCCACGGCAAGAACGGCATCGACGCCAGCAGCGGTTTTGCCGATCAGGCTGAAGTGCTGATTCACGCGCGCCTCGCCGCCAGCGTCGTCGGCGCCACGCGCATGGACCGCCCGGAATGGATTGTGGTCAGCCCGAAGGACGGCCAGGTTTATTGCACCCTGACCAACAACGCCAAGCGTGGCGAGGATGGTCAACCGGTGGGCGGGCCGAACCCGCGTGAGAAGAACGTCTACGGACAAATTCTGCGCTGGCGCACCGACCGCGATGATCATGCTTCGAAGACGTTTGCCTGGGATTTGTTCGTGGTTGCCGGTAACCCGGGCGTTCACGCCGGGACGCCGAAGGGCGGCTCGAAGAACATCACCCCGCAGAACATGTTCAACAGCCCGGATGGTTTGGGTTTCGACAAGGCCGGACGCTTGTGGATTCTGACTGATGGCGATTCGAGCAATGCCGGGGACTTTGCCGGGATGGGCAATAACCAGATGCTGTGCGCTGATCCCAAGACCGGCGAGATTCGCCGGTTCATGGTCGGGCCGATTGGTTGCGAGGTGACGGGGATCAGCTTCTCGCCGGATCAGAAAACCCTGTTTGTCGGGATTCAGCATCCCGGGGAGAACGGTGGATCGACATTCCCCGAGCATCTGCCGAATGGCAAACCGCGGTCTTCGGTGATGGCGATTACCCGTGAGGATGGCGGAGTAGTCGGCGCCTGATCGGGCCTCATCGCTGGCAAGCCAGCTCCCACAGGGGATCGCATTCCAAATATGGGAGCTGGCTTGCCAGCGATGGCGTCAGCACAGACACCAACCACCTTTCCAGCTGCCATCTGCGCTACCATGCTGGGCCGGACGCGGCAGCCTGCTGCGCGCAGGAGTCAGCATGGCCCACCCGTTTGAAACCCTCACACCCGACCTCGTCCTTGATGCCGTTGAAAGTATCGGGTTTCTCAGCGATGCGCGCATTCTGGCGCTCAACAGCTATGAAAACCGCGTCTATCAGGTCGGCATCGAAGACTCCGAACCGCTGATCGCCAAGTTCTACCGTCCACAGCGCTGGACCAACGAAGCCATCCTCGAAGAACATCAGTTCACCTTCGAATTGGCCGACGTCGAAATTCCGGTGGTCGCGCCGTTGATCCACAACGGTGAAACCCTGCACGAACACGCCGGTTTTCGTTTCACCCTGTTCCCCCGTCGTGGCGGGCGGGCGCCAGAGCCGGGCAATCTTGATCAACTGTATCGCCTCGGTCAGTTGCTCGGGCGGATTCACGCGGTCGGCGCCACCAAGCCATTCGAACACCGTGAAGCCCTCGCCGTGCAGAACTTCGGCCACGCCTCGCTGAACACCTTGCTCGAAGGCAACTTCATTCCGAAAAGCCTGCTGCCGGCCTATGAGTCCGTCGCCCGCGACCTGCTCAAACGCGTGGAAGATGCCTACGCCAACACGCCGCACCAGAACATCCGCATGCATGGCGACTGCCACCCCGGCAACATGATGTGCCGCGACGAGATGTTCCACATCGTCGACCTCGACGATTGCCGCATGGGCCCGGCAGTGCAGGACATCTGGATGATGCTCGCCGGTGATCGCCAGGAATGTCTGGGGCAGTTATCGGAATTGATGGACGGCTACAACGAATTTCACGATTTCGATCCACGCGAACTGGCGTTGATCGAGCCGCTGCGCGCACTACGCCTGATGCATTACAGCGCCTGGCTGGCGCGGCGCTGGGACGATCCGGCGTTCCCGCACAGCTTTCCGTGGTTTGGTACGGAGCGATATTGGGGCGATCAGGTGCTGGCGTTGCGTGAGCAGCTGTCCGCGCTGAATGAAGAGCCACTGAAACTCTTCTGACAATTTCCCCCTATAGGAGTGAGCCTGCTCGCGATGACGCCGGTACATTCAACATTTCTGTTGTCTGACACACCGCCATCGCGAGCAGGCTCACTCCTACAGGGGGTTTTGTGTTCACACATTTCTGACCATTCTGCTCCGACATTCGTCGACAAACTTCCTTACAATCCCTGCTCTGTCAGCTGCCTGAGCAAGGATTCTGCATGCAAGCCGCCAACCCGCGTCGCGGGTACATTCTGGGCCTGAGTGCCTACATCATCTGGGGCCTGTTCCCGATCTACTTCAAAGCCATCGCCGAAGTGCCGGCCGTCGAGATCATCATCCATCGGGTGTTGTGGTCAGCGCTGTTTGGCGCGCTGCTGCTGATGGTGTGGAAACACCCGGGATGGCTGCGCGAACTGCTGGATAACCCCAAGCGTCTGGCGATTCTGGCCTTGAGCGGCACGCTGATCGCCGCCAACTGGCTGACCTATGTATGGTCGGTGAACAACGGACGCATGCTCGAAGCGAGCCTCGGTTACTACATCAACCCGCTGGTGAATGTGCTGCTGGGGATGTTGATTCTCGGCGAGCGTCTGCGCCGTATGCAGTGGCTCGCGGTGGGTCTGGCGGCGGTGGGTGTGGCGCAACAGGTGTGGCAGGTCGGCAGTCTGCCGTGGGTGTCGCTGGTGCTGGCGTTGACGTTCGGCTTCTACGGGCTGATCCGCAAACAGGCACCGGTCAAGGCCTTGCCGGGGCTGGTGGTGGAAACCTGGATGCTGGTACCAATTGCCTTCGCGTGGTTGCTGTTCAATCAGACCGCGACCAGCGCTCAACCCGAGTTCTGGACCACGTCGCAAGCCTGGTGGCTGGTCGCGGCCGGACCGGTGACGTTGATCCCGTTAGTGTGCTTCAACGCCGCCACGCGACACCTGCCCTACACCACCATCGGCTTCCTGCAATACCTCGCGCCAACGCTGGTGTTGTTGCAAGCGGTACTGCTGTTTGGTGAGCACTTGTCGTCCAGCACGCTTATCGCGTTTATCTTCATCTGGGCCGGTCTGGCCGTTTACAGCGTCGATGCCGTGATCAGTCTGCGCCGGCGCAGCTGATCAAAAAATGCACAAACCTCCGCAGGCCACGGTTCTCGTGGCCTGCATCGTTCCTTCCCAAGGTTATCCACAGCGTGATCCCCGCCGTTTGTGTGCAAGTTGTTGAATGCTGGCGGTTTTTTGATCAACTCACGCGAAGCCACGTTCGGCGTGGCCTGGAGCTTGGTCTCTACAGGTTATCCACAGGCGGGTGCACGTTAAAACTGGATAACCCGAGTGGCCCTTAAACGTCTGTGCGTAACACCAATTCCACCATCAGATCGTCGGCCAGTGTTTCCAGGCGCGACTGCAACACATCGAGGGACAAGGTCAGCGGCACGGCGAGAATCGCTTCGGCGTGGAACAACGGTTCGCTGCTCATCGGTGCCGGCCGCACTTCCGTCACCAGCCGTTCGAGGTTCACGCCCTGTTCGCTCAACAGCCGAGTGATATCGCGCACAATCCCTGGACGATCATTGCCCACCAGTTCCATCGCAATCGGTTTCCAGGTACAGGATTGTTCGATGCCGCTTTCGGCGATCAATACGCGAATGCCATGAGTCGACAATGCTTGTAAGGCATCGACTAATTCGTCGTAAGCCTCTGCCGGTACGCCCACCCGCAAAATCCCGGCGAACTGCCCGGCCATCCGCGACATCCGGCTTTCCAGCCAGTTACCGCCATGCTCGGCGATGCATTGGGCGATGCGCTCGACCTGCCCGGGCTTGTCCGGGGCGAAAACGGTGAGTACGAGATGGTCCATGGCGCAGCCCTCTTGTCATGACTTTTGTTATAGAAAGGCAAGTATAGGCAAGGGGTTTGATTCAGCCCGGGCGGCATTTTGTGCGGATGACGTGGGCTGGGTTTTGCAAGCAACCTGTGGCGAGGGGATTTATCCCCGATGGGTGGCGAAGCCGCCCCTGCGCGCTGACCGGTAAACCGGGCTGACAGGGTTTACGGCTGCTGCGCAACCGATCGGGGATAAATCCCCTCGCCACAGAATTCTGTACAGCTGAACTGCGCCATAGCAGGCAGACAGTATTTATGTGTACAACTTTTGATATTTAGCTGGAACAATCCAATGGTTTTTTGAGAACATCCCGTTCCGCGATGTGACCGCAATGCGACATGAGGTCGCAGAACGACGTTATTAGTCTGATTTTCACAAGCGCAACTCATCATGTAGTATGCCTCGGCACGCACTACATAACGCTGGATCGATGTCTGCCCAAGGCATGTTCGCAACCCTGAAAGCCCCGTCAGCAAGGCCCCAAGCCGTTGATTGGTCCCAGCCCAGCCGCCAGCAATGGCATGTACTGGTCGGAAGGTTTGTGGTTTAAATGGCCAGAGGCTTCATTGTCAAATTGAAGAGCTGAAAAGCGAAATAGCTGAGCAGAGTGAGGCAAGCAATGACTGAACACGTTCAAGTCGGTGGCCTGCAGGTCGCCAAAGTCCTGTTCGACTCGTGAACAACGAAGCCATTCCCGGTACCGGCCTCACCGCCGAAAAATTCTGGGAAGGTGCCGACAAGGTCATTCACGACCTGGCACCGAAGAACAAAGCCCTACTCGCCAAACGCGATGACTTCCAGGCGCGCATTGATGCCTGGCATCAGGAACGCGTCGGCCAGGCCCATGACGCCGCGGCCTACAAAACCTTCCTGCAAGAAATCGGTTATCTGCTGCCAGAAGCGGCTGATTTCCAGGCAACGACGCAAAACGTCGATGACGAAATCGCCCGTACCGCCGGCCCGCAACTCGTGGTGCCGGTGATGAACGCCCGCTTCGCTCTCAATGCCTCGAACGCCCGCTGGGGTTCGCTGTACGACGCCCTCTACGGCACCGACGCGATCAGCGAAGACGGTGGCGCGGAAAAAGGCAAAGGCTACAACAAGGTGCGTGGCGACAAAGTCATCGCCTTCGCCCGGGCCTTCCTCGACGAGGCCGCGCCATTGGCCGCCGGCTCCCACGTCGACTCGACCGCCTACAAAATCGCTGACGGCAAACTGCTGGTCACCCTCAAGGGCGGCAGCAACACCGGCCTGCGTGACGACGCTCAATTGATCGGTTTCCAGGGCGATGCCAATGCCCCGATCGCCATCCTGCTGAAGCACAACGGTCTGCATTTCGAAATCCAGATCGACGCCAGCACCCCGGTCGGCCAGACCGACGCCGCCGGCGTCAAAGACGTCCTGATGGAAGCGGCCCTGACCACCATCATGGACTGCGAAGACTCCGTGGCTGCCGTCGATGCCGACGACAAAGTGGTGATCTACCGCAACTGGCTCGGCCTGATGAAGGGCGACCTGGCGGAATCCGTGTCCAAGGGTGGCCAGACGTTCACCCGCACCATGAACCCGGATCGCAGCTACACCACGCCCAATGGCGGCGAAGTGACCCTGCATGGCCGCTCGCTGTTGTTCGTGCGCAACGTCGGTCACCTGATGACCATCGACGCGATCCTCGATAAAGACGGCAACGAAGTACCGGAAGGTATCCTCGACGGTCTGGTGACTTGCCTCGCGGCAATGCACAACCTCAATGGCAACACCTCGCGCAAGAACACCCGCACCGGTTCCGTCTACATCGTTAAACCGAAGATGCACGGCCCGGAAGAAGCGGCGTTCACCAACGAGCTGTTCGGCCGCATCGAAGATGTGCTGGGCCTGAAACGCAATACGCTGAAAGTCGGGATCATGGACGAGGAGCGCCGCACCACGGTCAACCTCAAGGCCTGCATCAAGGCGGCCAGCGAGCGCGTGGTGTTCATCAACACCGGTTTCCTCGACCGCACCGGCGACGAAATCCACCCCTCCATGGACGCCGGCCCGATGGTGCGCAAGGCCGACATGAATGCCGAGAAGTGGATCGGCGCCTACGAGAACTGGAACGTCGATATCGGTCTGAGCACCGGCCTGCAAGGTCGCGCGCAAATCGGTAAAGGCATGTGGGCAATGCCCGACCTGATGGCAGCGATGCTCGAACAGAAAATCGCTCACCCACTGGCCGGTGCCAACACCGCCTGGGTGCCATCGCCGACGGCTGCTGCGCTGCACGCGCTGCATTACCACAAGGTCGATGTGTTCGCCCGTCAGGCCGAACTGGCCAAACATGCCCGCGCTTCGGTTGACGACATTCTGACCATCCCGCTGGCGGTCAACCCGAACTGGACGCCAGAGCAGATCAAGAACGAACTGGACAACAATTCCCAGGGCATTCTTGGCTATGTGGTGCGCTGGATCGACCAGGGTGTTGGCTGCTCGAAAGTACCGGACATCAATGACGTCGGCCTGATGGAAGACCGTGCCACGCTGCGTATCTCCAGCCAGCACATCGCCAACTGGCTGCGCCACGGTGTGGTCACCGAAGCGCAAGTGATGGAAAGCCTCAAGCGCATGGCGCCAGTAGTGGACCGTCAGAACGCCAACGACCCGCTGTACCGTCCGCTGGCGCCGAACTTCGACAGCAACATCGCCTTCCAGGCGGCAGTCGAATTGGTGATCGAAGGGACCAAGCAGCCGAACGGTTACACCGAGCCGGTTCTGCACCGTCGTCGCCGCGAGTTCAAGAAGGCCAACGGCCTGTAACTTGGGCTGAGTGCCGGACATGAAAAAGCCCTGATCTTTGGATCAGGGCTTTTTTTTGTGAAAGCAGAATCAAAAGATCGCAGCCTTCGGCAGCTCCTACAGGTGATTGTTGATCGTTCCCACGCTCCGCGTGGGAATGCAGCCCGGGACGCTCCGCGTCCCAACAGCGGACGCAGAGCGTCCATTGAGGCATTCCCACGCAGAGCGTGGGAACGATCGGCAAATCAGGCGCTATGGCTCTATGCCCAATTCATGTTTGACCAACCCGAGCAACTTGCCCGTATCAATCGGCTTGAGCAGAAAATCCACCACGCTCAAATGCATCGCCGCAATCGCGTCTTTCACATCGGCATCGCCGGACACAATGATAATCGGCAGCGCCGCCCGCACCGATTCGCGCACCTGTCGAATCAGCTCAAGGCCATCGACATTGCCCATGCGCAAATCAGTGATCACCAGCCCGATCGAAGGTTTTTCCTCGAGCATCTTCAGCGCCGTTTCGCCGCTGGCGGCGGTCATGCAGCGAATACCGTCCAACGCCAATATCTCCGCGAGCAGCTCCCGAGCGTCCTTGTCGTCATCGACGATCAGCACACGCTGCGGCGGCAGGTCGGGTTCGAGCATCACAGCGCTGAGCGCTTCCCGCTCGGCGTCGCTCAAAATATCGTGGTCGGACATGGCGTTCTCTATGTTTCCAAATCAATCACCTGCACAGTCGTCAGACATCGCCAGGCAGAGCTTCAATGTGCACTTCGTCGGATTTTTTTCCAATAGCCGGACGGTTGAATTCCCGACTGATTTTGTAGGGCACTTCCCAAATGTGCCCAACGGCATGGCAAACCTAGACTTACGTCCAATGGGCACCCTGCTCGCCGGGGCCGACCATGGCTGCAACGATCCGACAACAACAATTCGAAAAAGACTGCGGTAATGGTTATGAGTAAAGCGGACGCCTTCACCCAGGCAGGGAAAACCGCGGTGTTGCAGAACATTCAGGGCACCCTGCAATTCCTTCAGCGCTTCCCGCCCTTCAATCAGATGGAACACGCCCACCTCGCGTATCTGGTGGAGCAATGCCAACTGCGCTTTTACGCTCAGGGCGAGAGCATCATCAAACCCACGGATGGCCCGGTCGAACACTTCTACATCGTCAAACAGGGCCGCGTGGTGGGTGAACGTCAGCACATCACCAAGCCCGGCACCGAAACCACTTTTGAAATCACCACCGGCGAATGCTTTCCCCTCGCCGCGCTGCTCGGCGAGCGGGCGACGCGCACCGAGCATCTGGCCGGCGAAGACACCTTCTGCCTGCAACTGAACAAACCGGCATTCATCAAACTGTTCGCGCTGTCCAACGCCTTTCGCGACTTTGCTTTGCGCGGGGTCAGCAGCCTGCTTGATCAGGTCAACCAGCAAGTCCAGCAGAAAGCCGTGGAAACCCTCGGCACCCAGTATTCGCTGAACACCCGACTCGGCGAATTGGCCATGCGCCATCCAGTGACGTGCAGCCCTGAAACGCCATTGCGTGACGCGGTGAAGTTGATGCATGAGCAACAGGTCGGCAGCATCGTCGCAGTGGATGAACACAAGGCGCCGCTGGGGATTTTCACCCTGCGCGACCTGCGCCACGTGGTGGCTGAAGGCGTCGGCGATTTCAGCGAAGCCATCGAACATCACATGACCCGTGCGCCGTTTTATCTGTCGCCGGATCACAGTGCATTCGACGCGGCGATTGCCATGACCGAGCGGCACATCGCTCACGTCTGCCTGGTCAAGGATCAGCGCCTGTGCGGCGTGGTGTCCGAGCGTGATCTGTTTTCCCTGCAACGTGTCGATCTGGTGCACCTGGCCCGGACCATCCGCAGCGCCCAGCGCGTCGAACAACTGGTGTCCCTGCGCGGCGAGATCGGCCAACTGGTCGAGCGCATGCTCGCCCACGGCGCCTCTTCAACCCAGATCACCCACATCATCACCCTGCTCAACGACCACACCGTGTGCCGGGTGATCGAACTGACCCTCGCCGAAAAAGGCGACCCCGGTGTGCCGTTCAGTTGGCTGTGTTTCGGCAGTGAAGGCCGGCGCGAGCAAACGCTGCACACCGATCAAGACAACGGCATTCTGTTCGACGCTCGCGATGCGGCGCACGCGGCGGAAATTCGCGGCAAGCTGCTGCCGATCGCGCAGCAGATCAACCAGAGCCTGGCGCAATGCGGCTTTACTCTGTGCAAGGGCAACATCATGGCCTGCAACCCCGAGCTGTGTTTGTCGCGCGCGGAATGGGCGCGGCGTTTTGCGGCGTTTATTCGCGAGGCGACGCCGGAGAATCTGTTGGGCTCGAGCATCTATTTTGATCTGCGGGTGGTCTGGGGCGATGAAAGCGGTTGCGCGCAACTGCGTCGGGGGATTCTCGAGCAGGTCGGCGACAACCGTCTGTTCCAGCGCATGATGGCCGACAACGCCCTGCGCAATCGCCCGCCGGTCGGGCGTTTCCGCGAGTTTGTACTGGCGCGCAAGAACGGCGAGAAAGCCACGCTGGATTTGAAAGTTCAGGGTCTAACCCCATTCGTCGATGGCGCACGCCTGCTGGCGCTGGCCAACGGCATCGACGCCAACAACACCCTCGAACGCTTTCGCCAACTGGTCGATAAAGAAGTCATCGAACCACTCGACGGCGCCGCGTATGAAGAGGCTTACCACTTCATTCAGCAAACGCGCATGCAGCAACATCAGTTGCAGACCCGGGAGAATCTGCCCTACTCCAACCGTGTCGATCCCGACAGCCTCAACCACCTCGACCGACGCATCCTGCGCGAATCCCTGCGTCAGGCTCAACGCCTGCAAAGCAGCCTGACCTTGCGGTATCAGCTATGAGCCTGTTCTCGTGGCTGCGTACGGCCAGCCCGGTGGTGCCGGCCGAGCTGCAACACCGCCTGGCGCGGTTGCCGGCGATCAGCGCGTTGAGCGATTGCAGCCTGCGCGAACAGCGCTGGGTGGTGCTGGATCTGGAAACCACTGGGCTGAACCTGAACAAGGATCGCGTGTTGTCGATCGGCGCCGTGGTGATCGACGACGCTGCGATCGATTTCAGTCAGCAGTTCGAACGGACCTTGCAATGTCGTGAACTGAAGCTCAGCCCCAGTGTGTTGATCCATGGCCTGGGGCCGAATGAACTTGCCGCCGGCAGCGACCCGGCCGAAGCGTTAGTGGACCTCATGGAGTTTATCGGCGACAGCCCGGTGCTGGCGTTTCATGCGCCGTTCGATCAGCACATGCTCGGGCGCGCGGTGAAGGAGCATCTGGGGCACAAGTTGCAGCAGGTGTTTCTGGATGTCGCGGATATTGCGCCGCTGGTGTGCCCGCAGGCGAATATTCGCGAGGCCGGGCTGGATGAGTGGATCGACTGGTTTCGCCTGGAGGTGTTCGAACGGCATAACGCCAGTGCCGATGCGTTGGCCACGGCAGAACTGGCGTTGATTCTGTTCAGTCGGGCGCGGGGGCAGCAGATTCATAGTCCGCTGAATTTGCAGCAGCGCTTGAGTCAGTGGAAGCGCCGACAACAAGCGCCGTCCTTTTAGATTTCCGTTGGCTGTTCTGGCCTCTTCGCGAGCAGGCTCGCTCCCACATTTGGAATGCGATGCCTTGTGGGAGCGAGCCTGCTCGCGAAGAACGATGACGTGGTTTCCCTGATGCCACCTGACCAGTGGCCAATTGCTAACCATTCCCACCTCTGCCAGAATCGCGAACAATTCGCGTTAGTTAATATTTCCCAATCGGTGATGTCCGGTGTCGTCAGTCCCAAGCCCTCACAGTCAGCTCGTCGGTGCGATGTATCGCGACCATCGCGGTTGGCTGCTGGCGTGGCTACGGCGCAACGTGGCCTGTCCGCAGCGGGCCGAAGACCTGAGCCAGGACACCTTCGTGCGCCTGCTCGGGCGCGATGAACTGCTGACACCGCGCGAGCCCCGGGCCTTTCTCGTGGCGATTGCCAAGGGTCTGTTGTTTGACTACTTCCGCCGCGCCGCGCTGGAGCAGGCTTACCTCACCGAATTGATGCTGATCCCCGAGGGCGAACAACCGTCGGTGGAAGAACAGCAAATGATCCTCGATGACCTCAAAGCCATCGACCGCCTGCTCGGCAAACTGTCGACCAAGGCCCGCGCCGCCTTCCTTTATAACCGCCTCGATGGCCTCAGCCATGCCGAGATCGCCGAGAAACTTGGCGTTTCAGTGCCGCGCGTGCGCCAGTATCTGGCTCAGGGGATTCGTCAGTGCTACATCGCGCTGTACGGTGAGCCGACGTGAGCCCGGCCAGTTCCAGGCCAGTGCCGGCGCATGTGCTGGATGCGGCGATTGCCTGGCAGTTGACGCTCGATTCGAGCAGCCCGCTGGAGCGCGAGGAATTCGCCAAATGGCACGCGGCCAATGAAGAACATGCCCGCGCATGGCGTCAATTGGGCATGCTCGACCAACGCTTCAGCGTGGCCAAAGGCCCGGCCCGCAGTGCACTGCTGCAATCGCGCGAAGGCATCCGGCGGCGCGTGCGCAAACTGGGCAGCAGTCTGGCCAGTGTTGTCGTGGTGATCGGTCTGGGGGTGTTCGCCGCCGAGCATTACTTGCCGCTGGACTATTGGCTGGCCGATCAGCGCACCGCTACCGGCGAACAACGCACCGTACGCCTAGCCGACGGCACCGTGCTCAACCTCAATACTCACAGCGCCGTGGATGTGCGCTTCGATGAGAAGCAGCGCCTGATCGTCTTGCAGGAAGGCGAAATCCTCGTCGAAACCGGCCATGGCGATGCACGGCCATTTATCGTCGAAACCCGCGAAGGCAGCATGCGTGCATTGGGCACGCGGTTCCTGGTCAAACGCGAGGACCAAGGTACGCGTCTGAGCGTGCTGCAATCAGCGGTGGCGGCACACACGCAAGCGAATCCCGCAGAACAGATTTTGCGCGAAGGCCAGCAAGTATTGCTGCGCGGTGATGGGCTGGGCTCGATTGTCGCCCTCACGCCCGGCGCCGATGCCTGGACGCGCGGCATGCTGGTGGTGGATAACGCACGACTGAGCGATCTGGTGCATGAGCTGGGTCGTTATCGTCGTGGGCATCTGGGCGTTGCGCCGGAAGTGGCTGACTTGCGCATTACCGGCAGCTTTCCGCTGCATGACACCGACAAAGCCTTGAGCGCCCTGCTCCCGACCCTGCCAGTGCAGATCGAGCAGCACACACCGTATTGGGTGACGGTGGCCAAGGCTGATTCCAAGCCTGAATGATCGGGTGGCTGAGCGGTCGCTATCGCTGGCAAGCCAGCTCCCACAGGATTAAGTGCTGCCCACAAAGTTGATATTTACAGCACTCCCTGTGGGAGCTGGCTTGCCAGCGATGAGGCCGCCAGCAGCTCCACAAAACCAGGCTCGCCATGTCTATCAGCAGCACCGCTGCAAGTTAATCGAAATTATTTCCATCCAGCCCTATCACTTTTTGGTTTTCATCCGGCACACAGGCAATTGAGAAATATTTCCATTCAGGAGCCGCCGTATGTCCCGTTCGCTAGACACCTTGTTGCGCCCCAGTCTGCTGGCCGTCGCCATCGCTTTCAGCACTCCGCTGATCAGCAGCCCGTTGCTCGCCGTTGAACAAGCGTCCAGCGTTCGCGCCTACAACCTGCCGGCGGCGCCCTTGGCCACCACCCTCAACCAGATCGCCAGCCAGGGCGGCCTCGCCCTGTCGCTGAATCCTTCGCTGGCGGCTGGCAAGACCTCGGCACCGGTCAACGGTCAGTACGATGCGGCCGGCGCTCTGCGCGCGGCTCTGCAAGGCACCGGTCTGCAACTGGAACAGGCCAGCACGGGGACTTACACCCTGGTCGCCGTGCCGGAAGGCGTGATGGCGCTACCGGAAACATCGGTCATCGGTGTGGAAAATCTGGAAACCGCTTGGAGCCCGGTCGAAGGCTACACCGCCACCCGCACCGCCGCCGGCACCAAAACCGACACCGCGCTGGTTGAAGCACCGCGTTCGATCTCCGTGGCCACGCGCCAGCAGATGGACGACCGCAGCGTGCACAGCCTCGATGACGCCGTGCGCTACATGCCCGGCATCACCGCCAGCAGCTACGGCAGCGACACCCGTATCGACTGGCTGCGCGTGCGTGGTTTCGAACCGACTCAGTTCCTCGACGGCCTGCCGCTGCCAAGAGGCATCTACGCCAACCCGAAACCGGAAACCTGGAACCTCGATCGCCTCGCCCTGCTACGCGGCCCGGCTTCGTCGGTTTACGGCCAGACCCCGCCAGGCGGTCTGCTGGACATGGTCAGCCGTCGTCCAAGCGCCGAAGCCAGCAGCGAAATCCAGTTGCAGTACGGCAGCGACAACCACCGCCAGATCAACTTCGCCAGCACCGGCAAGATCGATGACGCCGGGCAATTTCTGTATGGCATCAGCGGCGTGGTGCGCGACAGCGACACGCAGATCGACCACATCGAAAACAAGCGCTACAACATTGCACCGAGCCTGACCTGGAACATCGACGACGACACCAAGTTGACCTTGCTCTCGCAGTTCACCCGCGACGATACCGGGGTCACCAGTCAGTTCTATCCGATCCAGGGCACCAAGATCGACATGCCGTTCGGCAAGATTTCCCACCACAAGAATCTGGGCGATCCTGATTACGGCTTCTACGACCGCACCTACTACGCGCTCGGTTATGCCTTTGAACATCGCCTGAATGATGTCTGGCAGTTCAAACAGAATCTGCGTTACACCAAGTCCGATCTGTCGTTCCAGACCGTGACCGTCAACAGCTACAACACGACCATTCCCGGCTTCACCGTTGACGATCAGGGCAATGTCGGTCGCGGCACCACCAATGTCGATGAGGACATCAGCCAATTCGCCGTGGACAACAACTTCCAGGCTGACTTCGCTACGGGCGACATCCGCCATACCTTGCTGCTGGGTCTCGACCATCAGCGCAGCAACGACAACTACACCTCGATCTTCGGCAGCGCGCCGGACATCAACGTCAACAACCCGATCTACCGCCAGCCGATTACGCGTCCGCCACGTTCCTCGGCGTTCTACGACTACAACCAGAAAACCAACCAGACCGGTCTCTACGTGCAGGACCAGATGGCGCTGGACCAGTGGCGTCTGACCCTGGGCGGTCGTGAAGACTGGGTACACACCAGCACCAAATTCCTCAACAAGGGTGACGCCACCAACACCCAGCGTGACAAGGCGTTCAGCGGTAACGCAGCGATCAGCTATGTGTTCGACTCGGGCTTCGTGCCATACCTGTCATATGCCGAATCCTTCCAGCCAACCAGCGGTGCCGATGCCAGCGTCACTGAGTCGTTCAAGCCGACCGAAGGCAAACAATGGGAACTGGGCATCAAGTACCAGCCACCGGGCAGCAAAACCCTGCTCAGTGCAGCGGTGTATGACCTGACCCAGAAGAACGTCGCGGTCAACAACATCGTCAACAACGTGACCATCACCAGCCAGACCGGCGAAGTGAAAGTCAAAGGCCTGGAGCTGGAAGCGGTTTCGGATGTCACCGATAACCTGAAAGTCATCGCCGCCTACACCCTGGCCAAGTCCGAAGTGCAGAAAGGTGTCGACAAGGGCAATCGCCTGCAACTGATGCCGAACCAGCAAGCCTCGCTGTGGACCGACTACACCTGGCACAGCGGCGTGCTCGACGGTTTCGGCATCGGCGGCGGCGTGCGCTACACCGGCAACACCTACGGCGACAAGGCCAACACCTGGTTGGGCAAGGCCGACGCCTACACCGTGTTCGACGCGGCTGTGCATTACGACCTCGGCCGTCTGGACAACAGCCTCAAAGGTGCGTCGCTGGCGCTCAACGCCACCAACCTGTTCGACAAGGACTACATCTCCACCTGCGACGGTTACTACTGCTACTACGGCGACCAGCGCAGTGTGGTCGCCAGCGCTACTTACAAGTGGTAAACGACTGAGCTGAAACAGGCCCTGTTACCAGGCCGTCCCCCGTGGACGGCTTCGGTGTTTTTGAAGGTCATGAAATGAAAAGTAAAACAATTCGCCGCTGGTCGTTCATCCACACCTGGACCAGCCTGGTTTGCACCGTGTTTTTGCTGATGCTGGCACTGACCGGTCTGCCGCTGATCTTTCACCACGAAATCGAGCACTTGCTCGGCGATGCTCCTGAAGTGCGCGAGATGCCGGCGGACACGCCGCGTCTGAATCTGGCGCAACTGGTTGAGGCCGCGGAAAAACATCGCCCGGATGAAGTCGTGCAGTACTTCGGCTTCGACGACGATGAACCGAATGCCGTACTGACGATCATGGCGAAAACCGCCGGCACCGAGCCGAACTCTTCGCACACCTTCATGCTCGATGCTCGCACCGGTGAAGCGCTGGAAACCCCTGCGGCCAACGGTGGCCTGATGCTGTTTATCCTGCGCTTGCATGTCGACATGTTCGCCGGATTGCCAGGCAAATTGCTGCTGGCGTTCATGGGACTGCTGTTTGTCGTGGCGATTGTCTCGGGGACGGTGCTGTACCTGCCGTTCATGCGCCGCCTGAACTTCGGCACCGTGCGTCAGGACAAATCCACACGCCTGCGCTGGCTGGACCTGCACAACCTGATCGGCGTGGTCACCCTGACCTGGGCGTTGGTGGTCGGCGTGACCGGGGTGATCAGCGCCTGCGCCGATCTGCTGATCGCTGCCTGGCGCAACGATGCGTTGAACACATTGATTGCGCCCTACCGCGATGCGCCGCCGCTGACGCAACTGGCACCGGCCACGCGTTTGCTCGACATCGCCGGCGAAGTCGCGCCGGGGATGAAACCAGACTTCATTGCCTTTCCCGGCACACGGTTCTCCAGCGAACACCATTACTCGGTGTTCATGAAGGGCGGCACGCACCTGACCTCGCATCTGCTGACGCCGGTGCTGATCGACGCCACTACCCTGCAAGTCACTGCCGTGGCCGAACGACCGTGGTACATGGACGCCATGGGCATGTCGCAGCCGCTGCACTTCGGCGACTACGGCGGCATGCCGATGAAGATTCTCTGGGCGACGCTGGATGTGCTGACCATCATCGTCCTCGGCAGTGGCGTGTACCTGTGGGTGGTGCGGCGCAAAGCAGCCAAGCCTGCGCTGGAAACGGCGGAGGCGTCTGCATGAAGCCGCGTCAGTCGAATTTCTGGAAAGTGTTCAGCACACCGTTGGTGATCGCTCTGCTAAGTGCGGCGGGGTTGTTTGCGGCGTTGCTGGGGGATGGGATCTGGGATGCGTTGAGCTGGGTTGGGCTGGGTGTTCCGGCAATTCTGGCGATCAGGGGATTGCTGCAGCGCAGGTAGTTTCTTTGTTGTCGGTAATGGCCTCATCGCTGGCAAGCCAGCTCCCACAGGGGTTGATGCTGAATCTGAAATTTGTGTTCGCTGCAAAAACTGTGGGAGCTGGCTTGCCTGCGATGGCGATCTCACGAACACCATCAATTCCTCGCCAGCCACAGTGGTTGTAGCTAGGCTAACCTCCTGCTCTTCGATGCTCACGAGGTTTGCCAATGTCCGCCCCCAGCATGACCCTGTTCCACAACTCGCTGTCCCCGTTCGTTCGCAAAGTGATGGTGTTGCTGCACGAGACCGGTCAGCAGGATCGCGTCGCGTTGCAAGACTGCGTGCTCAGCCCGGTCAGCCCCGATCCGACCCTCAACGCTGACAACCCGCTGGGCAAGATCCCGGCCCTGCGCCTGGCCGATGGCAACGTCATCCATGACAGCCGCGTGATCCTCGATTACCTCGACCACCAACACGTCGGCAACCCGCTGATCCCCCGCGACGGCTCGGCCCGCTGGCGGCGCCTGACCCTGGCCTCGATGGCCGACGGGATCATGGATGCTTCGGTGATGGTGCGTTACGAACAGGCGCTGCGTGCTCCGGAAAAGCATTGGAACGAATGGCTCGACGCCCAGCGCGAGAAGATCCGCCGTGCGCTCGCACTGCTGGAAACGGACGCGATCGCCGAGCTGACCAGTCACTTCGATGTCGCCGCAATCAGCGTGGCCTGCGCACTGGGCTACCTCGACCTGCGCTTCCCGGAGATGGGCTGGCGTGATGCCAACCCGCAACTTGCCAACTGGTACTTTGAAGTGAGTCAGCGATCGTCCATGATCGCGACCATGCCCAAGGTTTAAATCGGCGGCGCCTGTTCCGGCCTCATCGCTGGCAAGCCAGCTCCCACAGGATCCTTGTCGGATCGCAAATACGCGTAAGACATCAATCCAGTGTGGGAGCTGGCTTGCCGGCGATTGCACCACCTCGGTTCCGGCGGCAGTGACGCAAAGATCAACGTCACCAACACCTCGGCCTCTCGCTGATCCTCACGCAGCCCGCTCATTGCACCGCCCCAATATCAAACTCCAACGGCTTGGCCGGCTTCTGCCCGATCCCGTACCAGTCGAGTTTGCGCGTCAGCACCATGAACACACCGAGCAAGCCGAACAACAACAGCGAGCCCATCAACAGCGCGTAATCCTCGGCACTCAATAATCCATAGAGCAGGCCATACAACGCCGCCAATCCCGCCGAAAAACTCAAACCGTGGCGCACGCTGCGCAGCACGTGGCAAACGTAAAAGCCGATCAACAACACGCAGCCACTGGCCGACAACAGATACGCCAAGGCAAACCCGATGTGCTCCGACAGCGACAGCAGCAATAGGTAAAAGAACGCCAGCGCCACGCCGACCAGCGCGTACTGCACCGGGTGAACCGCCAGACTTTTCAGCACTTCGAACAAGAAGAAACCGGCGAACGTCAGGACGATGAACAGCAACGCATATTTGATCGCCCGGTCACTCTTCAGATACTGATCCACCGGATCGATGAAGCTCACGCCAAAGCTGCGGCCGTTGAACGCCTCGCAGTCATTGCTGCTCACGCAACGGCTCATGGCGTCCTGCAAATTGGTGGAGAAGAACGTGGTCTGCCAGTCGGCGCTGAAACCGGCATCGTTGATTTCACGTTTGACGGGCAGGAAGTTGCCGACAAAGCTCGGGTGCGGCCAGTTGGCGGTGAGGCTCACGCTGCTGCTTTTGCCTACCGGCAGCACTTGCAGCGAACCGGTGCCTTGCAGGCGCAGATCAAAACCGAACGCCAGCTCCGTGGCTTTGCTGGTGTCGAGCAGCGGCAACGTGACGCGTACACCTTCGCCGAGCCAGCCGACCTGGGTGCCCGGGACAAAGTCCAGGCGCTGGCCGTCGAGCTCCAGTTTCAAAGCGTTTTCGATGCCGCGAATGTCGCTGATGCCGACCGCGAGAAACGGCGCGTCGAACTGGTAGTCGGCGAAGTCTTCCTTGATGCCCAACTGGGCCGGCAGCGAGAACTGACCGTTGATGCGGTTATCGGCGTGGAACAACCGCGCTTCGTAAATACCCCGGGCGCGCAATTCGGTCTGCACCTGACCATCGAGTTCGAAGCGCTCCGGCAGAAAGTACAAACGCCCGCGTTCTTCCCATGGATCGTCGTAGCGCTTGTTGGTTTTGTCGTTGATCTTCCAGTTGTGCATCACCTTGCGATACGGCACCACCATCACCGGCCCGCTCACTTGCTGGTTGTAACTGGCACTGCGAGCGATGTCCTGCAGCACGCCGTCGCGCAATTGCTGGCGATCGTCGATCACGCCGTCGATCATCATTAGCGATATGAGTAACAGCAGGATCAACAGGGCAATGGCCCCGAGCTTAATGGTCAGATTCTTGTTCATGGGACTCTCCCTGTTTCGATGAGGCAGAGTCTGATTCGGCTGTTTGAGGGTTTTGTGGGGGGAATGTGGAGATTGTGTGGAGACAGTTCGGGCCCCATCGCGGGCAAGCCCGCTCCCACAATGATTCAGGTGTACACAATCGTGGCTTACGATAGAAAATCCTGTGGGAGCGGGCTTGCCCGCGATGGCCGTGACACGGTTTCAAGGCAAGCGCAGGGCCACTTCAACGCCGTTTGCAACATTGCGAATGCTCATCGACCCACCATGCAAATTGACCACCTCTTCAACGAAGTTAAGCCCCAATCCCGTGCTTTTGCGCCCACTGTCCGGGCGCGGCAATGAGTAGAAGCGCTCAGTCAAACGCGGCAAGGCGTAATCCGGAATCGGCGCAGTTTCATTGAACAAGCGAAACTCGAGCTGCTCGCCGACGCGCTCGGCGCTGAAGCGCAACAACCCCTGCGGCGGGGTGAAATCCAGCGCGTTTTCCAGCAGATTGCCCAACGCCTGACGCAGCAAAAACGGTTCGCCGATCAGCAACACATCCGCCGCAATCGTCTGTTCGATCCGCAACTGTTTGCCTTCAATCCGCGCTGCCTGCGCTTGCAACAACTCATCGACCAACACCGCAAGCGGCACTGCCACCCGCTCCTCCAGGCCATGCCGTTGTTCGACCTGTGCCAGATTCAGCAAGCGCTCGATCAACTGCTGCATCCGCGCACTTTCGCTGTCGATGTTGCCGACAAATCGCAGTCGCTGAATCGCTGGCATGTCACCTTGCAACAACTCCGCCGCGCCACGAATCGCCGCCAGCGGACTTTTCAGTTCGTGGGTCAGGGTGTGCACGTAGCGCTCGACGTAAGCCTTGCCCTCCAGCTGCGTGCGCATCTGCTCGACCGCCGTAGCCAGTTGCTCCAGCTCACCGCCGCGATAGTGCGGCACTTCAACGCGCCGACCTTCGCTGACAGCCTCGGCATACCTCGTCAAACGGTGCAGCGCGCGACTCAGCCACCACGACAGCAAGGCGCCGAACAACAGGCCGAGGCCGATCAGGCCCGCACCGTAGAACAGCAAACGCCGTTCGGTGCGATCGACATAGGGCTGCAACGAGCTGTTGGGTTTGGCCACGGTGACCACTCCGATGATCTGGCCGTTATCGCGGATCGGGGCGCCGACGTGCATCACCGACGAGGCCGGGTCATCCGGGTCGCTGCGACTGGAACGCGCACCGTATTCGCCGCGCAGGGTCAGATAGACATCGTTCCAGCGCGAGTAATCCTGACCGACCGCCACGCCGCTGGAATCGAGCACCACGATGCCTTTGGCGTCGGTGACGTAGATGCGATGGTTGACCTGATTTTTCGGCAAACCCCAGATGGTCGCTTGCGGCTGGCGTTCGCCATAGGCACGCAGCAACTCGGGCCAGCGGTTCTCGCTGAGGGTGCCTGCCTTGAAATCGTCACGGAGAATTTCCGCCATCAGGTTGGCGGTATCGACCAGGGTTTCTTCGGTGGACTGGCGCACGCCGGGGCGGATTTCTTCCATCACTGTGTTGAGCACGAAATAGCCGGTCAGGCCGACAAACAGCACATACACCAGAAAAATCCTCAGCCCCAACGACATCAGCTGTGCCCCGGGCTGTAGCTGTAACCGAGGCCGCGATGGGTCTGGATCGGTTCGGCGTCGGCGCGCACCAGTCGCAGTTTGGCCCGCACGCTTTTAATGTGGCTGTCGATGCTGCGCTCGTAACCGGCATCGGCGGCAACCCCCAGCGCATCGAGCAATTGCTCGCGACTGAACACCCGCTCGGGTTGTTCGAGCAGACATTGCAACAGGCGGAATTCGTGGCGGGTCAGGCTCAGGGTCTGGCCGCGATAGGCAATCTGCACGCGCTCGGGATCAATGCGAAACAGCGCCGAGGAGGCCTCGATTGGCGGGCGCGGCGCCATGCGCTTGAGGATCGCCCGGACCCGTGCCGCGACTTCTCGAGGGCTGAACGGCTTGACCACGTAGTCGTCGGCGCCGATCTCCAGGCCCACTACGCGGTCGATCTCGGCGTTGCGGGCGCTGAGGAACAGCACCGGCACTTCGCTGAAACGGCGTAGTTGCTTGCAGGTTTCGAAACCACTGATGTCCGGCAGGCCGATGTCGAGAATGATCAGATCGGCCGGCGTCTGGCGCTGGTGCGCCAGCGCTGCCTCACCGAGGCTCACCCAAGTGGTGGTGAACCCCTCGCCCTGCAAGGCAAAAATCAGCGTGTCGGCAATCGCCGCTTCGTCTTCGACAATCAGGATATGAGGCATGGCGTCCGAGCCCGTGGGTTAAGTGCGCGAACGGTGCCCCAAGCGTGCCTTTACGTCAATGAGACCACTTGGCGCTAGCAGTCCGGTTTGTCGGCGGTGAAGCGCCGCGCCGGGTTCACCGCCGCGCCAAATTCACGCAAGGCCTTGGCACCGATCAGCAGCGGATAGTTGAAGTTGCTGCGGTCGGTCAGATTGACCTCCACGGTACGCTTGACGTCGCCCAGGCACAGCTCCAGATCGACCACTGGCCGTTTCGCGACTTCGGTGCTTTCGCCTTCGTCTTCTTCATCCGAACGGCTCTTGATCTTGCTGATTCGCGCGACCTTGTGCTCGTAGACCTTGTTGCTGGCGTCCTTGGTGCCGAGACGGAACCGCACCCAGTCTTCGCCATCACGGGTGAAGGTTTCGATGTCCTTGGCCGACAGCGACGCTGTCAGCGCACCGGTGTCCATCTTGGCCTTGAGCACTTCACCGCCGATTTCCGGCAGCGCGATGTATTCGTAGCGCCCGTACAGGGTCGGCTCGGCGGCCATGACCGGCAGGGCGACGAGGGCAAACAGTGCAAGGAGGGATTTCACGTAAGGGGCTTCCTTGGAAAATGAGGGCGGCAGACGTGGGATTTTAGACAGCCAGCAAGCAATTCGTTCGCCGCTGAGCCCGCATCGCTGGCAAGCCAGCTCCCACAAGGATCTTCAACGAATATAATTCTTGCGGACACCCGATAAACCTGTGGGAGCTGGCTTGCCAGCGATGAGGCCAGCACATTCAGCGAAATATCTGACCCAAGCATACCCAGCCAAAAGTGAAACATTCGTCACCCCCGATTTGGCCTGTCGCCCGAAGCCACTTATCATGGCGCGCCCATCCGACTTCATAGAGTTGCTTATGCGCCGCCTGCTCACCGGCTGTTTCGTCACCCTGCTGCTGTTGCTCAACACCCTGATCCTGATCGGGCCGTTGCTGGTGTTTGCCCTGCTCAAACTGGTGGCGCCCGGGCGCTGGCGCGATTACGCGTCGTGGGCGGTGATGTGGATCGCCGAGACCTGGGCCGAAATCGACAAGCTGATTTTTCGCCTGTGCATTCCCACTCAATGGGACATTCGCGGCGGCGCAGACCTGCGTGGCGACACGTCCTATCTGGTGGTCAGCAATCATCAGTCGTGGGTCGATATTCCGGCGCTGATCCAGACACTCAACCGGCGCACGCCGTTCTTCAAGTTCTTCCTCAAGAAAGAGCTGATCTGGGTGCCGTTCCTCGGGCTGGCGTGGTGGGCGCTGGATTACCCGTTCATGAAGCGCTACACCAAGGCGTTTCTGGCCAGGCACCCGGAGCTGGCGGGCAAGGATCTGGAAATCACCAGACAAGCCTGCGAGTTGTTCAAGCGTCAGCCGGTGACCGTGGTGAATTATCTGGAAGGCACCCGCTACACCGCTACGAAAAGCGCACAGCAGCAATCACCGTTCAAGCATTTGCTCAAGCCCAAGGCCGGCGGCGTGGCGTTTGTCTTGGCGGCGCTGGGTGAACAGCTGGATGCGATTCTCGACGTCACCGTGGTTTATCCACAGGAGAACATTCCGGGGTTCTGGGACTTGATCAGCGGCAACGTGCCGCGGGTGATCATCGACATTCAGACCCGCGAGCTCGACCCGGCGTTGTGGCAGGGCGATTACGAGAACGATCCGCTGTTTCGCGAGAAGGTCCAGGGCTGGGTCAACCAGCTCTGGACCGAGAAAGATCTGCGCATCGCCGAACTGCGCGGCGAGCGCAACTGAATCAGCTGCCGGTGCCGGCGCCCCAGATGCTGCCCAGGCTTTGCAGCAGCGGGCCGCCGACGCCTTGATCACCCAGATACTTGAGCAGCACCGGGGCAAACTGGCCGACCATGCCGCTGTCCATGCCCAATGCACCGAAGGCATTGTTCAGGTCATTGGTGTTCTTGACGTTGCCCAAGGCGTTTTCCAGCCCCGCCGACTTGCCCGAGGAGCCGAGCAAACCGCTCAACGCCGCCATGTTGCCACTACCGCCCGACAGCTTGTCGATGCCCGGCACTTCTTTGGCCAACTGCGAATAATCGGTGCTGCTCAATTGGTTCTTGGCCAGGCCAAGCATGGCGCTGGTGCCGCCGACCGCTTGCTGAGGGGTAACACCCAGACCGGTGACGGCTTGCAGCAAACCGGCGGTTTCCGAGGTCGGCGCGGCGGCGGTGGCCGAGTTGCCACCCTGCATGCTCGCAGCCGCTTTGGTCACATCGTCCAGGCTGAAACCGGCGAACACCGGGCTGGCCGCAAGGGTCATCAGCGAAGCCATTGCAATACCGCGTGAAATCTTCATTCAGACATCCTCTTGCGCTGCAAAAACCACCCTTCGACGGGCGGCGAAACTGCCGATTTGACCGGGTTTCCGCCGGCATGTTCCAAACCTGCGCATCCATT
Organism: Pseudomonas sp. NPDC087817; assembly: GCF_044742875.1. Classification (NCBI taxonomy): domain Bacteria; kingdom Pseudomonadati; phylum Pseudomonadota; class Gammaproteobacteria; order Pseudomonadales; family Pseudomonadaceae; genus Pseudomonas; species Pseudomonas sp. NPDC087817. The sequence continues at coordinate 32,489 of NZ_JBIUVJ010000047.1, forward strand.
TTCAGCATAGCCACGTATATAAATCGTGAAACCCCGGAATGGCCGCGATGAATGGCACAAGCGCTATCGCTGAACTAGCCTGTGAGCAAACCGAGATCAGTCCTCGTCGCCTGCCTTTTGCCTGGAGAGACGTCATTTCCATCGCCGACACCGATCAGTTGCGACAGCTGTTGGCCCAGTGTTCACTGGGTGATCGTCGCGCCTTCGAAACGCTGTACCGCAGCGTCGGCCCGCGCCTGCACGGTGTGGCCCTGCGCTTCATGGGGCGTGCGGATCTGGCCGAAGAGGTCTTGCAGGAAAGCTTTGTGCGCATCTGGAACAACGCCTCGCGCTACGAAGCGCATCTGTCAGCACCGCTGACCTGGATGATCAACATCACTCGCAATCAGGCGATCGATCAGTTACGCAAACACCGCGACCGGCCGCTGAGCGATCTTGAGCAGGACGCGTTGGCGGATGAGAGCCCTTCGGCGCATGAGCAATTGAGCAGCGCCCGCGAGGCTCACGCCCTGAACCGCTGCCTGGAAAGCCTCGACAGCATGCAGCGCCAGTCGATCAGCGTGGCGTATTTTCACGGGTTGTCCTGCACCGAACTGGCCGAGCATCTGGCCACGCCGCTGGGCACAGTCAAATCGTGGATCCGCCGGGGCATGGAGCGACTGCGCCGGTGCCTTGAATCATGAACTACCAGACCCCTGCCCTGCGCCGTGCCCTCGCCGCCGACTACGCCATCGGCTTGATGTCCACGGCTGCGCGTCGACGCTTTGAGCAATTGTTGCTGGATGACGCTGCGTTGCGGGCGGAAGTGGCGCAATGGCAGGACACGCTGGCGAGCCTCACCGAATCCCTGCCTGAACAACCGGTGCCCGACCGCGTGTGGCACGGCATTACCGCGCGCATCGAGCCGCAAGTGCTGCATGTGCCGCAAAAACGTCCGTTCTGGAATTGGCTGAGACTCACGGCAGCCGCCGCCTCAATCGTTGTGCTGGTTTTCCTCGGTTCGCTGTACGACCGTGACGACGCCCGCTACCGCGCCACCCTGCTGAGCGCCAATGCGCAACCGGCGCTGAAGGTCGAGGCGCATGCAGATTATCTGCAGGTCGAGCCGCTGATATTGGCGGCGGTTGATGCCGATCGCAGCCTGGAACTGTGGGCGATTCCGGCGGATGGCAAGCCGATTTCGCTGGGGGTGATTCCAGCGGGGGGTAAAGGCAAGGTTGAGTTGAGTGAGGCGCAGAAAGTCTTGATCGACAAGCCGATTGCACTGGCGGTGAGTCTGGAGCCGAAGGGTGGTTCGCCGACCGGACTACCGACTGGAGCGGTGCTTTATCAGGGTGCTTTGGCAGCTCTCTGATTGCCAAGATTAAAAGATCGTCCAATCGCGATCCGAGCCTTCGGCAGTTCCTGCATAGATCGGTGTAGGAGTTGGCGAAAAAGCCTCAATCTGTTTAAGCCATTTATGGCAGACCACCTGGCACCTTTATTCCAAATCAAACTAGATAACTGTCAGATCTGACAGTTGGCGGCAAGCACTATCAAAGCGACCATTTCTGCTCCCTTTATGTAACGGAGTACAAATGATGAAGCTGAAAATGACCACCGGCGTTTTGCTAAGTCTGGCAATGATGAGCACTGCCTATGCCGCTACTTGCCCGACTCTCTCAGTGACCCACTCTCAGGATGCCGAAGATCTCACTTTCACCTCTGCACGCCTGAAAGACAAAGGCACTCCCGATTCAGTTGTCATTTGCCGATATGAAGGCAAGGACGACCTCGGCGCCTCGGCTGGTTACCGGAACGGCACACCGGTCACAGGCACTGGAAGCAATTGGAAAGGGGATGATTGTGCAACCACTGACGGTGACGCCAGCAAATGCGCATTTAAATAACCCGTTTGATTCAGCAATGAAAAAGGCAACCCGACAGGTTGCCTTTTTTATTGGTAATAACTTACGCCGCACTGAACAACTTATGCGGATCAATCACAAACTTCTTCGGCACGCCTGCATCGAACTCGCCGTAACCTTCCGGCGCCTGATCAAGGCTGATGACCTGCACACCCACCACTTCAGCAATGTTGATGCGATCCCACATGATCGCCTGCATCAGTTGGCGGTTGTACTTCATCACCGGGGTCTGGCCGGTGTGGAAGCTGTGCGACTTGGCCCAACCCAAACCAAAGCGAATGCTCAGGCTGCCCATTTTCGCGGCAGCGTCCACAGCACCTGGATCTTCAGTGACGTACAGGCCCGGGATACCGATCTTGCCCGCCACGCGCACCACGCCCATCAGCGAGTTGAGTACGGTGGCCGGGGCTTCGGACTTCACTCCGTCATGGCCGTGGCCACGGGCTTCGAAGCCTACGCAGTCCACCGCACAATCGACTTCCGGTTCGCCCAGCAGTGCGGCGATCTGTTCGTGCAGCGGCGTGTCCTTGGACAGGTCAACGATTTCGAAGCCCTGCGCCTTGGCGTGGGCCAGACGGATGGTGTTGACGTCGCCGACGATCACCACGGCGGCACCGAGCAGGCGTGCGGAGGCGGCAGCCGCCAAGCCAACGGGACCCGCGCCGGCAATGTAAACAGTGCTGCCCGGGCCTACACCGGCAGTGACGGCGCCGTGATAACCGGTCGGAAGAATGTCGGAGAGGCAGGTCAGGTCGCGGATTTTCTCCATGGCCTTGTCGCGGTCCGGCAGTTTCAGCAGGTTGAAGTCGGCGTAGGGCACCAGCACATATTCGGCCTGGCCGCCGGTCCAGTCGCCCATGTCGACGTAACCATAAGCACCACCGGCACGGGCCGGGTTGACGGTCAGGCAGACGCCGGTGTGTTGCTCTTTGCAGGAACGGCAGCGCCCGCACGCGACGTTGAACGGTACGGAAACCAGGTCGCCGATTTTCAGGTTTTCGACGTCGGAGCCTTTTTCGATCACCTCGCCGGTGATTTCGTGGCCCAGCACCAGACCGGTCTGAGCGGTGGTGCGGCCGCGCACCATGTGTTGGTCGGAGCCGCAGATATTAGTGGAAACCACTTTGAGAATGACCCCGTGCTCGATCTTGCGACCGCGCGGGTCCTGCATTTTCGGATAGTCGATTTTCTGTACTTCGACCTTGCCAGCGCCGAGATACACCACACCACGATTGCCAGACATGCTTTCACCTCGCTGTTGTTTTTATGGAACCGCGTTGCCCAGGCAGGCAGCGCGTTGAGTGCTCGGGTATAGATGCTGATTGTTGTGTTGCCTGTTATGGCCTCATCGCTGGCAAGCCAGCTCCCACAGGATTCGGGTTGGATTCAGATTTTGTATACGACACAAATCCCTGTGGGAGCTGGCTTGCCAGCGAAAGCGATCTAGAGAACGACCGTGCGATTGGCGTTGAGAAACACCCTGCGCTCAATGTGATAACCAACGGCCCGGGCCAACGTCAGGCCCTCGATATCCCGCCCTTTGGCAATCAAATCTTCCGGGTAATGACTGTGATCCACCGCCTCGACGCCTTGGGCGATGATCGGCCCTTCATCGAGGTCGTTATTGATGTAATGCGCCGTCGCCCCCACCAGTTTCACGCCCTTGTTGTAGGCCTGGTGATACGGCTTGGCGCCCTTGAAGCCCGGCAGCAGCGAGTGATGAATGTTGATCGCCTTGCCATCGAGCTTGCGGCACAACTCCGGCGACAGCACTTGCATATAGCGGGCAAGAATCACCAGTTCAGCGCCGGACTCTTCAATCACCTGCCAGACCTGACGCTCCTGCGACGGCTTGTCATTGGGGTCGAGAGGGAAATGGTAGTAGGGAATCTGGTGCCAGTCGGCCAGCGGTTTGAGGTCGGGATGGTTGGAGACCACCGCCGCCACATCCATCGACAACTGGCCGATGCGCTGGCGGTAGAGCAAGTCGTTGAGGCAGTGATCGGCCTTGGAGACCATGATCACCACTTTTGGCCGATAATTGGGCGCGGTCAGCTCGAAGATCATGCCGAATGCCTGACCCCGCTCGGCGAGACCGGCGCGGAAGGATTGTTCGTCGAAACCGTCGGGCTGGCGGAATTCCACGCGAATGAAAAAACGCCCGGAGAGGCGGTCATCGAACGAGTGGTGCTCGGTGACGTAGCAACCCTGCTCGAACAGAAAACGCGTGACCGCGTCCACCGTGCCGAGGACGCTGGGGCAGTCGGCGGTCAGAATCCATGTGTCTGGGGCGCGGCTCATGGTGCGGTGACTCCTGTTCTTGTGCGGGGTGTCAGGTTTTTCCCTCACCCTAGCCCTCTCCCAGAGGGAGAGGGGACTGACCGAGTGGTCCTTTCGAGCTACGCCGACCTGAAATATCGCGGCGAACTCAGGCTCGAAAAACACACAAATCTGCTCCCTTTCCCCCTCTCCCCACTGGGGGAGAGGGCTGGGGTGAGGGGGTAAGCTTTTAGGCTTGTACGCTCAACCCGTACTCGGCCGAAGCATCCTGCAACCACAACCACCAGTAATCCGAAAAGCTGCGACGAATCAGCAGTTCCCAGGTGTCTTCAGCCGTATGGCGGATCATCAGCTGCGACTTGGCGAACACCGTGCCGACCGCTTTACCCACCGGAAAATTGTTCGGGTGTACGTCATAGCTGGTGGACTTCATCAGCACCTGACGCACGTTCGGCCCGCTCAGTTCGAGCACTTGCTGGCCGCCGCTGACGTTGACGATCGCGATGTGCAGATCGCCCAGCGCTTCGCGCAGTTTCTGTTCGGCGGCGAATTCTTCACCGCTTGGCACGATCAGCAGCCACTCGTCCGGGCCCATCCATTGCAGGCTGGTTTCGCCTTTGACGATGACGCTCAGAGCACCGGGCAACTCGATGCCAAGGGCTTTGTGCACGCCGGCGGCGAACGCCGCGTCGTGGCCATCACCACGAATGGTCAGATGGCCGAGGAGTTTTTTCTCACGCACGATCACGCCGGCGTTCTTGCGGCCCTTGCCGGCCAGGCTGGCGAGGTCGGCATGGTGCAGCGACGACTCGGCACGGGCACCGGTGGTCGGGCGTTGTTGGTACACGTTGGCTGTGGTCATAAAGCACCTTCCTGAATTCGTAATCCCTGTGGGAGCGGGCTTGCCCGCGATTGCGATCCGTCAGTCACAGATGTGTTGTCTGATCTGAAGCCATCGCGGGCAAGCCACGCTCCCACAGGTACTGTGGTGTCAGATGTTCTGGCGATCACCCTTCGGATCGAAGAACACCGAAGACACAATCTCCGCCTCGATCACGCTGCCATCGGCCAGCGGTGCAAACACCCGCTCACCCATGCGCTTGAGACCGCCCTTGACCACACCCATGGCAAACGAATAGCCGAGGGAGTTGTGCGCGTAACTGGAGGTCACGTGGCCGACCATGGTCATCGGGATCGCCTGCTTGGTGTTGAACACCAGTTGCGCACCTTCCGGCAGCCATTTGGTCGGGTCGATCGGCATGAGGCCCACCAGTTGTTTGCGCTGATCACGCACGCAGTCTTCCCGGTTCATGCCGCGCTGGCCGATCCACGAGAACGGTTTGGTACGACCCACGCACCAGCCCATGTTCAGGTCGTCCGGGGTCATCGAGCCGTCGGTGTCCTGACCGACGATGATGAAACCTTTTTCGGCGCGCAGCACGTGCATGGTCTCGGTGCCGTACGGGGTCAGGTTGTATTGCTTGCCGGCCTCGACGATTTTCTCCAGCACGCCCATCGCATAGTCCGCCTGCACGTTGACTTCGTACGACAGTTCACCGGTAAACGAGATGCGGAACACCCGCGCCGGGACGCCGCCGACCAGACCTTCTTTCCAGGTCATGAACGGGAACGCTTCGTTGCTCAGATCGATGTCGGTCACGGCGCTGAGCAGCTTGCGGCTGTTCGGCCCGGACAGGGTCATGGTCGCCCAGTGGTCAGTGACGGAGGTGAAATACACCTTCATGTCCGGCCATTCGGTCTGGTGGTACAGCTCCAGCCATTGCAGCACGCGGGCCGCGCCGCCGGTGGTGGTGGTCATGACGAAATGGTTGTCGGCCAGACACGCCGTCACACCGTCGTCGAAGACCATGCCGTCTTCTTTGCACATCAAACCGTAGCGGGCCTTGCCCACATCGAGTTTGGTCCAGGCGTTGGTGTACACGCGGTTGAGGAACTCGCGGGCATCCGGGCCTTGAATGTCGATCTTGCCGAGGGTCGAGGCATCGAGCAGGCCGACGCTGTCGCGCACGGCTTTGCATTCGCGCTTCACGGCGGCGTGCAGGTCTTCGCCGTTTTTCGGGAAGTACCAAGGACGCTTCCACTGACCGACGTCTTCAAACTCGGCACCGTTCTTCACATGCCAGGCATGCAGCGCGGTGTAGCGGACCGGTTCGAAGATGTGTCCACAGTGACGACCGGCCACGGCGCCGAAGGTTACCGGCGTGTAGTTCGGGCGGAACATCGTGGTGCCCATCTGCGGGATGGTCACGTTCAGCGAACGGGCGGCGATGGCCAGACCGTTGACGTTGCCGAGCTTGCCCTGATCGGTGCCGAAGCCCAGCGCGGTGTAGCGTTTGACGTGCTCGACCGACTCGAAACCTTCGCGGGTGGCCAGTTCGATGGCGGCGGCGGTGACGTCGTTCTGCAAGTCGACGAATTGCTTCGGTGCCCGTGCCGTGCCTTTCTCGTGCGGCACCTGGAACAGCGCCAGCGTCGGTTCTTCGAGACGGCTCAGGGCTTTCGGCAAGGTGCCTTCGACCGCAGCGAAACCGGCTTCGCTGGCAGCGCGCACGCCGCCTTCAAAACCGTCCGCCAGCGAATCGCCGAGACCGTAGACGCCATTGATGCCACCGACACACACGCGTTTCTGCGGCGCCTCACCCGGTACGAAACCGAGAATGTCTTCGCGCCAGGTCGGCTTGCCACCGAGGTGCGAAGCCAGGTGGACGACCGGGCTATAACCGCCGGAAGTCGCGACCACATCGCAGTCGAGCCATTCGCCTGGGCTGGTCACGGCGTGTGCTTTGACATCAATCGCGGCGACGCGGGCTGCGGTGACGCGCTTGCTGCCACGGGCCTCGATCACGGCACTGCCGGTGAGAATGCGGATGCCTTTGGCGCGGGCTTCTTCCACCAGCGCACCGCGCGGATTGCTGCGGGCGTCGGCGATGGCCACCACTTGCAGACTGGCGTCGAGCCAATCCAGAGCCACGCGATAGGCGTGATCATTGTTGGTCGACAGCACCAGTTTTTTACCCGGTGCCACGCCGTAACGGCGCACGTAAGTCGACACCGCACCGGCGAGCATGTTGCCCGGCACGTCGTTGTTGCCGTAAACCAGCGGACGCTCGCAAGCGCCAGTGGCCAACACCACACGCTTGGCACGAACGCGGTGAATGCGCTGACGCACCTGACCGATCGGCGCACGGTCGCCGAGGTGATCGGTGAGACGCTCGTGAATGGTCAGGAAGTTGTGGTCGTGGTAACCGTTGACCGTGGCGCGCGGCAAAAGCAGCACGTCCGGGGTGTCCTTCAATTCGGCGATGACGCTGGCGACCCAATCCATCGCCGGTTTGCCGTCGAGACTTTCGCGGGAATCGAGCAGGCTGCCGCCGAATTCTTCCTGCTCATCGGCAAGAATCACTCGGGCACCGCTGCGCGCAGCGGCCAGGGCAGCGGCGAGACCGGCCGGGCCGGCACCGACGATCAGCACGTCGCAGTGCTGGTTCATGTAGTCGTAGGTGTCCGGATCGACTTCGGTCGGCGAACGGCCCAAACCGGCAGCCTTACGAATGTACTTCTCGTAAGTCATCCAGAACGATTGCGGGTACATGAAGGTTTTGTAGTAGAAACCCGGCGGCATCAGCTTGCCGCCGACCTTGCCGAGAATCCCCATCATGTCGTTGTTGACGTTTGGCCAACCGTTGGTGCTGGTCGCGACCAAACCTTGATACAGCGCCTGTTGCGTGGCGCGCACGTTAGGGATCTGCGTGGCTTCAGTCGCACCGATCTGCAGCACGGCGTTCGGCTCTTCGGCGCCAGCGGCGAAGATGCCGCGTGGACGCGAATACTTGAAGCTGCGGCCGATGATGTCGACGCCGTTGGCGATCAGCGCAGCGGCCAGCGAGTCACCCTCGAAGCCTTTGTAGGTCTGACCGTTGAAGGTGAAGCTCAGCACTTTATTGCGGTCGATCCGTCCACCGTTGGACAGGCGATTGGTCTGGCTCATACCTTCTCTCCCAGCGCCGTCGTGGCTGTTTTCGCCGAATCAGCCTTGTCGGTGAATTGCGGCTTGGTGCCGATCTTGTAGGTTTCGAGAATCTCGTAGGTCACGGTGTCGCGGGTGACGTTGAAGTACTGACGGCAACCGGCAACGTGGTCCCACAACTCGTGGTGCAGGCCGCGCGGGTTGTCGCGGAAGAACATGTAGTCGCCCCACTCCTCGTCGGTGCAGCTGGCAGGGTCCAAAGGACGCGGGATGTGCGCCTGACCGGATGCGTGGAATTCCTCTTCGGAGCGCAACTCGCCGCAGTGAGGACAGAAGATATGCAACATGGGGATTTCTCCTGTTAGTGGGCAACCGCAGCAGCGCCGTGTTCATCGATCAACGCACCGTTGTGGAAACGGTCGATGGAGAAAGGTGCAGCCAATGGGTGCATTTCACCCTTGGCCAGACTCGCGGCAAACACGTTGCCCGAGCCAGGTGTTGCCTTGAAGCCGCCGGTGCCCCAACCGCAGTTGAAGAACATGTTCGGTACCGGAGTTTTCGAAATGATCGGGCAGGCGTCCGGCGTGGTGTCGCCGATGCCGCCCCACTGACGGTTCATGCGTACCCGCGAAAGCACCGGGAACATCTCGACGATGGCCTGAATGGTGTGTTCGATCACCGGGTACGAACCGCGCTGGCCGTAGCCGTTGTAGCCGGCGCTACCGGCGCCGATCACCAGGTCGCCCTGG
>NZ_JBIUVJ010000048.1:0-30520 GCF_044742875.1 Pseudomonas sp. NPDC087817
AAAGAGCACTTGAAGACGTCGGTTTTTAAGGGAGCGGATGTTAACCCCTCATCGCTAGGAATGCAAATCATCTGATCGAAAACCGCTGGTCGGGGCATCACGCGGCGACTATTATGCGCGCCTTCGAATTCAGCCTAAACAAGGCGCAAACCCATGCTAGTACTGGGATTAGAAACCTCCTGCGACGAAACCGGCGTCGCATTATATGACAGTGAACGCGGTCTGCTGGCCGATGCATTGTTCAGCCAGATCGACCTGCATCGCGTGTATGGCGGTGTGGTGCCTGAGCTGGCCTCGCGTGACCACGTCAAGCGCATGCTGCCCTTGATTCGTCAGGTGTTGGCCGAGGCTGACTGTGTGCCGACCGAGATCGATGCGATCGCTTATACCGCGGGTCCTGGCCTGGTTGGCGCGCTGCTGGTCGGCGCCTCCTGCGCTCAAGCGTTGGCGTTCGCCTGGGGCATTCCGGCGTTGGGCGTGCATCACATGGAAGGCCATTTGCTCGCGCCGATGCTGGAGCCAAAACCGCCTGAATTCCCGTTCGTCGCTTTGTTGGTCTCCGGAGGTCATACGCAGCTGGTTCAGGTCGATGGTATCGGTCAATACAGCCTGCTTGGCGAGACGCTCGACGATGCCGCCGGCGAAGCGTTCGACAAGACCGCAAAGATGATGGGCCTCAATTATCCGGGCGGACCGGAAATCGCCAAGTTGGCGGAGAAGGGCGTCGCAGGACGTTTCACCTTCCCGCGTCCGATGTGTGATCGCCCGGGGCTGGATTTCAGCTTCAGCGGCTTGAAAACCTTCGCCCTCAACACCTGGCAGCAATGCGTCAGCGTCGGGGACGACGGCGAGCAAGCCCGTTGCGACATCGCGCTGGCGTTCCAGCAGGCCGTGGTGGAGACTTTGACAATCAAGTGCAAGCGCGCCCTGAAACAGGCGGGCATGAAGCGTCTGGTGATCGCTGGCGGCGTCAGTGCCAACAAGGCGTTGCGCATTTCGCTGGAGAAAATGCTTGGTGACATGAAAGGCGATGTGTTTTACGCCCGTCCCGAGTTTTGCACCGACAACGGCGCGATGATTGCGTTTGCCGGTTGCCAGCGTTTGCAGGCCGGTCAGCAGGAAAGTCTGGCGATCAGCGTGCAGGCGCGCTGGCCGATGGAGCAATTGTCGGCGTTGTGATGAGCGGCGTTCATGAACGGTATTTAAAAATGCCGTTCGCGCCCGGCAAACAGGTCGCGTAGATTGCCGCGGTGGCGCCAGACGATCAGCAGTGTGAGTGCGCTCATCGGCAGCAACGCTTCCGGTTCCTGCCAAGCGAGCAACGGCAGGGTCAGCGGCGTGGCGATCAGCGCCGCCAGCGAGCTGGTGCGGGTCAGATAGAACGTCAGCAGCCAGGCGCATACGGCCAGCAGCGCGGCGGGCGGATACAGGCCCAGCAGCATGCCGGCGGCAGTGGCAACGCCCTTGCCGCCACGAAAACGGAAGTACAGCGGGAACAGGTGACCGATCACGGCGCACACGCCGATCCAGGCCTGATCCTGCAACGAAAGGCCCGCAGCCGCTGCGATCAGCACCGGCAGCAAGCCTTTGCACAGATCACCCAGCAAGGTCAGGATCGCGAGTTTGCGACCGGCCAGGCGCAGCATGTTGGTGGCGCCGGCATTACCCGAGCCACTCATTCGCGGATCCGGGTTTCCGGTCAGGCGGCTGAGCAAAATGGCGAAGGACAGCGAGCCGAGCAGGTAGGCGAGGATCGCCAGTAACCAAAACATGCTAACTATTCCGGGCGAGGACGCCCTGATTCTAACGGCGCATTGCGCCCTTGTCGTGCAGCGGAGAAAAGTGCTTGGACAGAGTGTTTATCGAGGGCCTGGAAGTTGACACCGTGATCGGTGCCTACGACTGGGAGCGCGGCATCCGACAGTGCCTGCGTCTTGATCTGAGCTTCGCTTGGGACAATCGCCCGGCCGCCGCCGGTGACGACCTCACCCTGGCGCTCGACTACGCCAGCGTTTCCACACGCATTCAGACGTTTGCCGAGCAGGCGCAATTCCAGTTGGTCGAGACGTTTGCCGAGCGCCTGGTTGAAGTGCTGATGACGGAATTCAAGATTACCTGGGTCCGCCTGAAGCTGACCAAGCCCGGCGCTGTGCCGGCCGCCAAGGGTGGTGTGGGTGTGGAGATCGAGCGCGGATGTCGCTGACTCAGGTGTATCTTGGGCTCGGTAGCAATATCGAGCGCGAAACCCATTTGCGCGCCGGACTCGACGCGTTGGCGACCTTCCTCGTGGATGTCCGCTGTTCGGCCGTGTTCGAGAGTCAACCGGTGGGCATCAAGAGCGGGCCGTTCTTCAACTTCGTGGTGTCGGCGTATACCGATTTGCCGTTGATGGAACTGGATCGGCGCTTGAAATTCATCGAGGCGGACAATGGGCGCTATGCGCCGGAGCGCAAGGGGTTGCCGCTGGATATCGACGTGCTGCTGTATGGCGATCTGGTGGGTAACTTCGACGGTCTGGTTCTGCCGCGGGCAGAAATCCTGAAAAACGCTTTTGTGCTGTGGCCGCTGTCGCTGATTGCGCCGGATTGTGTGCATCCGGGCGTGGGAAAAAGCTTCGCGACGTTGTGGGCCGAGGCGCAGATTGATCAAGTGTTGGCGCCGGTCGCCTTTGAATGGCGCGGCGAACAACTGACCCCTTCGGATTTGCGTTGATCTGACGGACGCTTTCGCGAGCAGGCTCGCTCCCACAGGAGATCCTATTCCAATGTGGGAGCGAGCCTGCTCGCGAAGCATTTCAGGAGGTGTAAGCCTCTTTGTAAGCCTTCAACGCCTTGAGCCGTTCGCGCTTGAGCGCTTCGCCCAGCTCCGGGCCTTTAAATCCCTTCTCCAGCAACGGCTGCACCGCCACGCCCCGCGCCTCATTGGCCGCGCCGCGCAGATAATCCGCCTGTGGATAACTGCGCTGTTCCAGTCCCTTGCGTCCGCGCGCATCCATCTCGCAGGCGATGATGAATTCCTCAAAGCGCTGCGGCCGGCGATACACATCAAAACTCTGCAGTAACTCCAGCAACGTCGAAGCCTTCAACTCCAGAGCGCGATGTCCATGGGTATGGTACTGGCCGACCAGTAGCGCCAATTCCTGACAGTCCTTCGGTGCCTTGAAGCGCTCATTGACCGCTTTGATCAGCTTCAACCCCGTGTGTTCGTGGGCGATGTGTCGCGGCCACTCTTCTTTTGGCGTAAGCCCTTTGCCGAGGTCGTGCAGCAAGCAGGCCCAGCGTACGGTCAGCGGTTGTTTGTGCAGCGCCGATTGCTCCAGCACGCTCAGGGTGTGGATGCCGCTGTCGATTTCCGGGTGATGGATTTCCGGTTGCGGCACGCCAAACAAGGCGTCGACTTCCGGCATCAGCACTTTCAGTGCGCCGCATTGACGCAAAACCTCAATGAATACCTGCGGCTGATCTTCCATCAGTGCCCGGGAGATTTCCTTCCAGCTACGTTCGGCAGTCAGCGCTTGCAGTTCGCCGGATTCGCTGAGCTGACGCATCAGCTCCAGGGTCTCGGGCGCGACGGTGAAGCCCAGTTCGGCATAGCGTGCGGCGAAGCGAGCAACGCGCAAGACACGCAAGGGATCTTCGGCGAACGCCGGGGAAACGTGGCGAAGAATTCGATCTTCAAGGTCGCGCTGGCCGTGATACGGATCGGTCAGGTTCTGCTGATCGTCCTCGGCCATGGCGTTGATGGTCAGGTCGCGGCGGATCAGGTCTTCTTCAAGCGTTACTTCGGGGCTGGCGTGAAAGGTGAAACCGCCGTACCCACGACCGCTCTTGCGTTCGGTGCGGGCGAGGGCATATTCCTCGCCGCTTTTTGGGTGAAGAAACACCGGGAAATCCGCGCCGACCGGGCGATAGCCTTGCGCGAGCATTTCCTCGGTGCTGGCGCCGACAACGACCCAGTCGATATCGGTGACCGGTTTGCCCAGCAGGCGATCGCGTACTGCACCGCCGACCTTATAAATCTGCATAAAAAACCTCCGTTAGCCCGACAGGATAACTCTTGCGTCGGACTTTCGGAGGCCAGAACCGGATCAAAGATGAATGACGGCCAGGTCGAGCCGACCGTAATCCCCTTCGCTGTGTTCACTGCGTGGCGGAACGTGATGGGTCTTCATGATCTGGTCACCCTGCAGGGTTTCCAGATGAATATCGAAGCCCCACAGGCGATGCAGGTGTTTGAGCACTTCGTCGGTGGAGTCGCCCAACGGTTTGCGGTCATGTTGCTGATGGCGCAAGGTCAGGGAGCGATCACCCCGTCGATCAATGCTGTAGATCTGCACGTTCGGCTCACGATTGCCGAGGTTGTATTGCGCTGCCAGGGTTTCGCGGATGATCCGGTAACCGGTTTCGTCGTGGATTGCCGGTACCAGCAGATCGTCCTTCTGGTCGTCATCGAGGATGCTGAACAGTTTCAGGTCGCGGATTACCTTGGGTGACAGGTACTGCAGGATGAAGCTCTCGTCCTTGAAGCTGCTCATGGCGAACTTGATGGTCGACAGCCAGTCGGTTCCGGCAATGTCCGGGAACCAGTGACGGTCTTCCTCAGTGGGTTCTTCACACATGCGCCTGATGTCCCGGTACATGGCGAAGCCCAAGGCGTAAGGGTTGATGCCGCTGTAGTAGGGGCTGTCAAAACCTGGCTGGAACACCACGCTGGTGTGCGACGTCAGGAACTCCATCATGAAACCGTCGGTGACCAGGCCTTCGTCATACAGATCGTTCATCAGCGTGTAGTGCCAGAACGTTGCCCAGCCTTCGTTCATCACCTGAGTCTGGCGTTGTGGATAGAAATACTGGGCGATCTTGCGCACGATCCGCACAATCTCGCGTTGCCACGGTTCCAGCAACGGCGCGTGTTTTTCGATGAAGTACAGGATGTTTTCTTGCGGTTCTGCGGGGAAGCGCGCGTTGTCCTTGTCGCTGTATTTGTCTGCACCTTTGGGAATCGTGCGCCACAGATCGTTGATCTGCTTCTGCATGTGTTCTTCGCGATCTTTCTGCCGCCGCCGTTCTTCCTCGGCGGAAATCGGATAGGGGCGCTTGTAGCGGTCGACGCCGTAGTTCATCAAGGCGTGGCAGGAGTCGAGCAGGTCTTCCACCGCGTCGATGCCGTGGCGTTCCTCGCATTGCATGATGTACTGCTTGGCGAACACCAGGTAATCGATGATCGAGCTGGCGTCGGTCCAGGTGCGGAACAGGTAATTGCCCTTGAAGAAGCTGTTGTGGCCGTAGCACGCGTGCGCCACCACCAGCGCCTGCATGCAGATGGTGTTTTCTTCCATCAGATAGGCGATGCACGGATCGGAGTTGATCACGATCTCGTAGGCCAGCCCCATCTGCCCGCGACTGTAGGATTTTTCGGTGCTGAGGAAGTGTTTGCCATAGGACCAGTGGTGGTAACCCAGCGGCATGCCCACCGAGGCGTACGCATCCATCATCTGCTCGGCGGTGATCACTTCGATCTGGTTGGGATAAGTATCCAGCGCATAACCGGCCGCGATACGGGCGATTTCGCGGTCGTAGGTCTGGATCAGCTCGAATGTCCATTCGGAGCCGGTGGAAATGGGTTGGCGCTTCTGCTCTTTGGCGGTCATGTCACTAACCTGCGCTGGAAGAGTTCACGGAAGACCGGATAGATATCCCCGGCCGAGACCAGTTGCTGCTGGGCAAACGTGTCGGAAAAGGCTTCGGCGATGCGCTCGTATTCGTACCAGAGGGCCTGGTGTTCGCGCGGGGTGATCTCCACATAAGTGTAGTACTGCACAAACGGCATGATCTGGTTGATCAGTATGTCGCGGCAGATCGGCGAGTCGTCGTTCCAGTTGTCGCCGTCGGAAGCCTGTGCCGCGTAGATGTTCCATTCGTTGCTCGGATAACGCTCGGCCATGATCTCCTGCATCAGCTTCAGCGCACTGGAAACGATGGTGCCGCCGGTTTCCCGCGAATAGAAAAACTCTTCTTCATCGACTTCTCGGGCACTGGTGTGGTGGCGGATGAACACCACGTCGATCTTGTCGTAGTTCCGCTTGAGGAACAGGTACAACAGGATGAAAAAGCGTTTGGCGATGTCCTTGGTCGCCTGGGTCATGGAGCCGGAGACGTCCATCAGGCAGAACATCACCGCTTTCGAGCTGGGGTTAGGTTGTTTGATCAGCAGGTTGTACTTCAAATCGAAGGTATCGAGAAACGGCACACGGTGGATGCGCGCGCTGAGTTTTTCGATTTCGGCTTCGAGTTCCTGAATATCGCCGAAGTTGTCCGGCTCTTCGCGTCTCAGGCGCTCCAGTTCTTCTTTGACTTCGCGCAGCTTCGCCCGGCTGCTGCCGGATAGGGCAATGCGGCGTGCATGCGCCGAACGCAGGGTGCGGATGATGTTGATCCGTGACGGATTGCCTTCGTTGCTGATCCCGGCGCGTACGGTTTTGAACGTGTCAGTGCCGCTGAGGTTGCGTTTGACCAGGTTGGGCAGTTCGAGGTCTTCGAACATGAATTCGAGGAATTCTTCCTGGGTGATCTGGAAGACGAATTCGTCCATGCCTTCGCCGGAATTGCCGGCCTTGCCCGGTCCGCGCCCGCCGCCACCACCCGGTGGCCGGGCGATGTGTTCGCCGGCCGTGAATTCTTTGTTACCAGGATGAACCACGGTCTGCTTGCCGCCACGGCCGTGGTGAAGCACCGGTTCGTCGATGTCGCGACCGGGAATGCTGATTTGCTCGCCGTGTTCCATATCGGTAATGGAGCGCCGGCTGACCGCCTCTTCGACAGCCTTTTTGATGTGGTCACGGTAACGCCGCAGGAAGCGCTGACGGTTCACCGTGCTCTTGTTCTTGCCATTGAGACGTCGGTCGATCACATAACTCATAGGAGGCCCTCCGGGCAGCTTCAAGTTGTGAGCTTCAAGCTGCAAGTAAAAGCAGGTTCCCGGGCATCAGTGGGTTACGCGCTTTGTTCTTGCAGCTTGTAGCTAGAAGCTTGCAGCTGCTTCACTGCGACTTCCGTACCCGCAGGTACCATTCGGAAAGAAGCCGTACCTGTTTGTCGGTGTAGCCGCGTTCGACCATTCGTGTAACGAAGTCGTTGTGTTTCTGCTGATCCTCTTTGCTGGCCTTGGCGTTGAAGCTGATGACTGGCAGCAGATCCTCGGTGTTAGAACATTTTCTTCTCGATGACCACCCGCAGTTTTTCGTAGCTGAGCCAGGTCGGGTTCTTGCCGTTGTTGTTGGCTCGGGCGCGCAGGACGAAGTTGACGATTTCGTTGCGGAAATCCTTCGGATTGCTGATGCCGGCCGGTTTTTCGATTTTTTCCAGTTCCTCGTTGAGGGCCACGCGGTTGAGGATTTCGCCGGTTTCAGGATCACGGTATTCCTGATCCTGAATCCAGAAGTCCGCATACAGCACGTAGCGGTCGAAGATGTTCTGGCCGTACTCGCTGTAAGACTCGAGGTACGCGGTTTGAATTTCCTTGCCGATGAATTCGATATAGCGCGGTGCCAGGTATTCCTTCAGGTAGCGCAGGTAACGCTCACGGGTTTCAGCCTGGAACTGTTCCTGTTCGATCTGCTGTTCCAGCACATAGAGCAGGTGTACCGGGTTGGCGGCGATTTCGTGCGGATCGAAGTTGAACACCTTGGACAGGATCTTGAACGCAAACCGGGTCGACAGACCGTTCATGCCTTCATCCACGCCTGCAGAGTCGCGGTATTCCTGAATCGACTTGGCTTTCGGGTCGGTGTCCTTGAGGTTTTCGCCGTCGTAGACGCGCATCTTCGAATAGATGTTGGAGTTTTCCGGCTCCTTGAGGCGCGACAGCACGGTGAACTGCGCGAGCATCTTCAGCGTGTCGGGTGCGCAATGGGCCTTGGCCAGAGAGCTGTTGAACAACAGTTTGTCGTAGATCTTCACTTCGTCGCTGACCCGCAGGCAGTACGGCACTTTGACGATGTAGATCCGGTCGATGAACGCTTCGTTGTTCTTGTTGTTGCGGAAGGTGTGCCACTCCGATTCGTTGGAGTGGGCAAGCAGGATCCCGGTGAACGGAATCGCGCCGAGACCTTCGGTACTGTTGTAGTTGCCTTCCTGAGTCGCGGTCAGCAATGGGTGCAGCACCTTGATCGGTGCCTTGAACATTTCGACGAATTCCATCAAGCCCTGGTTGGCCCGGCACAACGCACCGGAGTAGCTGTAGGCGTCAGCGTCGTTCTGTGGGTATTCCTCGAGTTTGCGGATGTCGACTTTACCAACCAGGGCAGAGATGTCCTGGTTGTTCTCGTCACCCGGTTCGGTCTTGGCCACGGCGATCTGATTGAGGATCGACGGGTAGAGTTTGACCACGCGGAACTGGCTGATGTCGCCGCCGAATTCGGCCAGACGTTTGGTCGCCCACGGCGACATGATGGTGTTCAGGTAGCGCCGTGGGATGCCGAAGTCTTCTTCGAGGATCGCGCCATCTTCGGTGGCGTTGAACAGACCCAGAGGCGATTCGAATACCGGCGAGCCCTTGATCGCATAGAACGGCACTTTTTCGATCAGTTGCTTGAGCTTCTCGGCCAAGGACGATTTACCGCCACCAACAGGGCCGAGCAGATAAAGGATCTGTTTCTTCTCTTCCAGACCTTGGGCGGCGTGGCGGAAATACGAGACGATCTGGTCGATGCATTCTTCCATCCCGTGGAAGTCTTCAAAGGCCGGATAGCGACGGATCACCTTGTTGGAGAAGATGCGTGACAGCCTCGAGTTGGTCGAGGTGTCGAGCAGTTCCGGTTCGCCGATGGCCAGCAATAGACGCTCGGCGGCGGAAACGTAGGCGCTTCGGTCTTTCTTGCACAGCTCCAGGTACTCTTGCAGCGAGAGTTCTTCCTGGCGTGTGGACTCGAAGCGTTGTTGGAAGTGGCTAAAGATACTCATGACGTCACCTCGCTCGATACGTGGAGCCGACGCCGGATCACTCAGTCGATGCTGGCAAACAACCGTTGTGGCAGCTGTTTGTTTACCCCCCAGAACACTTTCACGACCGACAATCGTGAAAGTCACTCCCGATGACCCGTGCGCCGGTGTACCGGCTCTCCCCTGTTTTGGATGGCCTGGGCTTAAGGATAGTTGGGAATTCGGGAGGTAAAGGCGAGATACGTAATTAGTTGTGGCAGACCGTTCGTCTGCCCGGCGCAGGCCCACGGCAGCCGGGGCCTGCGCGTGACAAAAAAAATTATTCGGCGGTGCCTTGGGCAGTTTCTGCAGGATAGGTCGTACGCCACAGCTCAAAGCCGCCGTCCATGCTGTAGACGTCGGAAAAGCCCTGACTGATCAGGTACGCCGCAGCGCCTTGGCTGGAATTGCCGTGGTAGCAGACGACAACGGTCGGTGCATCGAGATCGGCGCCTTGGATGAAGGCGTGCAGTGAGTGGTTGTCCAGATGCTTCGAGCCGCTGATATGCAGGGCAGCGAAAGTCGCCGGGTCGCGCACGTCGACCACGACAGCACCTTGCTCACGCAGGGCCTGAGCCTGCTCCGGGGGGATTCGTTTGAATTCGCTCATGGCGGGTTCCTGTTGCTCGGCTGAATGCGCAGTCTAGCGCGGTGCGCTGACTGGCGAAGTTTCGGGGATAAGTGGTGCGACGGTCGGGGCGAGGCCGCCATGTTCATCGCATTTGCACGACAGGCGTTCGCCGCTGTCGACGTTCATCAGGGTCAGGCTGCCGCCCCAGACACAACCGGTGTCCAGCGCCGAAATGCCTGGCTCATGGATATTGCCTTCCAGCGCCGCCCAGTGACCAAAAATGATTCGCAGCCCTTTGGTCTTGCGTTCCTTGTGCTGGAACCACGGTTTGTAGCCTGGCGGTGCGCTGTCGAGGCCTTCCTTGCTCTTGAGGTCGAGCTTGCCCTCGGCAGTGCAGAAACGCATGCGGGTGAAATAGTTGGTGATGACGCGCAGGCGGGTCACACCTTTGAGGTCGTTGTCCCATTTCGCCGGATCGTTGCCGTACATGCCGTCGAGGTAAGCAGGAAACAGGTTGTCGTCGCGCAGGGCGGTTTCGACTTCGTCGGCGCACTTCAAGGCGCGGCGCAGCGACCACTGCGGTGGAATGCCGGCGTGGACCATGGCGACGTCGCGCTGCTCGTCGTAGTGCATCAACTTTTGTTGTCGCACCCACTCAAGCAGTTCGGCGCAGTCTGGCGCCTCAAGGATCTCGCGCAGCGTGTCCGACTTCTTCAAACGTTCGATATTCTTTGCTGCCGCCAGCAGATGCAGGTCGTGATTACCGAGGACGCAGACCAGCGAATCGCGCATGGCATAGAGAAAACGCAGGGTTTCCAGCGACTGCGGGCCACGGTTGACCAGATCGCCCACCAGCCAGAGCCGATCGAGTTTCGGGTCGAAAGCGACTTGCTTGAGCAGGCACTTGAGCGGTTCGAGGCAGCCTTGCAGGTCGCCGACGGCATATGTCGCCATCAGTGCAGGGCTCCGGGGACGGCGAGGCGGAAGGGCTTGATGATTGCGTCGAAATGTTTGCCATCACTGGCGACCATTTCGTAAGTACCTTGCATGGTGCCGACCCTGGTGGTCATCACCGTGCCGCTGCTGTAAGTGTGGCTTTTGCCTGATTCGATCAGCGGTTGCTGGCCGACGACACCCGCGCCGCGTACCTCTTCGACATGGCCGTCACCGTCGGTGATCACCCAGTGGCGCGACATCAGGCGTGCGGGTTGCTCGCCATTGTTCTGCACGGTGATGGTGTAGGCAAAGGCGAAGCGGTCGTGTTCGGGTTGCGATTGGTCTGCCAGATAGTGGGTAACGACGCTGACATCGACCTGATAACGAGGATCGGACATGCAAAAGGGCCTTAAACAAAGCGGAACGCGAGGCGTAGCTGATGGGGAATCAGTCTAGGCAAGTATCGGGCAGTAAACCAGAGTGGCGTCCTGCCCGATAGCGTTCATCGCCGGTCAGTCGGCGGCGGGGGCTGGCGGGACTTGTTCGCTGAGCTTGTCAGCCAGGCGCACGAACGCGGCCAGGTCGAGTTGCTCCGGACGCAAGCTGCCATCGACGCCGGCCGCTTCGATCTCGGCAGCGGTCATCAATTGCTTGAGCGTGTTGCGCAAGGTCTTGCGGCGCTGGTTGAAGGCTTCGCGCACAACGCGCTCCAGCAGGCGATGATCCTTGGCCGGGTGAGGCAGTACCGCGTGTGGCACCAGACGGACGATGGCCGAATCAACTTTCGGCGGCGGGTTGAACGCGCCCGGGCCGACGTTGAACAGGTGCTCTACGCGGCAGTGGTACTGAACCATAATCGACAGGCGACCCCAGTCGCCACCGCCAGGGCCTGCTGCCAGGCGCTCGACCACTTCTTTCTGCAACATGAAGTGCATGTCGCGAATGATGCCGGCGTTGTTCAGCAGGTGGAAGATCAGTGGCGTCGAGATGTTGTACGGCAGGTTGCCGACGACGCGCAGGCTGTTTGGCGCAGCGTTGAGCGTGTTGAAGTCGAACTTCAGTGCATCACCCTGATGCAGGTTGAAGTTGCTCTTGCCGGCAAACTGCTGGTTGAGGATCGGGATCAGATCCTTGTCCAGCTCCACCACGTCCAGTTGCGCGCCGGAGTTGAGCAGGCCGGCGGTCAGTGCGCCCTGGCCCGGGCCGATTTCCAGCAGGCGGTCTTCGGACTTGGCACTGATGGAGCGCAGGATGCGGTCGATGACGCCGGCATCGTGCAGGAAGTTCTGGCCAAAGCGTTTGCGCGCCTTGTGTTGGTATTGCTCGGTCATAAACGGGTCTCGGCCATCTGGTAGGCGGTTTCCAGGGCGACTTGCAGGCTGCCGGTGTCGATTTTGCCGCTGCCGGCCAGATCCAGGGCGGTGCCATGGTCGACCGATGTACGGATGATCGGCAAACCCAGGGTCACGTTGACGGCAGCGCCGAAGCCTTTGTACTTAAGCACAGGCAAGCCCTGGTCGTGATACATCGCCAGCACTGCATCGCAGTGCTCCAGATATTTGGGGGTAAACAGAGTGTCGGCGGGCAGCGGGCCACGAAGGTCCATGCCCTCGCCGCGCAGGCGCTCTAATGTAGGTTCGATGATGTCGATTTCTTCATGGCCCAGGTGTCCGCCTTCACCGGCGTGCGGGTTGAGCCCGCAAACGAGGATGCGTGGCTGGGCGATGCCGAATTTGTTTTGCAGGTCGCTGTGCAGAATCCGCGTGACCCGCTCCAGCCGCTCCGGCGTGATCGCATCGGCGATGTCGCGCAGGGGCAGGTGAGTGGTGACCAGTGCCACACGCAAACCGCGGGTAGCGAGCATCATCACCACCTGGGCGGTATGGGTCAGGTCAGCGAGAAATTCCGTGTGTCCAGAGAAGGCGATACCCGACTCGTTGATCACGCCCTTGTGCACGGGTGCTGTGATCATCCCGGCGAAATCGCCGCTGAGGCAGCCGTTGCCGGCGCGGGTCAGGGTTTCGAGGACGAAGGCCGCATTGGCCTTGTCCAGTTGCCCGGCCACCACAGGGGCGCTGAGCGGAGTGTCCCAGACATACAGGCTGTTGGCGGGCGCCGGGGCGTCCGGCCAGTGATCCGGGCCGACATCCAGCAGATTGACGGCCAGCCCCAGCTGCGCGGCCCGCTCAAGGAGCAGGTCGCGGCTGGTGATGGCAATCAGGGGATGTGGCTGGGCTTGCGAGGCGAGCAGCAGGCACAGGTCGGGACCGATGCCGGCTGGTTCGCCGGGTGTCAGCGCGAAACGCTTGGGTTTCACTGCGCTGCCTGGTCTGCACCAGGGAGTTTGATCTCTACGTACGCTTCGTCACGGATCTGACGCAGCCAGGTTTGCAGCTCTTCGTCGTATTTGCGGTTACGCAGTACGGTCATTGCCTGCTGCTCGCGGGCCTGCTCGGTGCTGTCGGTGGCGCGACGGCCAAGGACTTCCAGAACATGCCAGCCGTATTGGGTCTGGAACGGCTTGGACAGTTGACCTTGTGGGGTCTTGGCCATCACTTCGCGGAATTCCGGCACCAGTACGTTCGGGTCGATCCAGTTCAGGTCGCCACCGTTGAGGGCGGAACCCGGGTCTTCAGAGTAGCTCTTCGCCAGAGTGGCGAAGTCTTCACCTGCCAGGATTCGCTCATACAGCGATTGAACCAGGGCTTTGGTCTTGGCTTCGTCGCGGATCGGGCTTGGCTTGACCAGGATGTGGCGCACATGCACCTCGTCACGGGTCTGGGCTTCGCCGCCGCGCTTGGCCAGCAACTTGAGGATGATGAAACCACCTGGCGTACGTGCCGGCTGAGTTACATCGCCAACGGCCATGCTGCTCAGCTCGCGATCGAACGGAGGTGGCAGTTGAGCGGCTTTACGCCAGCCCATGTCGCCACCTTCCAGTGCGTTGTCGCTGGCGGATTTGGCCACTGCCAATTGACCGAAGTCGGCGCCTTGCTTGAGCTGCTGGTAAACCTCCATGGCCTGACGCGCGGCACTCTGAATGGCTTCGGAGTTGGCGCTTTCCGGGGTCGGAATCAGGATGTTGGCCAGGTGCAGCTCTTCGGACAGTTGCATCTTGCCCAGGTCGGAGGCGAGGAAGTTCTTCACTTCCTGCTCGGAGACCTGAATGCGTTCTGCCACGCGGCGCTGACGGACACGGCTGATGACCATCTCGCGCTTGATCTGGTCACGAGCGTCGTCATAAGACAGGCCGTCGCGTGCCAGGGCGGCGCGGAACTGGTCAACAGTCATGTTGTTGCGCTGGGCGATGGTGCCGACAGCCTGGTTCAGTTCTTCATCGGTGATGCGGATGCCGGAACGTTCGCCGATCTGCAGTTGCAGGTTTTCGACGATCAGGCGCTCAAGCACCTGTTGATCCAGTACACCTGGAGGTGGCAAGCCACCTCCACGCTTGGCGATGGTCTGCTGAACTTCGTGGACGCGCTGGTCCAATTGGCTCTGCATGACCACGTCGTTGTCGACGATCGCTACCACTTTATCGATGGACTGTACGGCGGCGTTGGCCGCCGTACCCAGGAACAGCGCGCCCAGCATCAGCGGGCGCAGACAATCAGAAAGCTTGGTCTTCACGTTCACGATAACCTTGAATGCCTTTGTCGAGGAAGCTCTCTACCTTGGCGCCAGTGAGGCCACCGAGTCCCTTCAGAACAATTTGGAGGAAGACGCCATGGTCGCCTTTTTCGTTTTGCGGAGCTTCCTGGCTGAACTCGTCATAGGAAACCCAGTAACGGTTGATCAGGCGCAGTTTCCAGCAGCAGTTGTCGTACTCGAAACCACCGAAAGCTTCCAGGGTACGGTTACGGTTGTAGTCGTACTGCCAGCGGCTGATCGCGTTCCACTGTGGAACGATCGGCCAGATGACCGAGAAGTCATGCTGCTGGATCTTGTAGTAGTCCTTCACGTAGCCAGGCTGGCCTGGAGTACCGTAGTCACCGCCGCCTACCGACCATTTACCGGTGTTCTGGTCGTAACGAACCTGGTCATTGCGATAGCGATAACCGGCGTTAATGACCTTGTTCGGGTTGTCTTCAGGCTGGTAGTGGAACATCGCACTGCCGGAACGCGGGCTGCGGCTGTCCGGATCCCAGTTGTAGTCGGCAGTGGTGCGCCAGTCGCGGTTCCAGCGGTATTCGTATTCCAGTGCGTATGGCGAAACGTTGGATTTCGCGTCATCACGGGTTTTTGCATCGATGCCCGGCAGTTGGACTTCACGATCCTTGAAGTACAGCGCCTGACCGACGCTGATGCGTTGACGCTCGAAACCGTTGTCTTCGATCCAGCGGCTGGTTACGCCCAGCGACAGTTTGTTCTCGTCACCGACGCGGTCGGAACCGGAGAAGCGGTTGTCACGGAACAGCGACGAGTAGTTGAAGGTGTATTCGCTGGTATCGAATACAGGAATATCTTCCTGATTTTCTTCAGGCACATAGAGGTAGAACAGTCGCGGTTCCAGTGTCTGGCGATAGTTCTTGCCGAAGTACGACGTATTACGGTCGAAGTACAGGCCGCTGTCGATGCTGGCAATCGGTACGCCACGATTCTGGTTGCTACCGAACTTGCCACCTACGTAGCGGGTTCCTTCACGTGCTGCTGCAGCCTGCTGGTCAATGATGTCTTGTTTGCCGGTACCGTCCAGATCCAATTGATACTGGGTGTACTGGTACTTGAGCGACGGCTTCAGGAAGCCATAAGTCCAGTTCATCGGCAGGCTGACACCTGGCTTGAGATTCAAGCGATCGCCATTGGCGCGTGCCAGACCAGTGATGTTGTTGTCCAGGCGTGGACTGCCGACTGTGCCATCAGCGTTGATCGGGCCGCCATTTTTATCCAGGTAGTTACCCGTCAGAAGATCTCGATCGAAACGAACGAGCTCAGTCTCGTAATCGAAATTCAAACCTTCCGGGTGATATGGCAGTTGACCATTGAAGGTGATCTGCGGCAGACGACCATATGGGGTGATGTTGGAAACGGTCGCTAACTGGTACTGCTGAGCATTCAGGCGTGCGGTGTAGCTGTCACCACGGTAAGTGATCGCGCCCTGCTGGTTCACGAAGTCGCTGCTTTTCACACCGATCTGGTCAGTCTGCAGATCCTGGAAGTAATACGGATCGCTGATCTTGGTGTAATCAACCTCGGTGAGCACGCGGGAGTCGAGACCACCCTTGTGCTGCCAGTTGTACATGTAACGAGTCTGCTTGGCGTCTGTCTGCTTGTCGCGATCATGGTCCTCGTCATTGAGATACGCAGCGCCGAACTGGCCTTCGCTGGACTTGGTCAGGTAACGGAACTCGCCTTCCACCAACATGCCACGCTTGCTCATGTAGCGCGGGTACAACGTGGCGTCGTAATTAGGCGCCAGGTTGAAGTAGTACGGGGTGACCAGCATGAAGCCGGTATCGCTGCCGCTGCCGATGGTCGGCGGCAGGAAGCCCGACTGGCGACGGTCGTCGATCGGGAAGTAGATGTACGGCGTGTACAGGATCGGAATGTCTTTTACGCGCAACGTCACGTTGGTCGCGGTACCGAAGCCGGTGGCCGGGTTCAGGGTGATGTTATTACCCTTGAGCTGCCAGGCGTTGCTGTTCGGTTCGCACGTGGTGTACGTGCCGTCCTTGAGACGAATGATCGCGTTTTCGGCACGCTTGGCGTACAGCGCGTTACCGCGGATGCGCGATTTGTGCATCACGTATTCGGCGTTGTCGACCTTGGCTTCACCAGTGTCGAGCTGCACATCGGCGTGGTCGCCGACGATCAGCGCGCCGTTGTCGCGGATGCGCACATCGCCGTTGAGTTCGGCGCGGCTCTCGGCCTGATACAGGCTCGCCTCATCGGACTCGACCTGCATGCTGCCCTGACGCAGGACAACATCACCGGCCAGGGTGCCAACTTGATCATCGGTGTTATAGCGCGAAGCTTTTGCGCCGATAAAGGTCGGTGCATCGCTTTTATTCGTCTTGTCATTCATGCCAGGACGAGTCGGCTCGATGTAAGCACCAGAGCAATACGGACCGGTTTCAGCCAATTGGGCAGCGGTGAGTTTCTCGCGCGGAACCCAGTCGAGGTGACTGAAGTCTTCGCTACGGGATTTCAGTCCGCGGCCCTTGGCTTCGGTCACCAGCGCTGGTTTGGCGCCAGTGTCGGAAGTCGAACCGTTCTGTGCCGGGGCTTCGCCGGTGGCGCTGACGGCACTGCCGTCATGCACTGGACGCGGAGGCAATGCAGCCGCCGGCGTCTTGGGCGAACAGTCCCAGGCACCCGTAGCCGAGACAGAGCAGTCATACTGCTCGGCGGCGACAACGAATTGACTGGCCAGAGGTTGCATAGCCAGCAGACTGCCGGTTACCAACAACGGAAATTTTTTACGAAACGCGGGGGATTTCAATGCCATCTTATTAGTCCGGGCTTCCTGCGTGCCATCGGCCCGCGGTGACGGCCCCACCCCTCTCGATGGTCTGAAAAAGATGCTGGATAATAAAGCATGACCCGCTTGACGGCTAGCGCCGTCGGAGACCCTTGCAATGCCTGACCAAGATGTACGCTTGCAACACCTGAAAGTTTGGCTCGATGAGCAGTTGGCAATCCTGTTTGCAGATCAGGGCTGGGGCGCCGTGCCCCCGGCCACGTTGACCGCGGCCAGTAGCGACGCGAGTTTCCGCCGTTACTTCCGCTGGGAAGGCGCGGGTCGCAGCTTCGTCGTGATGGATGCGCCGCCACCCCAGGAAAACTGCAAACCGTTCGTGGATATCGCCTTTTTGCTGGCGAAATCCGGAATTAATGTGCCGAAAATTTATGCCGAAGACCTCGAACGCGGCTTTCTTTTGCTCAATGACCTGGGCAACAAGACCTATCTCGACGTGATCGATGGCGAAAATGCCGACGCATTGTTCAGCGATGCCCTGAAAGCACTGCTGGCTTTTCAGCAGTTGCCGATGGTCGCGCCCCTGCCGAGTTACGACGTCGCATTGCTGCGCCGTGAGCTGGAACTGTTCCCTGAGTGGTACGTGAAGCGTGAACTGGGCGTCGAATTCAATTCGACTCAGCAACAACAGTGGCAGCAGATCAGCGACCTGTTGATCGACAGCGCCCTGGCCCAGCCGAAAGTGCTGGTGCACCGCGATTACATGCCGCGCAACCTGATGCTCAGCGAGCCAAACCCTGGCGTGCTGGATTTTCAGGATGCGGTCTATGGCCCGGTGACCTACGACGTAACCTGCCTGTTCAAGGACGCTTTCCTCAGCTGGCCTGAAGAGCGCGTGCGTGGCTGGCTGGAAAGTTACTGGCAGCAAGCCTCGGCACTGAACATCCCGGTGCAGCCGGATTTTGAAGACTTCCTGCGTGCCAGCGACCTGATGGGCGTGCAGCGTCACCTGAAAGTCATCGGCATTTTCGCGCGTATCTGCCACCGCGATGGCAAGCCGCGTTACCTGGCCGACGTGCCGCGTTTCTTCTCTTATATAGAAGCGGTGATTGCCCGTCGTCCTGAACTGGCCGAATTGCAAACGCTGTTCACCAGCCTGCGGGGTGGAGCAACAGCATGAAGGCAATGATTCTGGCGGCAGGCAAAGGCGAGCGCATGCGCCCGCTGACCCTGACCACCCCGAAACCGCTGGTACGTGCCGGCGGCGTGCCCTTGATCGAATATCACCTGCGCGCCCTCGCGGCCGCCGGTTTCAATGAGATCGTGATCAACCACGCCTGGCTCGGTCAGCAGATCGAGGATTATCTGGGCGACGGTTCGCAATTCGGCGTGAGCATTCAGTACTCGCCGGAAGGCGAGCCGCTGGAAACCGGTGGCGGGATTTTCCGTGCGCTGCCGTTGCTCGGCGACGATGCGTTCTTGGTGGTCAACGGTGATATCTGGACCGATTACGACTTCAGCGTGCTGCATCAGCCGATCAATGGCCTGGCGCATCTGGTGCTGGCGGACAACCCCGCGCATCACCCGACCGGTGATTTCACTCTGATCGACGGGAAGGTGTTCGACGGCCAACCGGACGCGCCGACCCTGACCTACAGCGGTATCGCCGTCCTGCATCCGCAGCTGTTCGATGGCTGCACGGACGGCGCCTTCAAACTGGCGCCGTTGCTGCGCAAAGCCATGGCAGACGGCGAAGTGACAGGCGAGCGGCTGAAAGGCCACTGGGTGGATGTCGGTACGCATGAGCGCTTGGCCGAAGCTGAAACCTTGATAGAAGCGAGTCGCTGATATGTTGTGGCCAGGGACTCTGATTGGAGCCGGAGCGGGTTTTGCGATCGCCAGCATTCCGGGGGCCATGCTTGGGGCGTTGTTGGGACAGGCGCTGGATCGGCGTCTGCACTTGCAGAGCTGGGGACATTTACGCGAAAAACTCGGCGGCCAGCCGATGCTACGCAACGACGAATTGTTGTTCGTGTTGCTCGGGCGTCTGGCCAAGAGCGACGGGCGGGTCACGGACGGGCATATCCAGCAGGCGCGGAACGAGATGCGCGCGCTGGAGATGAGCGAACCGGCGACGCGTCGGGCGATCGCGGCGTTCAACCGGGGCAAGTCCGGTGGCGATCATCTGCGCGGTTATCTGCGCCGCCTGAGTGCGCAGCCACACGCGGCCGAAGGTGTGTTGCGCGCCTGCTGGCGGATGGTCTGGGCCGATGGCCGGGCGGGCGTCAGTGAGCGGGAATTGTTGGCGCAGTGGGGTAAATGGCTGGGCTGGACGACCCATCAGGTGCAAGCACTGGCGAGCGATTATGAGCCCGGCAAGCGGCCCATCGTCAGTGCGGCGGTGAGCTATCAGGAAGCGATGCGCCTGTTGGGTGTATCGGCATCCAGCGAGCCGGCGCAGATCAAGCGTGCCTATCGACGTCTGCTCAGTCGTCATCACCCGGACAAGATTGCCGGTAGCGGCGCGACGCCAGCGCAGGTGCGCGACGCGACCGAGAAAACGCGCGAGCTGCACAACGCCTACACGTTGATTCGTGAGCGGCGGGATTTTCGTTAACTTCCAGTTCTGCGTCGTCGATACCGGCCCCTTCGCGGGCAAGCCCGCTCCCACATTCGATCGCATTCCATTTGAAGGAACGCGGTCAACTGTGGGAGCGAGCCTGCTCGCGAAGGGGGGCGCCGCGGTCTGACGATCAGTCGGTGTTCTGCGGATTCAACCAGCCACGCACGCGGCGGAACAACTGTTCCTGCTCAGCGTTGTTATCCGGCAGTGCCTTGAGCGCCACCTGGCTGAATGCCGACGTCTTCAAACGCTTGCTCGCCTGCATGCGCTCCAGCGCGGCATTGCGATCCAGCGGTTTGTCCATGTAGAAAATATCCGCCGTCGGCAGCTTCAGCGTCGGCGTCAGTTCCGCCAGTGCCGGCTTGGCCTTGAGCGGTGTCTGCGCGTCGACCATAACAAATTTTTCCACCTGCGCCGTTTGCCGTTCGCTCAAGTAGCGTGCGGCCCAATACGCGCCGGTACCGTGACCGAGCACGACAATGCGCCGCGCACTTTGCTGTTCGGCGTAGGCAATGGCTGCGTCGATTCGCGTGAAGATGCGTTCGGCATCGGCTTTGGATTGTTCTTCGGTCGTCTCGGCAACCACCTGGTCAGCCACTTCAGCCTCACCGCCCGCCGCTTGCTCGATTGGTTGCGCGGTGGTGGAATCCTTGCTGCCCGACTCAGGCGCTTTCGGGGCCGCAGAGGGCTCGATCACACGCGGCGCGATGGTGTCGGCTTGCAGGTCGGGCAGGGTGATGCTCAGGCTGCTCCATTCAACGTCCGGCAACTTGCGCCGTAACGGGCCGATTGCCTGAGGCCAGTCAGCGGTTTCGCCCGTGCCGGGGATGATAATCACCGCGCCTTTGGGCTCGGCGGTATTGGCCGGTTTCCACAAGGCGAGGAAGGTGTCGCTGGCGGCCTGCAACTGTTGCTGTTCCTGCGCCGGGACTTTGCGTTGCAGTGCGGCGGCTTCTTCCTGACTACGCTCAAGCAGTGGCTGGCGTTCGGCCGGTTTTTCTTCAGCGGATTTTTCCGCAGCGGCGGCCGGGGCCGGATCGGCCGCGTTGACGGAAAACGCACAAGGCAGGATCAGCGACAGGCACAATGCTGGCATTGCCAGGCGGTAGACAGAGGGCATCGGTTATTCCAGGCCAGAAAAGTATCCCGGCAGCCTAATGGGTTGGTCAGAATTTGTCAGTGTATGAGACTTCAATGAAGCGATTTTGCTGCCTGTGGGTTATCGGCTGTCTGTGGCTTCCCTTGATGGGCTGGGCGGCGCCTGCGCCACCAGCGCACGTTGCGCAGTTGTCGGCGAGTGAGCAGCAATGGCTCGCGCAGCACAACGAATTGCGCGTCGGTCTGGTGTTGCAGGCGCCGTATGCGCAATACGACCGGCGCTTGCAGCGCTTGTCCGGGGCCAACGTCGAGCTGATGAAACTGTTGGCCAAAGCACTCAATGTCGAGCTGAGCTGGCGCAACTTTCAGGATCTGGCGCAACTGGAAGCGGCTGCGCGCGAAGGCGAAATCGATATCGCCCCGGGGCTGACCCAGACGCCCAGCGCCCTGCGTCTTTGGCAGTTCTCCGATCCGTACATGCGTGTGCCGCAATTGGTGGTCAGCGATCAGAAGGCCAGCGGCGGGGTGGATCTGGAGAAACTCGACAGCCAGACCCGCGTCGCCGTGCGCATGCCGAGCACCACCGCCGACTATCTGCGCGGTAACTATCCGCATTTGAACCTGCAAGGCGTGCCCCTTGAGCGTCAGGCATTGCAGCTGTTGTTGAGTCAGCAAGCGTCATACGCGATCGTTGATGAGGCGCAGCTCGGTCGACTTTCGGCAGAACCGGAGTTTGCCGAACTGGTGGTGGTCGGCGATATCGGGCTGCCGCAACTGCTGCGGGTGGCATCGCGCCGTGACTGGCCGGAACTGGCCGGTATCGTCCAGAGCGCATTGCGTGTGATCCCGGCCAAGGATCTCGAACGCCTGCACAACCAATGGCTGCAACCGAAATACCCGCGACTGTCGGAGTCGCCGGGGTTCTGGCAGAACCTCAGTCTGTTGTTTGCCGTCATGTTGCTCAGTTGCGTGGCCATCGTGTTCTGGCAGCGGCGCCAGCAGCACAGTCTTGAACAGCGTCTGCTGGCCGCGCGCGAAGACATCGCCTTGCGTGCCGCCAGCGAAGAAGCCTTGCGGCTGACGCAGTTTTCCATCGACCAAAGCACCGTCGGCATCCTCTGGGTCAATTGGGACAGCCATGTGCGCTACGCCAACCGCGCGGCGGAAAACATGCTCGGTTATCCATCCGGTGGGCTGATCGAACGACCGCTGATCGACTTCGAACCGGGTTTGCACATGGACCGCTGGCTCAACCTGTGGAAACGCGCACGGGCCAGTGAAGAAGGGCCGCTGAGTTTTGAAACAAACTGCGTACGTGCCGACGGCAGTGTTTTACCCGCGGACGTGTCGCTGAGTTTCCTGCGTTTTCGCGACAGTGAATATCTGGTGGTCTATCTCAATGACGTCACCGAGCGCCGCCGGGCACTGGCCGCGTTGCAGGAAAGCGAGGCGCGCCTGCAGGGTATCGCCGCCAACGTGCCGGGGCTGGTGTTCCGGCTGGAGCGGGCGCCGGTGACCGGGCAGATCGACTTTGCCTACATCTCCGAGGGCAGTGAAAGTCTGGTGGGTTACGCGCCAGCGGCCATCGCTCACCGCGACATGGGCCTGCGCAGTCTGGTGTATCCGGACGACAGGGCCAGTTATCACCAGACCCAGGATCAGGCGCTGGACACTGACAGCGATTGGTCGTGGCAGGGGCGAATTCTCACGCGCCAGGGGCAACAGCGCTGGGCCGAAATCAAGGCGATTACCCGACAACTGGAAGATGGCGCCTATGTCTGGGATGGCATCGTCTGGGACATCACCGAGAGCAAACGCATCGAGCTGGAGCTGGCGGCGTCGCGTGAGCAACTGCGTGAACTGTCGGCGCACCTTGAGAGCGTGCGCGAAGAGGAGAAGGCGCGAATCGCCCGCGAGGTTCACGATGAGCTGGGGCAGATGCTCACGGTGCTGAAACTGGAGACGTCGATGTGCGAACTTGCCTATGCACAACTCGACCCCGGACTGAATGAGCGGCTGAACAGCATGAAACGCCTGATCGCTCAGTTGTTTCAATTGGTGCGCGATGTGGCCACGGCATTGCGTCCGCCGATTCTCGACGCCGGGATTGCCTCGGCCATCGAGTGGCAGGCGCGACGGTTCGAGGCGCGCACGCAGATCCCGTGTCTGGTGCAGGTGCCGGACAATCTGCCGGCGCTGAGCGATGCCAAGGCGATCGGCCTGTTCCGCATTTTGCAAGAGGCGCTGACCAACGTCATGCGCCATGCTCAGGCGCATACTGTCGAACTGACGCTGGCGCTGGAAGGCGATGAATTGTGTCTGACGGTCAGTGATGACGGCGTAGGCTTTGTCGCCGCTGCCGCTCGGCCGACCTCGTTTGGCCTGGTCGGCATGCGTGAGCGGGTGCTGATCATGGGCGGGCGGCTGGTGCTGGAGAGTGAGCCGGGGGAGGGCACCAGTCTGCATGTCTGGGTGCCGGTGAATGAGGTCTGATGGTTATGTGGTGTTTGGGTCGACGCTTTCGCGAGCAGGCTCGCTCCCACATTGGAATGCTTTTCCCTGTGGGAGCGAGCCTGCTCGCGAATGACCCTGGCGCTGAATAAGAACAATGGAGAAGAACGTGATCCGTGTACTGGTAGCCGAAGACCACACCATCGTCCGTGAAGGCATCAAGCAATTGATCGGCCTGGCCAAGGATCTGCAAGTAGTGGGGGAGGCGAGCAATGGCGAACAGTTGCTCGAAACCCTGCGTAACGTGCCGTGCGAAGTGGTGTTGCTGGACATCTCCATGCCCGGCGTAAACGGTCTGGAGGCGATCCCGCGTATCCGTGCGCTGAACAACCCACCGGCGATTCTGGTGCTGTCGATGCACGACGAAGCGCAAATGGCCGCTCGCGCCTTGAAGGTTGGTGCGGCCGGGTATGCGACCAAGGACAGCGATCCGGCGCTGTTGCTCACGGCGATCCGCAAAGTCGCGGCGGGCGGGCGTTACATTGATCCGGATCTGGCGGATCGCATGGTCTTCGAAGTTGGCCTGACTGATACGCGGCCACTGCACTCCTTGTTGTCCGAGCGTGAGTTCTCGGTGTTCGAGCGCCTCGCCCAAGGCGCCAACGTCAACGACATTGCCCAGCAATTGGCCCTGAGCAGCAAAACCATCAGTACGCACAAGGCGCGGTTGATGCAGAAGCTCAACATCACCTCGCTGGCTGAATTGGTCAAATACGCGATGGAACACAAACTTCTCTAAGCACACCACAAAAACCTGTGGGAGCTGGCTTGCCAGCGATGAGGGAGTGTCAGTCACATCAATGTCGGCTGACCCACCGCTATCGCTGGCAAGCCAGCTCCCACAGGTTTCTCTGTGTAGCCTGCGAATGTGGACGTACCCATTAGCGACAGGCGCTTTTGCTTGTTCTTGCGGCTTGCAGCTTGTCACTCACGGCTGCCTTATCCAATCGCGCCATCCTTGTAGGGCAATCCCTACCCCCAACCTTCCATCCGGCTGAGGCGAATCTCTCCTGCGCCCCGATTTGCGTGCCTGCCGCCAGCCACTAGGCTTGATACACAAGCAGTCATCAACAACAAAGGTGTGGGTATGAGCCAGGTCGATTCAAACGCAGGGGCCAGTGATGTGCTGGTCAGCTTTCGTGGAGTGCAGAAGAGCTACGACGGCGAGAACCTGATCGTCAAAGACCTCAACCTGGACATTCGCAAAGGCGAATTTCTCACCCTGCTCGGGCCGTCCGGCTCCGGCAAGACCACCAGCCTGATGATGCTCGCCGGTTTCGAGACGCCGACGGCCGGTGAAATTCTCCTGGCCGGTCGCGCAATCAATAACGTGCCGCCGCACAAGCGCGACATCGGCATGGTGTTCCAGAACTACGCGCTGTTCCCGCACATGACCGTCGCGGAAAACCTCGCCTTCCCGCTGACCGTACGTGGCTTGAACAAGAGCGACGTCAGCGACCGTGTGAAGAAAGTCCTCAGCATGGTCCAACTCGATGCGTTCGCCTCGCGCTACCCGGCGCAGTTGTCCGGTGGTCAGCAGCAACGTGTGGCCCTGGCCCGCGCCTTGGTGTTCGAACCGCAACTGGTGCTGATGGATGAACCCCTCGGTGCCCTCGATAAACAGCTGCGTGAACACATGCAGATGGAAATCAAGCACCTGCACCAGCGTCTCGGCGTGACCGTGGTCTACGTGACTCACGATCAGGGTGAAGCGCTGACCATGTCTGATCGCGTCGCGGTGTTCCATCAAGGCGAAATCCAGCAGATCGCGCCACCGCGCACGCTTTACGAAGAACCGAAAAACACCTTCGTCGCCAACTTCATCGGCGAGAACAACCGCCTCAATGGTCGCCTGCTCAGTCAGAGCGGCGAGCGCTGCGTGGTCGAGTTGGGGCGTGGCGAAAAGGTCGAGGCGCTGGCAGTCAACGTCGGCCAGACCGGTGAACCGGTGACCCTGTCGATCCGTCCGGAACGCGTGAGCCTCAACGGTTCGAGCGATCAATGCGTCAACCGCTTCTCAGGGAGGGTGGCGGAATTCATCTATCTGGGCGACCACGTCCGGGTGCGCCTGGAAGTCTGCGGCAAGACCGACTTCTTCGTGAAACAACCGATTGCCGAGCTCGATCCTGCGCTCGCCGTCGGCGACGTGGTACCGCTTGGCTGGCAGGTCGAGCACGTTCGTGCGCTTGACCCGCTGTTAGAGGCGAACTGATCGCCCCCCGTTGTACCAACACCAACCCTGCACGTGGAGAGAACAATAAATGTTGAGATCCCTGAAGTTCACCGCCCTGACCCTGGGCCTGATGGGTGCGACCAGCGCAATGGCCGCTGGCCCGGATTTGACCGTGGTGTCGTTTGGCGGGGCGAACAAGGCGGCGCAAGTCAAAGCCTTCTATGCACCGTGGGAAGCGGCGGGCAACGGCAAGATCGTTGCTGGCGAGTACAACGGCGAGATGGCCAAGGTCAAAGCCATGGTCGACACCAAGAGCGTGTCCTGGGACCTGGTGGAAGTTGAGTCGCCAGAGCTGTCCCGTGGTTGCGACGAAGACATGTTCGAGCAACTCGATCCGGCGCTGTTCGGCAAAACCGAAGACTACGTCAAAGGCGCGATTCAGCCTTGCGGCGTGGGCTTCTTCGTTTGGTCGACCGTACTGGCCTACAACGCTGACAAGCTGAAAACCGCGCCGACCAGCTGGGCGGATTTCTGGGACACGAAGAAATTCCCGGGCAAGCGTGGTCTGCGCAAAGGTGCCAAGTACACCCTCGAATTCGCGTTGATGGCTGATGGCGTTGCGCCGAAAGACGTCTACAAGGAACTGGCGAGCAAGGGTGGTCAGGATCGTGCGTTCAAGAAGCTTGATGAACTCAAGCCGAATATCCAGTGGTGGGAAGCTGGCGCGCAACCGCCGCAATACCTCGCTTCCGGTGACGTGGTCATGAGCTCGGCCTACAACGGTCGTATCGCGGCGGTGCAGAAAGAATCCAACCTGAAAGTGGTGTGGAACGGCGGTATCTACGATTTTGACGCGTGGGCCATCCCGAAAGGCCTGGACGCCAAGCGTGCGGAAGCGGC
Organism: Pseudomonas sp. NPDC087817; assembly: GCF_044742875.1. NCBI lineage: Bacteria > Pseudomonadati > Pseudomonadota > Gammaproteobacteria > Pseudomonadales > Pseudomonadaceae > Pseudomonas > Pseudomonas sp. NPDC087817. The sequence goes on from NZ_JBIUVJ010000048.1 coordinate 26,209, forward strand.
GAAGAAGTTCATCGCCTACTCGGTACAACCGCAGCAGCAGAAGACCTACTCGGAAAACATCGCCTACGGCCCGGCCAATACCCAGGCTGTGCCGCTGCTGGCCAAGGATGTCCTGAAAGACATGCCGACCACCCCGGAAAACATCGCCAACCAGGTGCAGATCGACGTCAGCTTCTGGGCTGACAACGGCGAGCAACTGGAGCAGCGCTTCAATTCCTGGGCTGCGAAGTAACCCGAGCATACGGACCGAGGGCTTTCCGGATAATCGTTCCCACGCTCTGCGTGGGAATGCCGCCCGGGACGCTCCGCGTCCCTGTGACGCAGAGCGTCACTGGATGCGTTACCACGCAGAGCGTGGGAACGATCAGTACCCAAAGTTCGAGGTAGCGTTCGCCACCTCTGTAACGATCAAAGATTTGCGGAGTACGTCATGGCCATCGCCGTTCCCCTGAACGAGGGCGCCAGCCCCACCTTGAAGCAGAAGCTCAAACGCGCCGAGCGGGTCAACCGCTGGAAGGCCCAGGCGCTGATTGCGCCGCTGGTGCTGTTTCTGTTGCTGGTGTTCCTGGTGCCAATCGTGGCGCTGCTCTACAAAAGCGTCGGCAACCCCGAAGTGGTCGGCGGCATGCCGCGCACGGTGGCGGCCATCGCCAGTTGGGACGGCCGTGGCTTGCCCGCTGAGCCGGTCTACAAAGCCGCCGGCGAAGACCTCGCCGAAGCACGCAAAAACCAGACGCTGGGCGATCTGTCCAAGCGCTTGAACATGGAGTTGGCCGGCTATCGCAGCCTGCTGACCAAAACCGCCCGGGCGCTGCCATTCGCCAGCGAACCGGCCTCCTATAAAGAAGCACTGGAAGCGCTCGACGAGCGTTGGGGCGATCCGGCCTACTGGCAAGCGGTGAAACGCAACACCAGCAGTATCACGCCTTACTACCTGCTGGCGGCGGTCGACCACCGTATCGACGACCTCGGCGAAATCGCCCCGGCCACGCCGGATCAGGCGATCTACCTCGATATCTTTGCCCGCACCTTCTGGATGGGCCTGATCATCACGGTGATCTGCCTGCTGCTCGCTTATCCACTGGCGTATCTGCTGGCGAACCTGCCTTCTCGCCAAAGCAACCTGTTGATGATTCTGGTGCTGCTGCCGTTCTGGACTTCGATTCTGGTACGGGTCGCCGCATGGATCGTGCTCCTGCAATCGGGCGGGTTGATCAACAGCGCGCTGCTGGCCATGGGCATCATCGATAAACCGCTGGAACTGGTGTTCAACCGGACCGGCGTGTACATCTCGATGGTGCACATCCTGCTGCCATTCATGATCCTGCCGATCTACAGCGTGATGAAAGGCATCTCGCCGACCTACATGCGCGCCGCGATCTCGCTGGGCTGCCATCCGTTCGCCAGTTTCTGGCGGGTGTACTTCCCGCAGACCTATGCCGGTGTTGGCGCCGGGTGCCTGTTGGTGTTCATCCTCGCCATCGGCTACTACATCACCCCGGCGCTGCTCGGCAGTCCGAACGATCAGATGGTCAGCTACTTCGTCGCGTTCTACACCAACACCAGCATCAACTGGGGCATGGCCACTGCGTTGGGCGGCTTGCTGCTGCTGGCGACCGTGGTGCTTTATCTGATCTACAGCTGGCTGGTGGGCGCCAGTCGCCTGCGCCTGAGCTAAGGGGAATTTGAAATGCTGAGTCCTTACATGTCGCCCATCGAACGGGTGTGGTTCTACAGCTTGCGGATTCTCTGCGGCTTGATCCTGCTGTTCCTGATTCTGCCGGTGCTGGTGATCGTGCCGCTGTCGTTCAACTCGGGCAGTTTTCTCGTGTACCCGCTGCAGGGCTTTTCGCTGCATTGGTATCAGGATTTTTTTGCTTCGGCGGAATGGATGCGCGCCCTGAAGAACAGCATCATCGTCGCCCCGGCCGCGACGGTGCTGGCGATGGTCTTCGGCACACTGGCGGCGATCGGCCTGACCCGTGGCGACTTTCCCGGAAAATCGCTGGTGATGGCGCTGGTGATATCGCCGATGGTGGTGCCGGTGGTGATCATTGGTGTGGCCAGTTATCTGTTTTTTGCGCCGCTGGGTTTGGGTAACAGTTTCTTCTCGCTCATCGTGGTTCACGCGGTGTTGGGCGTGCCGTTTGTGATCATCACGGTATCTGCGACGTTGCAGGGGTTTAATCACAATCTGGTGCGCGCCGCCGCGAGTCTCGGGGCATCGCCGCTGACGGCGTTCCGCCGGGTGACCTTGCCGCTGATTGCGCCGGGGGTGATTTCCGGAGCGCTGTTTGCCTTCGCGACGTCATTTGATGAGGTGGTGGTGACGCTGTTTCTGGCCGGGCCTGAGCAGGCGACGTTGCCAAGGCAGATGTTCAGCGGGATTCGGGAGAACTTGAGCCCGACCATCGCTGCTGCGGCTACGTTGCTGATCGCCTTTTCCGTCATCCTGCTGCTGACCCTGGAATGGTTACGAGGCCGCAGCGAAAAACTGCGTACCGCTCAGGTCTGACGCCGATCGTTCCCACGCTCTGTGTGGGAATGCCTCTCGGGACGCTCCGCGTTCCAGCTCGCGGATGGGACGCAGAGCGTCCCCGGCTGTATTCCCACGCGGAGCGTGGGAACAATCAGTGTGTACCATCCTCGCGACTGGGTCATTCACGACCTGAATAGCAGACAACCCCAAACCCTCAGCTAATCTTGTGCCCAGCTCCCACATCTATAAGAGGCTGCGCACGATGAGTCTGTCCCAGTTCAAAATCGCTCACAAACTGATCACCGGCGCTGCAGCCATCGAACAACTGGCGGCCGAGCTGACACGCCTCGACATCGACAACCCGCTGATCGTCACCGACGCCGCGCTGGTCAAGTCCGGCACCGTCGAGCTGGCACTGGTGCAACTTGGCGGGCGCGATTACGAGATTTTCGACCGCGTATTGCCGGACCCGGAAATCGCCATCGTTGAAGATTGCATGCGCGTTTACCGCGAAGGCGGGCATGACGGTTTGATCGGCCTCGGGGGCGGCAGTGCCATCGACATCGCCAAAAGCGTCGCGGCGTATGCCGGTTATCACGGTGCGCTGGAAGACTTGTTTGGCGTCGACCAGGTGCCGCGCAAAGGCCCGCCGCTGATCGCCATTCCGACCACCGCCGGCACCGGATCCGAAGTGACCAACGTGGCGATCCTCTCCGACAAAGTCGCGCAGTTGAAGAAAGGCATCGTCAGCGACTTTCTATTACCGGACGTGGCGCTGGTCAGCCCGCAGATGACCCTGACTTGCCCGCGCAGCGTAACCGCCGCCAGTGGCGTCGACGCGCTGGTTCACGCCATCGAGTCCTATCTGTCGGTAAATGCCTCGCCGATCACCGACTCGCTGGCCATCGGTGCCATCAAACTGATTGCCAGGGCGTTGCCCAAGGCCTACGCCAACGGCGCCAACCTGCAAGCCCGCGAAGACATGGCCACCGCCAGCCTGATGGCCGGCATGGCGTTCGGTAATGCCGGGGTTGGCGCGGTGCATGCGCTGGCGTATCCGTTGGGCGGGCGCTACAACATCGCTCACGGAGTCAGCAATGCCTTGTTGCTGCCGTATGTCATGACCTGGAACAAAATGGCCTGCGTCGAACGCATGCAGGATATTGCCGAAGCCATGGGGGTGAAGACCGCTCATCTGAGTGCCAGCGAAGCGGCGGACAAAGCCGTGCAGGCGATGACCGACTTGTGCGTGGCGGTGGAAATTCCCGTCGGTCTGCGCAGTTTCGGTGTGCCGGAAGAGGCGATCCCGGCCATGGCCGTGGAGGCCGCGGGCATCGAGCGCTTGATGCGCAACAACCCACGCAAGCTCAGCGCCGTGGATATCGAGAAGATCTATCGCGCGGCGTACTGAGTCGACATCGGTCACCGCTCATGGCACAACCCAATCATCGCGGTCACGGTGCGCGCGCGGAAACTTGAGGTATACAATGCGCGCCATCGTGATTTAGCTCAGAAAAGGTGCGTCATGCAGCCCTTCGTAATTGCTCCGTCGATTCTCTCCGCCGACTTCGCTCGCCTCGGCGAAGAAGTAGACAATGTTCTGGCCGCTGGTGCCGACTTCGTTCACTTCGATGTCATGGACAACCACTACGTGCCCAACCTGACCATTGGTCCGATGGTCTGCGCGGCACTGCGCAAGTACGGCGTCACCGCGCCAATCGACGCGCACCTGATGGTCAGCCCGGTGGATCGCATCGTCGGCGACTTCATCGAGGCCGGCGCGACCTACATCACCTTCCACCCGGAAGCCACGCTGCACGACGATCGCACGCT
>NZ_JBIUVJ010000048.1:30530-40654 GCF_044742875.1 Pseudomonas sp. NPDC087817
GGTGTTCAACCCGGCGACCCCGCTGGACGTGCTCAAGTACGTGATCGACAAGGTCGACATGGTCTTGCTGATGAGCGTCAACCCGGGCTTTGGCGGGCAGAAGTTCATTCCCGGCACCCTCGACAAACTGCGCGAAGCGCGGGCGATCATCGATGCCTCGGGCCGTGACATCCGTCTGGAAATCGATGGCGGCGTCAACGTCAACAACATCCGTGAAATCGCCGCCGCTGGCGCCGACACGTTCGTGGCCGGCTCGGCGATCTTCAACGCGCCGAACTATCAGGAAGTCATCGACAAGATGCGTTCCGAGCTGGCGCTGGCACGTCCATGAGCGGTTTTGAGCAGCTGTTCCCGGGCAAACTGCCACGGTTGGTGATGTTCGATCTGGATGGCACGCTGATCGACTCGGTTCCCGACCTGGCGGCAGCGGTGGACAACATGCTGCTCACCCTCGGCCGCCAACCTGCGGGCATCGACGCGGTGCGCGAGTGGGTTGGCAACGGCGCGCCAGTGCTGGTACGCCGCGCACTGGCCGGTGGCATCGATCATTCTTCCGTGGATGACGTCGAGGCCGAGCACGCGCTGGAGGTTTTCATGGAGGCTTACGGCGCCAGCCATGAGCTGACCGTGGTTTATCCCGGCGTGCGCGACACCCTCAAGTGGCTGCACAAGCAGGGCGTGGCAATGGCGCTGATCACCAACAAGCCGGAGCGCTTCGTCGCGCCGTTGCTGGATCAGATGAAGATCGGCCGCTACTTCAAGTGGATCATCGGCGGTGACACGCTCCCGCAGAAGAAGCCTGACCCGGCCGCGTTGTTCTTCGTGATGAAAATGGCCAACATCCCGGCCTCGCAATCGTTGTTCGTCGGCGACTCGCGCAGCGACGTGCTGGCGGCGAAAGCGGCAGGGGTCAAATGCGTGGCACTGAGTTACGGCTACAACCATGGCCGACCTATTGCCGAGGAATCCCCGGCGCTGGTGATCGACGATCTGCGCAAGCTAATTCCCGGTTGCCTCGGTACGGCCGCTGAGATAACGTTGCCCGACGCTTCTCAATCCCCTTCTGGAAACGCCATCGTGGTGGTCACCCGCAAACTCTGGATGTCAGTCATCAAGGCCCTGGCCCGCTGGCGTTGGCGCGCCTGACTTGTTCCTGGCCGGCCTGCCGGCGCGTTTGCACACCTGACTGATTTGCACCTCACACCACGAGGCACCTTATGATCCGCGAAGAATTCCTGCGCTTGGCCGCCGACGGCTACAACCGCATCCCGCTGGCCTGCGAAACCCTGGCCGACTTCGACACGCCGCTGTCGATCTACCTGAAACTGGCCGACCAGCCCAACTCCTACCTGCTCGAATCGGTGCAGGGCGGCGAGAAATGGGGCCGATATTCGATCATCGGCCTGCCGTGCCGCACCGTGTTGCGAGTTCACGACCATCACGTGAGCATCACTGTTGATGGCGTCGAAACCGAAAGCCACGACGTTGAAGATCCGTTGGCCTTCGTCGAAACCTTCAAGGCGCGCTACAACGTGCCGACCATCGCCGGTCTGCCGCGTTTCAACGGTGGCCTGGTCGGTTACTTCGGTTACGACTGCGTGCGTTATGTCGAGAAGCGCCTGGGCAAATGCCCGAACCCGGATCCGTTGGGCGTGCCAGACATTTTGCTGATGGTCTCCGACGCTGTCGTGGTGTTCGACAACCTCGCCGGCAAGATGCACGCGATTGTGCTGGCCGACCCGGCGCAAGCGGATGCATTCGAACAAGGTCAGGCGCAATTGCAGGCGTTGCTGGAAAAGCTCCGTCAGCCGATCACTCCGCGCCGTGGCCTGGATTTCAGCAAGCAGCAAGCGGCTGATCCGGTGTTCCGTTCCAGTTTCACCCAGGACGATTACGAAAAAGCCGTCGACACCATCAAGGAATACATCCTCGCCGGTGACTGCATGCAGGTCGTGCCGTCGCAGCGCATGTCGATTGACTTCAAGGCTGCGCCGATCGATCTGTACCGCGCACTGCGTTGTTTCAACCCGACGCCGTACATGTATTTCTTCAACTTCGGTGACTTCCATGTCGTCGGCAGTTCGCCGGAAGTGCTGGTGCGGGTCGAAGACAACCTGATCACCGTGCGCCCGATTGCCGGCACGCGCCCGCGTGGCGCCACCGAAGAAGCCGATCTGGCGCTGGAAGAAGACCTGCTGTCGGACGACAAAGAGATTGCCGAGCACTTGATGCTGATCGATCTGGGGCGTAACGACACGGGGCGTGTTTCGGAAATCGGCTCGGTGAAGCTCACCGAGAAAATGGTCATCGAGCGTTATTCCAACGTGATGCACATTGTTTCCAACGTCACTGGCCAGTTGAAAGAAGGGCTGACGGCGATGGATGCATTGCGGGCGATTCTGCCGGCGGGCACCTTGTCCGGCGCGCCGAAAATTCGTGCGATGGAAATCATCGACGAACTGGAGCCGGTCAAACGTGGCGTGTATGGCGGCGCAGTCGGTTACTTCGCCTGGAACGGCAACATGGACACTGCGATTGCGATCCGCACCGCGGTGATCAAGAACGGCGAGTTGCACGTGCAGGCCGGTGGCGGCATCGTCGCCGACTCGGTCCCGGCGCTGGAATGGGAAGAGACCCTGAACAAACGCCGCGCGATGTTCCGCGCCGTGGCCCTGGCCGAGCAAACCCCGGACTGACCACACATCCCCCTGTAGGCGTGAGCCTTTGTGGCGAGGGGATTTATCACCGATGGGGCGCGAAGCGGCCCTGAAAGCTGCAACACGGATTCTTCAGGTGTACCGTGCGCAATGGGTTTGCGACTGCTGCGCCGCCGATCGGGGCGGTGCGACGTTTCGCTAAATCCCCTCGCCACAGGTCAATGTCGCCCATCCCGGAAAATATGATCCATAAAAAAGCGGCGCCTGTGAGGGCGCCGCTTTTTTATGGCCTGCAACAAACCCCTGTAGGAGCCGCCGTAGGCTGCGATCTTTTGATCTACCGCTTAAAAATCCAATACCACCCCAACATTCACGCCCTGCTGGGTAAAGTCATCATCCTTGCGCAATGTGTACCCGCCACGCAGCGCCAGATCCGCCGTGAGCTTGTGGCTGACGCCCAAACTCAAACGGTTCAAGTGGCTCTGCGGCGTATAGCCCTCAAGCTTGAAGTCATTCGCCGGCAAGGTATTAAGCGCGATGTTGACCTTCTGCACATCATCTTCGTACTCACGCTCATGCGCGTACTCACCAAACACCTGAGTTTGCGGAGTGAAGTTGTACTTGCCCTGAATGCCGACGCCCAAACGTTTCGAATCGCGAGCCTGGTCATCGAAGGTCAGTGCCGTGGCGCGGTTGCTCTTCTCCGAGTAGCCATCGACATCGACGCTGGCATAATCGGCGCTGACGAACGGCGACAGATGCCATTCGCTGCCCGGCTGAGCGATGTCGTAACCGACACGGGTGCTGAAGGCCCACAGATGGCCGTCGGTATCACCCTTTTCCGCACCCTCGCTGGCGCCCAGGTCGAACTTGCGCTTGAGGTTGTCGTAGTCGAGTTTGCCGCCGGTCAATGCCGCGTCAGCCCACCAACGGTTTTGCTGGAATTGGGCAAACGCTGTAGCCAGATAGCTGTTGAGTTTGTAGTCCGAATCGTTATGACCGGCTTCCAGGTTCTGCCGGTAGAAACCCGCTGCCACGCCAACGCGCCAAGCATCGTTGAGGCGATAACTGCCGCCGACATTCAGGTTGTAACCGCTGCCATCGGCGCTGGCGCCGCTGCTTTGGCTGTCGACATCCAAGTGTTGGCCGCCGGCGGAGACAATCGCCCGCCATTGGCCGACCGCTTGCCAGTTCTCCCAGTCCGCCTGCCATTGGCTGCGCAGCTCATCCTGATGCGCACGCACGGTGGCGTGGGCCATTTCCGGCAACAGTGTCAGTTCCCACGGTGCGGCGAGCAGTGAATAGGCGTAATCGGAGATGAGTTTCTGTCCGGCTTCGGTCGGGTGTACGCCGTCGTTGTAGATCAACTTGCTCGGATCCGGTGTCGCACTGTTGATGCCGTAACGGGCGTTTTCCGGGCAACTGCTGCCGCTGAAGCAGGTCGCGGTCAGGTTTTGATCGGTGGCGAGGCCGAAGCGCCCCGGGTCGGCGAACACTTCCGACAACAACACCGGAATGTTCAACGGAATGATTTCGGCGTTGATGCCTTGCAGGCGGGTCACCAGTTGACTGTTGAACTGGCTGGCGAGCTGACTGCTGAACGCCTGCAACGGGGTACCGTTGATGGCCGGGGTCAGGCCGACGTCAGGCAACAGCCAGACCATCACGTATTTGGCGCCGGCAGTCTGCAGGGCTTGCACGCTGTCGGCCAATCGGTCGGCACCGGCATTGGCTTGAGGCAGGCTGAGAATCCGCCCTTGCAGGAAGTCGTTGCCGCCGCCGGAGATGTAGTACAGCGCGTTCGGATCGGCGCGCAAACCGTTCGACGGCAAGTAGCCTGCGCGGGTGCGTTCGCCGGTCGCGGATTGAGTGGTGATCGAATCGAGAATCTGGTCGGTACGATATCCGCCCACTGCCCAGTTGTTGCCATCCGGCAGGCCTTCGTTGGCGCGCACAGCCGAACTGGAAGACGCTGTCTGGTCCGGGGTGAAACCGAGGCGGCCACCGAGCAGTTGGGTGGCATTCAGCGAGCGCTGTTCACCGCTGCCGTCCAGATAAACCGGGCCGGTACGGTTGGTGTAGCGCTGAGTGGCACCGGCCGGGCCGCCGGTGTCGGTGAAGGTCCCGGCATCGTTGAGGCTGTCGCCGAAGACAATGAAATTCGAGTAGGGATTTGGCGCTGCATTCGCCTGGGCGCAGGCCAGTGCGAGCAAGCATCCGGCCAGCGGTACAAACAACGTCTGTTTGATCATGAGCAAGTCCGTTTATTTATTGTTGTAGGTGAACGAAACGACAGTACCAAAAACTTCCGGCCTTTTGCCATCGGTCGCGAATCCTCCCCCGGTTTTATCTCCCGCAGGCCCGGCCATATTGCACGCTCCGCCCAGCTAAGTTACTGTGCCGGAACGTATGAACGAGACCTTCCCCGTGTTGATCACCAGCAAACTTCTGGATCAAGTCATCAAGGCACACGCCCGCTGGCGTTGGCGCGCCTGAATCTTTTCTGCCGGCTCCGCCGGATCTGTATCGCTTTGCCTTCCTTGCCCGTTTGAAATACCGCTTTGCCGACGCCACTGGCGCGTCCGACATCGTGCAGCGCCCTGCGGGCAGGTCATCTGAAGGCTGTCTTCAAGTCAGAATTCAAGAGGTTCGAAACGCCATGTTGCTGATGATCGACAACTACGACTCCTTTACTTACAACGTTGTGCAATACCTCGGCGAGCTGGGTGCCGAAGTCAAAGTCGTGCGCAACGACGAACTGACCATCGCCGAAATCGAAGCGCTCAACCCCGAGCGTATCGTGGTGTCCCCCGGTCCGTGCACGCCGAGCGAAGCCGGCATCTCCATCGAAGCCATCAAGCACTTTGCCGGCAAACTGCCGATCCTCGGTGTCTGCCTCGGCCACCAGTCCATCGGCCAGGCCTTCGGTGGCGACGTAGTACGTGCCCGCCAAGTCATGCACGGTAAGACTAGCCCGGTATTCCACGAGGACAAGGGCGTTTTCCAAGGCCTGAATCATCCGCTGACCGTTACCCGTTATCACTCGCTGATCGTCAAGCACGAGACGTTGCCCGATTGCCTGGAGCTGACCGCGTGGACACAACACGATGACGGCAGCGTCGACGAAATCATGGGCCTGCGTCACAAGACCTTGAACATTGAGGGCGTACAGTTCCACCCCGAGTCGATCCTGACCGAACAGGGCCATGAACTGTTTGCCAACTTCCTCAAACAAACCGGCGGCACGCGCTAAGGACTTCCCATGAATATCAAGACAGCCCTGAGCCGTATCGTCGATCACCTCGACCTCAGCACCGATGAAATGCGCGACGTGATGCGCGAAATCATGACTGGCCAATGCACCGACGCGCAGATCGGCGCGTTCATGATGGCCATGCGCATGAAGAGCGAGAGCATCGACGAAATTGTCGGCGCCGTGTCGGTCATGCGCGAGCTGGCCGATCAGGTTGAACTGAAAACCCTCGACGGCGTAGTCGATGTGGTGGGTACCGGCGGTGACGGTGCCAACATCTTCAACGTGTCGACCGCTTCTTCCTTTGTTGTCGCCGCTGCCGGTTGCACCGTGGCCAAACACGGCAACCGCGCGGTCTCGGGCAAAAGCGGCAGTGCCGATCTGCTGGAGGCGGCCGGCATTTATCTGAACCTGACGCCGGTTCAAGTCGCCCGTTGCATCGACAACGTCGGCATCGGTTTCATGTTTGCCCAGACGCACCACAAAGCCATGAAGTACGCCGCCGGCCCGCGCCGCGATCTCGGTCTGCGTACGCTGTTCAACATGCTCGGCCCGCTTACGAATCCGGCCGGTGTGAAACATCAGGTGGTGGGCGTTTTCACTCAAGCCTTGTGCCGGCCGCTGGCCGAAGTCTTGCAGCGCCTGGGCAGCAAACATGTACTGGTCGTGCATTCGAAAGATGGCCTGGACGAATTCAGCCTCGCTGCGCCGACTTTTGTCGCCGAGCTGAAAAACAACGAAATCACTGAATATTGGGTCGAACCCGAAGACTTGGGCATGAAGAGCCAGAGCCTGCACGGTCTGTCGGTCGAAGGCCCGGAAGCGTCGCTGGCGCTGATTCGCGACGCGTTGGGCAAGCGCAAAACCGAAAACGGCCAGAAAGCCGCCGAAATGATTGTGCTCAATGCCGGTGCGGCGCTGTATGCCGCTGACCTGGCCAGCAGTTTGAAACAGGGCGTGGAGCTTGCGCACGACGCTCTGCACACTGGGCTCGCTCGGGAAAAACTCGAGGAGCTGGGTGCCTTTACCGCGGTATTCAAAGTGGAGAATGAGGGATGAGTGTACCGACGGTTCTGGAAAACATTCTGGCGCGCAAAGTTCAGGAAGTTGCCGAGCGTAGCGCTCGCGTCAGCCTGAGCGAGCTGGAAAGTCTGGCCAAGGCGGCCGATGCACCCCGTGGTTTTGCCCAGGCATTACTGGCGCAAGCCAAGAAGAAGCAGCCTGCGGTGATTGCCGAAATCAAAAAGGCCTCGCCGAGCAAAGGCGTGATCCGCGAGAACTTCGTGCCGGCCGACATCGCCAAAAGCTACGAGAAGGGCGGGGCGACCTGCCTGTCGGTGCTGACCGACATCGATTACTTCCAGGGCGCCGACATCTACCTGCAACAGGCGCGTGCGGCGTGCAAGTTGCCGGTGATCCGCAAGGACTTCATGATCGACCCGTACCAGATCGTCGAAGCCCGTGCGCTCGGCGCCGACTGCGTGCTGTTGATCGTCTCCGCACTGGATGACGTGAAAATGGCCGAGCTGGCATCCGTCGCCAAAGGCGTCGGTCTCGACGTGCTGGTGGAAGTGCATGACGGCGATGAGCTGGAGCGCGCGTTGAAAACCCTCGACACGCCGTTAGTTGGGATCAACAACCGCAACCTGCACACCTTCGACGTCAGCCTGGAAACCACCCTCGACCTGTTGCCGCGTATTCCGCGTGATCGCCTGGTCATTACCGAGAGCGGCATTCTCAACCGCGCCGATGTCGAGCTGATGGAAATCAGTGACGTTTACGCGTTTTTGGTCGGCGAGGCGTTCATGCGCGCGGAAAACCCGGGCACCGAACTGCAGCGGTTGTTCTTCCCGGAGCGCGGTGGTCCGGTAGTCAGCGGTTCGACCCTCGACTGATCAAGTCTTCTCAGGCGCCCGCGTCCCCTGTGGGAGCGGGCTTGCCCGCGAAGGCGGCATAAGACTCACCTCAGACTCATCGTCCTACGGAACCCTTATGATCCCCACCCCCCTGACCATCGAAGCCGGCCTGCAAGCCGAACAGGATTTACTGGCCTCGATCTGCGCCGGCGACGCCGAGTTCGGGCTGCTGTTCTGGCAACCCAGCGACCGCGCCCTGGTCATGCCGCGCCGCCTCAATCGCCTGCCCGGATTCGAACACGCCTGCGAAGTCTCCGCTGCTGCCGGTTGGCCGGTGCTGTTGCGTGAAACCGGCGGTGAACCGGTCCCGCAATCGACCGCAACCATCAACATCGCCTTGGTCTACGCCCCGCCACGCAGCGAAGGCGATCTGAACCGGATCGAAACCGGCTATCGACGTCTGTGCGATCCGATCTGTCAGTTACTCGATGAGTTGGGTGGTGTTTCGTCGTTGGGTGAAATCGACGGTGCGTTCTGCGATGGTCGCTTCAACGTCAATCTCGACGGTCGCAAAATGGTCGGCACGGCTCAACGTTGGCGCCAGAGTCAGGGCGGGCAACGTCCGGTTGGCTTGGTTCACGGTGCAATGCTGATGGATAACGAGCGTGAATCGATGGTGGCGGCCGTCAATCGCTTCAACGAAGCTTGCGGCCTGGAGCAGCGGGTGCGGGCGCAAAGCCACATTGCCCTGCACGAAAAATTCAACGCGCCACAGGCGTTGGCGCGTCTTGATGAGTTGTTTCGTCTGATGCTGGCGCAGATGTACAGCGCCTGATTTTTACCGGCTTACCGTGTACCGAAGACCACCATGGTCTTGCCTTTCACATCGACCAGGTTGCGTTCCTCAAGATCCTTGAGCACGCGACCAACCATCTCCCGCGAACAGCCGACAATCCGTCCGATTTCCTGGCGGGTCACCTTGATCTGCATGCCGTCCGGGTGGGTCATGGCGTCCGGCTGCTTGCACAACTCCAGCAGGCAACGGGCGACACGACCGGTGACGTCGAAGAATGCCAGATCGCCGACCTTGCGCGTGGTGTTGCGCAGGCGTTGTGCGATTTGTCCGCTCAGCACGTAAAGAATGTCTGGATCCTGCTGGGACAATTCGCGGAACTTGGCGTAGCTGATTTCGGCGATTTCGCATTCGACCTTGGCTCGCACCCAGGCACTGCGTTCTTGCTCCTGGCCGGCCTGTTCGAACAGGCCCAGTTCACCGAAGAAATCTCCGGCGTTGAGGTAAGCGATGATCATCTCGCGGCCATCGTCATCCTCGATCAGGATCGTCACCGAGCCCTTGATGATGAAGTACAGCGTATCGGAACGGTCGCCAGCACAAATAATGTTGCTCTTGGCCGCATGGCGACGACGCTGGCAATGCATCAGCAGCTTGTCGAGGTTCTTGATTTTGGGTGTTGGGGTAATAGCAACCATGGTTGTATCCCGAAAAGACTGCACGGTGATGTTTGATTTTTTTATGAGGCGCTGAAGGCGGTCGCTACACAGCTGGCATGGGCGCCAGCGAATTGGCGCCAGCTTACCAGACACTTCGTCGAAAATTCGAGAAATTACCTACGTCCTAGAGGCATCCGTCCTAGGATCGCCGCTGGCTGTCAGACCGGGGCGCTGTGCTAAGCTGGCGACCCTTTTTTCTACAGTGGAGTCTTGGCGATGAAGGCACGCATCCAATGGGCTGGCGAAGCCATGTTCCTCGGCGAGTCCGGCAGCGGTCATGTCGTGGTCATGGATGGTCCGCCGGACGCCGGTGGTCGTAATCTGGGTGTTCGCCCGATGGAGATGCTGCTGCTGGGCGTCGGCGGCTGCAGTAACTTCGACGTGGTCAGCATTCTGAAGAAGTCCCGTCAGGCTGTTGAGAGCTGCGAAGCCTTCCTTGAAGCCGAGCGCGCAACCGAAGATCCGAAGGTGTTCACCAAGATTCATATGCACTTCGTGGTCAAGGGCCGTGGCCTGAAAGAAGCCCAGGTCAAACGCGCCATCGAGCTATCCGCCGAAAAGTATTGCTCGGCCTCGATCATGCTTGGCGCCGCAGGTGTGGCAATTACCCACGACTACGAAATCATCGAACTCGGTTGAGCCGACATTCAACTATCATAAAAGCAGTGCAGACTCTGGCGATCCCCCGCTGACGTCTGCATAATGCGCCACTTTTTTCAGGGCAGTGATCGGTCAACCGACGGGTCATCCGCCTGAACAGATAACCAAAATCGCCATCGCGTAGAGGTGTTAACCGTCCTACGCAGTTGCGTTGTTGGCACTTGACGGGCATGCTTGATAACGCTG
>NZ_JBIUVJ010000049.1:0-34266 GCF_044742875.1 Pseudomonas sp. NPDC087817
CAGGCATTCACGCCGGCGGCGCACCTGTTCGCCCTCGGCGACCAGACGCGAGTCGATGACCTTGGTGTCGTTGGCACCGCAGAAGGGACAGTGCATGGTGGCTGGCAACAAAAAAAGGGAGGGCCATGGTAGCGCATCCCGGTGGCAAGACAAGCCATAGGGTTTGCGGTATACAGACGGGCATGATCGTTTGATCCATGGATTTCATTTTGCCGGAGCCGCCAATGCCTTTACGTCCGCTCGTTTTGCTCAGTCTTTTCAGCCTGCTGGTGGCCTGTGGCAGCGATGCGCCCAAGCCGCAACCGCCGACGCCGGGACCTGCGCCTCAACAGGCACAGAAAAAAGCCAAGGAGGCCGCCGACCTCGGCCCGCTGCCCGCCTATCAGCGCGAATTGAGCGGCACCCTGCAAGGCGTACCGGCGGGCGCCGAAGTCGAACTGGCGTTATTGGTGATCGATGAAAAGGATCGTCCGCAACAATTGCTCGCCAGTTCCAGCCTGATCGGCAACAACCAGATCCTGCCGTTTCGCCTGCGCTTCAACCCGGACGCGTTTCCGGCCGGGGCACGGGTTGAGCTACGCGGCCGCGCCAGCCAGTCCGGCCAGTTGATCCTGCACCTGCCGTCGCAGACCATCACTCAGCCGACCACGCAGGCGCTGGGCCAACTGCAATTTGTCAAAGCACCATGAATGCACCGCTCGACCTGCAACAGGCCTTAGGTGAATTGCTCGGCGACGCCAGACTCAAGGCCTGTGCGTTGCCGGACACCGATTTAAAGCTGTGGCTGATCGACGGCGACAACATGGCCCGCGAATTCAGTCAGGAAGAAACCCAGCGAATCCTGCACGAACCGCCGTACTGGAGTTTTTGCTGGGCCAGTGGACTGGCAGTGGCGCGTTATCTGGTCGAGTTTCCAGAATGGGTTCGTGGCAAACGCGTGCTGGATTTCGGCGCAGGGTCCGGCATCGCCGGGATTGCCGCAGTGAAGGCCGGGGCACTGGAAGTGGTGGCCTGCGATCTCGATCCGCTGGCGATCGCCGCGTGCCGGGCGAATGCCGAACTCAACGATGTGCAGATGAGTTATTCGACGGACTTTTTTGCCGAAGCGGATCGCTTTGATCTGATCCTGGTGGCGGATGTCTTGTATGACCGGGCGAATTTGCCGTTGCTTGATGCGTTTCTCAGCCGTGGCCGTGAAGCGTTGGTGGCGGATTCGCGGGTTCGGGACTTTCAGCATCCTTTGTATGAGCGGATTGAGATGCTTGAGGCGATGACCTTGCCGGATCTGGCGGAGCCTGAAGAGTTTCGCCATGTCAGCCTGTACCACGCCCGGCGCTGACTAAAAAGCATCGCGGGCAAGCCCGCTCCCACAGTGACCGAGTCGAACCGAGATTTTGTATACGACACAGAACCCTGTGGGAGCGGGCTTGCCCGCGATGGCGTCCTCCCTGACAACTCATCTCTAACTTCCGGCCACACCCCACCAAGCCGTATAGTTGCCCCATCCACGCTTTGACGAGATCCCCCATGAGTGAGCCAACGCCGTACATCTTCGACGCCACGACTGCCGATTTCGACCAGTCGGTAATCGAAGCCTCTTTCAACAAACCTGTGCTGGTGGATTTCTGGGCCGAATGGTGTGCGCCGTGCAAAGCGCTGATGCCGATGCTGCAAGGCATTGCCGAGAGCTATCAGGGCGAACTGCTGCTGGCCAAGGTCAACTGCGACATCGAGCAAGACATCGTCGCCCGTTTCGGTATTCGCAGCCTGCCGACCGTGGTGCTGTTCAAGGACGGGCAACCGGTCGACGGTTTTGCCGGGGCACAACCGGAATCCGCCGTACGCGCCTTGCTTGAGCCGCATGTGCAGATGCCGGCGCCGACTGCTGCCGATCCATTCGAACAGGCTCAGGCCTTGTTTGATGACGGCCGTTTCGCCGATGCCGAAGCGGCGCTGGTGGTCATGCTCAATGAAGACAACACCAACGCCAAGGCGCTGATCCTCTACGCCCGCTGCCTGACCGAACGCGGTGAACTGGACGAAGCGCAAACCGTGCTCGACGCGGTCAAGAGCGATGAGCACAAGGCCGCTCTGGCCGGGGCCAAGGCGCAGATCAAGTTTCTCGGCCTTGCCCGCGACCTGCCGGACGCTGCCGACCTGAAAGCGCGTTTGGCGAAAGATCCGCAGGACGATGAAGCTGTCTATCAACTGGCGATTCAGCAACTGGCTCGTCAGCAGTACGAAGCCGCGCTGGAGGCACTGCTCAAGCTGTTCATCCGCAATCGCAGCTATGGCGAAGGTTTGCCGCACAAGACCTTGCTGCAAGTGTTCGAGTTACTTGGTAACGATCATCCGTTGGTGAATGTGTACCGTCGCAAGGTGTTTGCCGCGCTTTATTAAGATCAAGAGATCGCAGCCTTCGGCAGCTTACGTTTCTCCTGTAGGAGCTGCCGCAGGCTGCGATCTTTTACGGTCTACTCGATCCAGCTGTAGAGCGGCGTATCTGCGCCGCTCACCACTTTCACATCCGAACTATGGCGCAAACGCACCAACAGGCGCTTGCCTGAAACCGCGCTGCCCGTCAGCCCTTCCAGTTGTTCGAGCAGATCCGGCCCGCTGAGCTGGCCAGCCTTGCGCAGCAAATCCCTGGCGACCTGCCACAAGGCATCGTCCTGATTCAGCGGTTTCGCCACTGGCACCGAAGCGGTTGCCGCTTGAGCGATCTGCGGCTGTGCGCCAAGGGCCGAGCCCAGCTTCGCCCAATCGCTGTCATCCAGTTCCACTGTCAAATCCACCGGCACGTCACCGACGGTTCCGCGTATCCGCAACATTGAGTTCGCTCCCGCACATTTCTGACCTGCATGCTCCCACGGGACTTGTGTAACGCCAAGCGCACCTGCATCACATGCGTCTGACACTTATCACGCAATCATCTACATTGCTCTCTTTCCCTTGGAAAGGATGCCCATGTCTTCAGGACGAAAACTGGCCTCGAAGGGAGGCCCAATCTGATGCAGCCACAAAGGCATCAAGTGTCACCCGCTCAAATGAACCGCCTGTTTTGGGTACTCCTGACAATTGTGCTTCCGCTGATCGCGGGTTGGCGTTTTTGGTCGCCTGTCGACCTTTCATCGTGCCAACGCGACGCGACTGCATCAGGGCCACTTACCGCATTCATTCGTGACTACTTTGAGCACAACGCTCGTATCGACTGGCGGGACATGGATGACCGTTTCGACATACTTTCCACTGCCGAAGGCCAAAAGATTGCTGGCCAATCACAGCTGTACACCTGCGAAGCGCTGCAGATACTGCAAAGCCCGGCGTTCAGTCAGAGTGAAAAAATATTCACTACGGCGTTGATGTTCCATTTGCCGATCAGTCAGTACATGGGTTTCATGGATCACAGCCATCAACTCTACACAGAGCACAGCATCGATCGGGAAGTGATGAAGCTTGTGGTACTGCCGCGCGGAACAGCAATCAACTACTGGTGGCTTCCGGCTTGGCGCCAGCGCTTCACTCGCGATGCCCCGCACGTACTCGATGCAAATCTGACCAGGCATGTGCTCTCGGGCCATTACTGGTTCGACTATCCAGGTGCAGGCTTCTGACTCTACAAGCATGACCTGCAATCTACGCACCGCTCTGGAATCTGTCCCGGGCGGAGCTCAGTCTTGCCTTGCGCAAAACGGAGCGCACGGGCAAACTCTGCGCACTTTCGTTATAAGATTACATAACAAACTCTTCACTTTACTTCCCGGAGACCGCCATGCGTCGTCTGCTGCTCGCTTTGCCGTTTGCCCTGTTGCCGCTGGCCATCGCCCATGCTGCCGATGAGCATGATCACGACCATGAACACGGCAGCCTCGGCGCTCACGAACACGGTGTCGGTCGCCTCAATGCCGCACTCGATGGCCAGACCCTGGAACTGGAGTTGGAAAGCCCGGCGATGAATCTGGTCGGATTTGAACACGTCGCCAGCACTGACGCCGACAAAGCCAAAGTCGCCGCCGCCCGCGCTCAGCTTGAGAAGCCATTGGCCCTGTTCAATCTGCCGGCCGCTGCCGGTTGCAAAGTGGTCAGCCAGGAACTGGAAAGCCCGTTGTTCGGTGACAAGCCGGATGCCGACGACCATGACGACGATGAAGCGGCCAAGGACGGTCACGAACATCACCACGACCACAGCGAAATCCATGCGCACTATCAGTTCAACTGCGCGGCCCCGGGTGCACTGAAGACGCTGGATCTGGCGAACATCTTCAATACCTTCCCGGCCACCCAGAAGATTCAGGTACAACTGATCAGCGCGAGCGGCCAGCAAGGCACCGAAGTGACGGCCAAGGCTGCTGCGCTGAAATTCTGAATCCTGTAGAGATCCCCTATAGGAGTGAGCCTGCTCGCGATGACGCTGGCACATTCGGCAACCATGCTGACTGACCCACCGCCATCGCGAGCAGGCTCACTCCTACACAAGGGCCACTCAACTATCCGACCGGTTTCAAATGACCCAAGCACTCATCGAACTGTCCGACCTGGGCTTCAGTTGGCCCGGTCACCCGCCGCTGCTGGACATCCCGGCGTTTCGTCTGGAGCCGGGTGAAACCCTGTTCCTCAAAGGCCCCAGCGGCAGCGGCAAGACCACCCTGCTCGGCCTGCTCGGCGGCGTGCAGAAGCCCGATCGCGGCAGCATTCGCCTGCTCGGCCAGGAGCTGACCGAACTCTCCGCCGGCGCCCGCGATACCTTCCGCGTCGATCACACCGGCTACATCTTTCAGCAATTCAACCTGCTGCCCTTCCTCTCGGTGCGCGAAAACGTCGAGTTGCCCTGCCACTTTTCCAAACTACGCGCCGAGCGGGCGAAACAGCGTCACGGCAGCGTCGATCAAGCCGCGGCCACGTTGCTCGCGCACTTGGGTCTGAAGGATGAAAGCATCCTCAGTCGTCGTGCCGATTCGCTGTCGATTGGTCAGCAACAACGAGTCGCCGCCGCCCGTGCATTGATCGGCCAACCGGAACTGGTGATCGCTGACGAGCCGACTTCGGCACTGGATTACGACGCCCGGGAGAACTTCATCCGCCTGTTGTTCGCCGAATGCCGCGAGGCCGGTTCCAGTCTGTTGTTCGTCAGCCACGACCAGAGCCTGGCGCCACTGTTCGACCGTCACCTGTCCCTGGCCGAGCTCAATCGCGCCGCCACGTCTGCCGAGGTCTGAGATGTATTTGTTTCGTCTGGCCATGGCCAGCCTGGCCAACCGCCGTTTTACTGCGTTGCTCACTGCCTTCGCCATTGCCCTGTCGGTGTGCCTGCTGCTCGCCGTAGAACGGGTGCGCACCGAAGCCAAAGCCAGTTTCGCCAGCACCATCAGCGGCACCGACCTGATCGTCGGCGCCCGTTCCGGCTCGGTGAACCTGTTGCTGTACTCGGTGTTCCGCATCGGCAACGCCACCAATAACATCCGCTGGGACAGCTTCGAACATTTCGCCAACAACCCGAAAGTGAAGTGGGCGATCCCGATGTCCCTGGGTGATTCCCATCGCGGCTATCGTGTGATGGGCACCACCGAAGCCTATTTCGAGCACTACCAGTACGGCCGCCAGCAGCATCTGCAACTGGCCGATGGTCGCGCCTTCGCCACCGATCCGTTTGAAGTGGTGCTGGGTGCCGAAGTGGCCGAGGCCCTGCATTACAAACTCGGCGACCAACTGGTGCTGGCCCACGGTGTGGCGGCGATCAGTCTGGTCAAGCACGACGACAAGCCGTTCACTGTGGTCGGCATTCTCAAGCGCACCGGCACCCCGGTAGATCGCACGCTGCACATCAGCCTCGGTGGCATGGAAGCAATTCACATTGACTGGCACAACGGCGTGCCGGCGCGGGGCAACGGCCGGATCACGGCGGATCAGGCACGCAACATGGACCTGACGCCGCAAGCGATCACCGCGTTCATGCTCGGCCTCAACAGCAAGATTTCCACCTTTGCCCTGCAACGCGAGATCAACGAGTTCCGTGGCGAACCGATGCTGGCGATCCTGCCGGGCGTGGCCCTGCAGGAATTGTGGAGCCTGATGAGCACTGCTGAAAAAGCCTTGTTCGTGGTCTCGCTGTTCGTGGTACTGACCGGGTTGATCGGCATGCTCACGGCGATTCTCACCAGCCTCAACGAACGGCGTCGAGAGATGGCGATCCTGCGTTCGGTCGGCGCAAGACCGTGGCACATCGCGAGCCTGCTGGTACTGGAAGCCTTTGCCTTGGCGTTGACCGGGGTGATCGCCGGGCTGGCGTTGCTGTACATCGGCATCGCCGCTGCGCAAAGTTATGTGCAGGCCAATTACGGCTTGTATCTGCCGCTGGCGTGGCCGAGCGAGTATGAATGGACGCTGCTCGGTGGCATTCTGGCGGCCGCGCTGCTGATGGGCAGCGTGCCGGCCTGGCGCGCGTATCGCCAATCTCTGGCCGATGGCCTGTCGATCCGTTTATGAGGATGTTCACCATGCCCCGCGCCGTGCTTGCGCTGTTATTGCTGGTCACCCTGCCCGTTTGGGCCGCGGCGCCGAAGGACCTGACCTGGTCGGAAATGATCCCGCCGGACGCCGCGCCGGAAGTGCCGAATATGACCCCGCTGCACGACCTGTCGAAGATGAGCGATGCGCTGTCCGCTGAATCTGCGCCAGCGGCCAGACAGGACATGCCGAACGCGCCGGTGGTGCAATCACTCGACGGTCAGAACATTCGTTTGCCGGGCTACATCGTGCCGCTGGAAGTCAATGAAGAAGGGCGTACCACGGACTTCTTGCTGGTGCCGTACTTCGGCGCGTGCATCCATGTGCCGCCACCGCCGTCGAACCAGATCGTGCATGTGAAAAGCGAACTCGGCGTGAAGCTCGATGAGCTGTATCAGCCGTATTGGGTCGAGGGGCCGTTGCAGGTCAAGGCGTCGAGCAGTGAACTGGCGGATGCCGGGTATCAGATGGATGCCGACAAGATTTATGTGTATGAGCTGCCGGAGTGAGCCCGACAGTTCTGTGCGGTTTGTAGGGACCTCATCGCTGGCAAGCCAGCTCCCACAGGTTTTGTGAGTGATACAAGTTTTGTGAACGACTCGATCACTGTGGGAACTGGCTTGCCAGCGATGAGGCCCTCAAAGGTTCCACAAGAAATCATCCCTTCACTGTTTCATTGAGCTGAGTCAAAAGACCGTATCAGTTGGCTTCGTACCATAGGACATCAAACATTTTTAACGTCCTTTCGGAGCCCCCATGAACAAGTCCTTGCTCAGCGCTTCGCTGTTTGCTCTCGCGCTCGCAGCCCCGCTCGCCCACGCTCACGATGCCGGTGACATCCTGATCCGTGCCGGTGCAATCACCGTCAATCCGAAGGCCGACAGCTCCAGCGTCAAGGTCGATCAGGGTCCGCTGAGCGGCACCAACCTGGGCGGCAAGGCGACCATGAGCAGCGACACTCAACTGGGCCTGAACTTCGCTTACATGCTCACCGACCACGTCGGTATCGAGTTGCTCGCGGCCACGCCGTTCGAACATGACGTGAAGATCAAAGGCACTGCCCTGCCAGCCGCCAATGGCAAGCTGGGTACGCTGAAGCACCTGCCACCGACTCTCAGCGTCGTCTACTACCCACTGGATTCGAAGTCGCCGTTCCAACCGTATGTCGGCGGCGGCATCAACTACACCTGGATCTACGACGAGCACGTCGGCAGCGAAGCCAGTGCCAATGGTTTCAGCAACTTCAAGGCGAAAAACTCTTGGGGTCTGGCCTGGCAGGTCGGTGCTGACTACATGCTGACCGACAACATCATGCTCAACGCCCAGGTGCGCTACATCGATATCGATACCCGCGCGACTGTGGAGAACAACGCCGTTGCGCCGGGCACTCGCGCACGGGTGAACGTAGACGTTGATCCATTTGTGTACATGGTCGGTCTGGGCTACAAGTTCTAAGGAACATTCGCGTGGTGGTGAATGCGGGCTAATGTGGCGAGGGAGCTTGCTCCCGCTGGGCTGCGAAGCGCCCCCAAAACAGGCACTAGCGGTGCTTCAGAAAAAACGCAGATTGGATTGGCGACTGCTACGCAGTCGAGCGGAAGCAAGCTCCCTCGCTACAGGGATCGCATCTGAGTCAAAGCGATACCCCGCCCACAAAAAAGGCGCCTGCAAAGGCGCCTTTTTTGTTTCTGCGTTTTATCTTCCCAGCAACCGCGCCAGACCCACGCTCATCGGCGTCTGCTCTGGCATCTTGAATCGCTCCAGCAGGCGCCCGTTGTTCGCACGCGAATGACGGATGTCGCCGGAACGAGCCGGGGCGTAGCTGATCGCAGGCAGCTCGCCGACCACTTTCTGCAATTCGGCGAGCATCTGCTTCAGGCTCATCGCCTGATTCCAGCCGGCATTCACCGGACCGACTTCCACTTCAGGCTTCTCGAGCGCCTGCACCAGAAGAGCAACCAGATCCTCGACATAGAGAAAGTCGCGCGTCTGCTCGCCATCGCCGAACACGGTGATCGGCAAGCCTTTCTGCGCACGCTCGCTGAAAATGCTGATGACGCCGGAGTACGGCGAGGACGGATCCTGGCGCGGGCCGAAGATATTGAAGAAACGAAAAATCGCCGGATCCAGACCGTGCTGGCGGCGATAGAAGTCGAAGTAATACTCGCCCGCCAGTTTGTCTGACGCGTAGGGCGTCAGCGGCGCCTTGGGCGTGTCTTCATCAATCGACTCGCCCTCGCCATTGTTGCCGTAAACCGCCGCACTGGAGGCGTACACCACGCGTTTGACGCCGGCCAGACGCATGGCTTCGCAGACATTCAGCGTGCCGATGAAATTGCTCTGATGAGTCTTCACCGGATCGTCCACCGACGCCTGCACCGAGGCGACTGCTGCCAGGTGAACGACCGCGCTGCAACCTTGCACCGCCTGGGCAACCAGTGCCGCATCGGCGACATCGCCGACAATCAGCTCGACCCGAGGATTATCCAGCGGCAGATTGCTGCGTTTGCCGGTCGACAGATCGTCGAGGATTCGCACCGAGTGCCCCTTGGCGAGCAAGGCATCCGTCAGGTGCGAACCGATGAAACCGGCGCCGCCGGTGATTAAAACAGTACCTTCAGCCATGGCGATAAAACCTATCCAGTAAGCCCGGGAGAGCGGCACGCCAGGCGCGCGGCTTGATCCCGAAAGTGTGTAGAATTTTTTTGCAGGCGAGCACCGCGTGTTGCGGTTCCTCGGCTGCGTCAGGGCGCGCGGCGTGAGCCTGCGCGGTGGGTGCTTCGATGGCCAGCGCATGCAGGCTGCGGGCTTCGGTCAGAATCGCCTGGCCCAGCGCCAGCGGGGTGGTCGCCTCGTGGCCGGCGTAATGATACGTACCCCACAGCGGCGCCGCGCAATCGAGTTGCTTGAGCACCGAAATAATCACCCGTGCGGCGTCGTCGACCGGGGTCGGATTGCCCCGGCGGTCGTCGGCCAGAAGCAATTCTTCCGGTTGCTCGGCACGGGCGAGGAAACGTCCGAGGGTGCCATCAGGGCTGTCATCGAGCAGCCAGCCGAAACGCAACAGAACGTGCTGCGGGCAGGTCGCGCGCACGCTTTGTTCGATCCGCCACAACGCCTGACCGCGCAGGCCCAGTGGCACCGGTTCGTCTTTTTCGCTGTATGCAGTGGCACGCGAACCGTCGAACACCCGATAACTGGACGGTTGCACGAGGACGATATTGTGGTGCTGGCACAGTTCGGCGAGCCGCTCGATGGCGCGTTCCTGCCCGGCCATGCGGCTTTCGCTGACCGTCTCGGCCTGAAACCAGTCGAAATAGTAGGCGAGATTGATCAACGCATCGGGACGAGTATCGTCGAGAAGTTGCGTCAGGCTCGCGGCATCCCAGCCGTCTTCGGGCGGGCGGGGGGCGAGGAAACCGATGTCTTCCTCCGCACCGAGGCGAATCAGCGCCTGCCCAAGGGCATTTCCGCCGCCCAGTAACATAAGGCGCATTCGCATAAAGTCAGCAGGCCCAGTCTGATAGGAACGATGGCTTTGACGACGGGACTTGTGGAACCGTCGTCGATAATTGCCGGAATCGTTGCATTTTGCGGGTTTAGTGCGCAACCGTCATCCGTAAAGTGTAGATCCCCTGATTTATGCTGTGGCTATTGGCCCCATCGCTGGCAAGCCAGCTCCCACAGGATTTGTGTACAGCGCCAACCCTGTGGGAGCTGGCTTGCCAGCGATGAGGCCGTGATGGCCAGTGGAGATCCCAGCGGTACTTGCATCTTCCCGCCCTCACCCGCATAACTTGTCCCATGAATCTGCCCCTTCCCACGGACGCGGCGCTGGCAGGCTTTCACCCCGCCGTCAGCGCCTGGTTCAGCAGCACTTTCCCGACGGTCACCGCCGCCCAGGCCCGCGCATGGCCGCTGATCCGCCAGCGCCGCTCGACGCTGATTGCCGCACCGACCGGTTCGGGCAAAACCCTCACCGCATTCCTCGCCGTGCTCGACGATCTCGTCCACCGGGGCCTGGCAAACCCTGACGGACTGCCCGATGAGACCCTGGTGGTCTATGTCTCGCCGCTCAAGGCGCTGTCCAACGACATTCGCATCAACCTGCAAAATCCGCTGGCCGGGATCACCGAGCAACTGCGCCAGATGAACCTGCCGGAACTGCACATCACTACCGCCGTGCGCACCGGCGACACCCCGCAAAAAGAACGCGCCGCCATGCGCAAGACCGCTCCGCACATTCTGGTGACCACCCCGGAATCGCTCTACGTGCTGCTTGGTTCAGAATCAGGCCGGAAAATGCTCGGCACCACGCGCACGGTGATCATCGACGAAATCCACGCGATGGCCGCCGGCAAGCGCGGCAGTCATCTGGCCTTGAGCCTGGAGCGGCTGCAAGCGCTGTGCGCCGAACCGCTGACCCGCATCGGCCTGTCCGCCACGCAGAAACCGGTGGCTGCCGTGGCGCAATTCCTCGTCGGCAGCGATCGCCCCTGCGAAATCATCGACATCGGCCATGCGCGCCCACGGGATCTGGGGATCGAAGTACCGCCCGTGCCGTTGTCGGCGGTCATGGCCAACGATGTCTGGGAGCTGGTTTACGAGCGCCTCGCCGAACTTGCCCGCGAACACCGCACCACGCTGATTTTCGTCAACACCCGCCGCCTCGCCGAACGCCTGAGCCGCCACCTCAGCGAGCGTCTCGGCAAACACGCGGTGGCGGCGCACCACGGCAGTCTGGCCAAGGAATTTCGTCTCGACGCCGAACAGCGGCTCAAGCGTGGCGAACTGCAAGTGCTGATCGCCACCGCGTCACTGGAACTGGGTATCGATATCGGCGAAGTCGACCTGGTCTGCCAAATCGCCTCGCCGCGCTCCATCGCCGGATTTCTGCAACGGGTCGGGCGCTCCGGCCACCAGGTCGGCGGTACGCCCAAGGGGCGCTTGTTCGCCACCACCCGTGACGACCTGATCGAGTGCGCCGCCCTGCTCGACTGCGTGCGCCGTGGCGAACTCGACACCCTGCACATCCCCGAAGCACCGCTGGACGTGTTGGCGCAGCAGATCATCGCCGAAGTCAGTTGCCAGGAATGGCCGGAAGACGCGCTGCTGGCGATGTTCCGCAAAGCCTCGCCTTATCGCGATCTCGACGAAAAACACTATCAGGCCCTGCTGGCGATGCTCGCCGAGGGCTACAACGGCCGTCAGGGCATTCGCAGCGCTTACCTGCATCGCGACGCGGTCAGCCGCACCTTGCGCGGCCGGCGCGGCTCGCAACTGACGGCGGTGACCAGCGGCGGCACTATCCCGGACAACGCCGATTACAGCGTGATGCTCGAGCCCCAAGGCCTGAACATCGGCAGCGTCAATGAAGACTTCGCGGTGGAAAGCATCGCCGGCGATGTTTTTCAGCTCGGCAACACCTCCTACCGAATCCTGCGGGTGGAAACCGGTAAGGTGCGGGTCGAGGATGCACAAGGTCAGCCACCGACCATTCCGTTCTGGCTCGGCGAAGCGCCGGGGCGCAGCGATGAACTGTCCTCGGCGGTGGCGCGCCTGCAAGCGACGCTCGACGAATTGCTCGGCGCCAGCCCCGGCAATCTGCAACCGGCGCTCGACTGGCTGACCCACACCCTCGGTCTCAACCGCGCCAGCGCCGAACAACTGGTCGAATACCTCGCTCGCGCACGCCAGACCCTTGGCGCCCTGCCCTCGCAAGACACGTTGCTGATGGAGCGGTTTTTCGACGAGTCCGGCGGTACCCAACTGATCATCCATTCGCCGTTCGGCAGCCGCATCAACCGTGCCTGGGGTCTGGCCCTGCGCAAGCGTTTCTGCCGCATCTTCAACTTCGAGTTGCAGGCGGCGGCCAGTGAAGATGCGATCGTGCTGTCGCTGTCCACCAGTCACAGTTTCGAGCTTGATGATGTCTGGCGTTATCTGCACAGCAACAACGCCGAGCACACCCTGATTCAAGCGGTGCTTGATGCGCCGCTGTTCGGCGTGCGCTGGCGCTGGAATGCCGGCGTGGCGCTGGCGTTGCCGCGTTTTACCGGCGGGCGCAAAGTCGCGCCGCAATTACAGCGAATGAAGAGTGAAGACCTGATCGCCAGTGTGTTTCCAGATCAGATCGCCTGCCTGGAAAACCTCGCCGGTGAGCGGGAAATCCCCGAACATCCACTGGTGGAACAGACCCTCGACGATTGCCTGCACGAGGCGATGGACAGCGACGGCTGGCTCCATCTGCTACGGCGCATGGAGCGTGGCGAGGTGCGTTTGATCAGCCGTGATCTGCCGGCACCGTCTCCGCTGGCGGCAGAGATTCTCAGCGCCCGTCCCTACACCTTTCTCGATGACGCGCCGCTGGAAGAACGGCGCACCCAAGCGGTGATCAACCGGCGCTGGAGCGATCCGCAATCCACCGATGATCTGGGTGCGCTGGATACCGACGCGATCAACGCGGTGCGTGAAGAAGCCTGGCCGACGCCCGCGAACATCGATGAAATGCATGAAGCACTGATGAGCCTTGCCTGCATCAGCGACCGTGAAGTTCAGGCGGGCGAACACTGGCGCGAATGGCTCCACACGTTGACTGCGAGCGATCGCGCCTGCCACTTGGTCGTTCCGCCAGTAACGGCAAAAGAACAGCTTCGCGAGCAGGCTCGCTCCCACATTCAACCGCGTTCCGCCAGTTGGAACACAGTCAACTGTGGGAGCGAGCCTGCTCGCGAAGACGGCCTCACAGTCACTACACTTCCACAGCCTCGCTCGTTGTGGCTGGCCCGAGAGCGCCTGACGTGCCTGCAAGCGCTTTATCCACAGGCCACGCTGCAACCGCCGCAACAAGCACTGCCCGGGTTCGATGAGGTCTGGACGTTCGATGACGCATTGGTTGAAGTGATCCGCGCCCGACTCGGCGCCTTCGGTCCGCTGCCGTTAGCCGCGATTGCCGAACCACTCGCGTTGCCGACACCGCAGGTCAATCAGGCCCTCGCGCAACTGGAACGCGAGGGTTATGTATTACGCGGTCAATTCACGCCGGGATCGGCAGTGGAAGAATGGTGCGAGCGCCACTTGCTGGCGCGGATTCATCGCTACACGGTCAAGCGCCTGCGCCGGGAAATCGAGCCGGTGGCGTTGCAGGACTTCATGCGGTTTCTGTTCGACTGGCAGCATCTGGCCCCCGCCACGCAAGGCCAGGGCAGCGCCGTGCTGCCGGCAATTGTCGGTCAGTTCGAAGGCTATGCGGCGGCCGCATCGGCGTGGGACAGCGACATCCTCCCGGCGCGGCTGAAGGACTACTCGCCGAGCTGGCTGGATGATTTGTGCCGCAGCGGCAAACTGGTGTGGACGCGCCTCAGTGCCCGCCAGAAAGTCAGCGGCACGGCATTGCGCAGCACGCCGATTGTGCTGCTGCCGCGCAGCCAGGTCGGGTTATGGAGTGCACTGGCCGAACAGACGCCGGCCAGCGAACTGTCGCCGAAAACCCAGAAGGTGTTCGAAGCATTGAGTCAGCACGGCGCACTGTTTTTCGATGAGTTGATTCATGAGGCGCATCTGCTGCGCAGCGAACTGGAAATCGCCTTGCAGGAACTGGTCGGCGCAGGGTTGGTGAATGCCGACAGCTTCGCCGGCCTGCGCGCGCTGATCACCCCGGCGAGCAAGCGCCAGCAGCGTAGCAGTCGTCGCGGACGCGGCGCGTTTGTCGGCGGCATGGACGATGCCGGGCGTTGGGCTTTGCTGCGGCGCGGGCAGGCTGTGGACAACAATCAAACTCTGGACCATGTCGCGATGACTTTGCTGCGCCGCTACGGCGTGGTGTTCTGGCGCCTGCTGGAACGTGAGGCCGACTGGTTGCCGAGCTGGCGTGAGTTGCTGCGTACCTTTCATCGACTGGAAGCACGCGGCGAGATTCGTGGCGGGCGGTTTGTCAGTGGCTTGGCCGGTGAACAGTTTGCCTTGCCCGAAGCGATTCCATTGCTGCGTGAAGTACGGCGGCGGCCGCACGACGGGAGTTTGATTGCGGTGTGCGGGGTTGATCCGCTGAACCTGGCCGGGACGTTGTTGCCGGGGGTGAAAGTGCCGGCGCTGGCGAGCAATCGGTTGGTGTATCGGGATGGGTTGCCAGCGGCGGCGGTGATTGCCGGCAAACCACAGTTTTGGCTGGAACTGGATCAGATCTCGATGGAACAGATGCGCAGCAGACTTATCCGGCATTGAGGTTGGTTGTTCTGGCCTCATCGCTGGCAAGTCGAATCGTCGCACCGCAGCTCCCACAGTGATTTGTGGTGTGCCTTCTATTCCAGCATCACCCGGTACCCTGTGGGAGCTGGCTTGCCAGCGATAGGGCCAGCACTCACACCACAAATCCCCCAGTCAAGTCCGCGACTCCTGCGGCAACTCGGTCGCGATTACCTCCTGCGGCTGCCGCTTCGGCAACAAAACCTGCTGTGGATAAGTCTGCGCAAAATGCACCGTCGGGTTGTTATCCACAAGCTTCTTCAACCGCTGGTTGAACGCACGACTCACCGCATACTGCCCGCCCGACACCGTACGGAACTGCGCCGTCAGTACCACGCCGTTCAGATCCATCTTGTCCACGCCAAACACATCCAGCGGCCCTTGCAGGTTGTACTTGAGGAACGGGTCTTCGCGGATCGAATCACCGGTCTCGCGGATCAATTCGATAGCCTTGTCGACATCCGTGTCATAGGTGAACTGCACCGAGAAAAACGCATAGGCGAATTGCCGCGATTGATTGGTGACAGCCTTGATCTGGCCGAACGGCACCGAGTGCACAAAACCCTTGCCGTCACGCAGACGCAGGGTGCGGATGGTCAGCCCTTCCACCGTGCCGGCATGTCCGGAATCGAGCACCACCCAGTCGCCGATCGACAAGGTGTCTTCAATGATGATGAACAGACCGGTGATCACGTCCTGCACCAGTTGCTGTGAGCCGAAGCCGATGGCCAGACCGACCACCCCGGCACCGGCCAACAGCGGCGCGACGTTGATCCCCAGATTGGCCATGGTGGTGATCGCGCAGATCACCACGAGAATGATTTTGATCGCATTGCGCAGCAGCGGCAGGATGGTTTTCACCCGAGTGCTGGGCTGGCGCGCGGCGCGTTTACTGAGTGGCGGTTTCAGGGCTTCCTGAATCGCCGTGTCGAGCACCACCCACAACAACCACGTCACCAGAAAGATCAGGCCGATGCTGCTCAAGGCGTTACTGATTGCCCGCCCGACCGTGCTGCTCTGGGCGAAATCGAGCAGCGATACGCCCCAGATCCGCCCGAGGATATCGATGAAGGCAATCGCGATAACGATCCGCAGCAACGCGTGCAACAGGCTGAGAAAGCGCTCCTTGTAGGCGCTGCTGCGTTGTAACGCCTCGGCTTTTCGCGACTTGAACAGGTGCTGCAGGATGGTGCTGAGAAACACCGTGCCGATCAACAGCACCGTGGTGAACAACGCGCAGCGCAGGGCCTTTTGATTGTCCTCGCCAATGCCGATCAGATTGACCGCCGAGACCAGCACCATCAATACAATCGGCCAGTACCAAAGCCCGGAAAAAATCCGCAGCGACTCCTGCAATGACGGTTGTTTCAACCGCTGGCTCAAAGGCCGGTTGCGGATCAGATGCGCCACCGGACGGCGCAGGCGAATCACCAGCAAACCGAAGATGATCGAAGCGATCAACCCGGTGAACACCGCGATGCTGCTGGTGATGTTGCCGCCCAGTTGCCGGGCGATCTGCGGGCTGGTCAGTGCGTCGCTGAGGGCGGCGAGGAAGCCGATCAGGAAAAGCGGGCGCGGGCAGTAGTCACGAATGATCTTCGCCGCCGGGCGTTTGTGGCCGACGTTGAACATCACCACCACGCACAACAACATCGAGGTGGAAAAGATGCCGCTGCTGGTGGCGTAGGCCAGGCATAGCGCCAGCGCACGCCCCACCGAAGCTTGCAGAAAATGGCTGACGTACAGGGTCAGCGGCAGGCAGATCAGCGCCGGCACGGTGTACGGCAGCAAATAACCGAGCAGGTCCTGACTGCGCTGACGGGTGCGAAACCAGCGGCTCTCGCGCAGGCGTTTGGCAGACAGACTGCCGAGTACGGTCAACAGCGCAAAGGCGCCCAGCCACACCCCGGACAGCGTCAGGAAATCCCCGGCGACGCTCCAGCCCGAGCGGTTCGAGGGTTGATTGACCAGTTTGTCGACTTCGTCCGCCGCACGATCGGCGCGCAGGCGCCAGGCGTCGACCAGATGCTCGTTGAGATCGAGTTTGTCCTGGACGTCGTCAATGCTCGAACTGATGGCGCCGAGCAGGCCGCCCTGCACGAGGGGCTCGGGTTTGGCCGGCTCTTCAGCAGCGGCCGGAACGCCCGGCAGCGCGGCGGCTTCGAGTTCGTTGGCACCTAGAAACAACAATGCTCCCAGCAGAATGGCGATCCTGAACTTGATCAAAACTCCGATCTCCCGTTGGCTGAACGTGTAAGGAACTGATCGGTGAATGGCGGACAAGTTCGGTTTTTGCCTCAATAACCCACTGAACCCACAGTAAGCCCTCTGAATGCCATTTTTTTGAAACCTTCCCCTGTGGCGAGGGGATTTATCCCCGATAGGCTGCGAAGCGGCCCCAAGCCTGAAATCCCTTTTTCCAGCTAGAGCGAGTTGGCTGGTTTGCGAATGCTGCGCAGCCGATCGGGGATAAATCCCCTAGCCACAAAGGCTCTCTCCAAGATGATGATTTCAACAATGACAGTCATCTGGCATTGGGATATTTGCGCTCAAGACAAATATCAAATGCCCATCCCCGTATTTTTCCGCACAACCCAAACCCCGACACTGCGCTCCATCGAAACCTCTACCGGAGTGCCGTCATGCCCATTGCCTTGCTCGCGCTGCCCCTCAGCGCTGGTCACTGATTCAAAAAAAATCCCATGTGCAGGGGCTTTTGCGGTGTTTTCAAGAATGCACCGTCCGTAACGCCGTCGAAACTTTCCCGAACCGTGCGCAGTCATCAGCAGACAGAGGCTGTACGAGGACTTTCAACGGGAGGGCGGCATGGCAACGATTCACATCGGTATTTCCGGCTGGCGCTACGCTCCGTGGCGCGGGGATTTCTACCCGAAAGGACTGGCGCAAAAGCGCGAATTGCAGTTCGCCTCGCGGGCCGTCAACAGCATCGAAATCAATGGATCGTTCTACGCCCTGCAACGGCCCGAACGCTATGCGCAGTGGTACGTCGAAACGCCCGATGACTTCGTTTTCAGCGTCAAGGCGCCGCGTTTCATTACCCACATTCGCCGCTTGCGCGAGATCGAAAAACCGCTGGCGAATTTCTTCGCCTCCGGGGTGCTGGAGTTGAAGGAAAAGCTTGGCCCGATCCTTTGGCAATTCCCGCCCAACTTCAAATTCGACGCCGAACGCTTCGAACATTTCCTCGCCCTGCTGCCCCACGACACCGAGGCGGCTGCCGCCCTTGCCCGTCAGCACGATTCCCATCTGCATGGCCACGCCAGCATGAAAGCCTGGCGCAAAAAACCACTGCGCCATGCCGTGGAAATCCGTAACGACAGCTTCATCGACCCTGACTTCGTGCGCATGTTGAAACGCTACAACACCGCACTGGTGATCGCCGACACCGGCGGCAAGTGGCCGTACCGCGAGGACGTGACCAGCGATTTCGTCTACCTGCGCCTGCACGGTGCCGAAGAACTGTACGCCAGCGGCTACACCGCCCCCGCGCTCAAACGCTGGGAAGAGCGGATCGACGCCTGGCACCACGGCCAGCAACCGAAAGACGCGCACTTGATCGCACCACGGGTAAAACCCCGGGCGCGAAAATCCCGCGAAGTATTTTGCTATTTCGACAACGACATCAAAGTCCGCGCGCCGTACGACGCACGTGATCTGCTGCATCGTTTCGACCTCGATGGAGGACTCGCCACCACCTCCGGCGAACCCGCCGGCGAAGGGGTGCTGGCATGAGTATTCCAGAGCCGGTCGGTTTCACTGACGAAGGTGCCGAGGTCGCGTCATCCGTGCGCTGTTTCACCGTGCTGACGGTCAACACCCACAAGGGTTTCACTGCACTGAACCGGCGTTTCATTCTGCCGGAGTTGCGCGAAGCAGTGCGCAGCGTAGCCGCCGACGTGGTGTTTCTGCAGGAAGTCCATGGCACCCACGAGCACCATCCCCAGCGTTACGACAACTGGCCAAAGATGCCGCAATACGAATTCCTCGCCGACAGCCTCTGGCCGCAGTTCGCCTACGGGCGCAACGCGGTGTACCCGGAGGGTGACCACGGCAATGCGCTGCTGTCGAAATTCCAGATCATCCGTCACGACAACCTCGATGTGTCGATCAGCGGCCACGAGAATCGCGGCTTGTTGCATTGCGTGCTGCGCCTGCCCGGTGACGGCGTCGAGGTCCATGCGATCTGCGTGCATCTGGGCCTGCGTGAAAGCCACCGCAACGCGCAGCTCGGCTTGCTCATGCAACGCCTCGCCGAATTGCCGGACGACGCGCCGGTGATTGTCGCCGGCGATTTCAATGATTGGCGCCAGCGTGCCAGCGAATTGCTCAAACCTTGTGGTCTGCGCGAAGTATTCGCCGAGCATCACGGCAAACCGGCGCGAAGTTTTCCGGCACGGCTGCCCGCGCTACGGCTGGACCGCATCTACGTGCGCAACCTCAAGGCCCGCCAGCCGAAAGTCCTGGCGAACCGGCCCTGGTCACACCTTTCCGACCACGTACCGCTATCGGTGGAGATCGAACTATGAGCAGCGCACCGCTGGAGAAGTCCGCCGTGGAACCGATCAGCATCAATCCGCCGATCCGCGAGCCCGGTCAGGTCGATGTCGAGTACCACTGGCAGGGCAACAACCGCGTCGAACTGTTGGAAAACGGCGAGGAATATTTCCCGCGAGTGTTCGAAGCGATGCGGGCGGCGAAGAGTGAAATCCTGCTCGAGACCTTCATCGTTTTCGAAGACAAGGTCGGCGCCGAACTACAGGAGATTCTGATCGATGCCGCGCAACGTGGTGTGCGCACCACCGTCAGCCTCGATGGCTTCGGTTGTGGCGAACTCACCAGCGGTTATCTCTCGGCGCTGAGCGATGCCGGCGTACACCTGCAAATCTTCGATCCGGCCCCCAAACACCTGGGCTTTCGCACTAACTGGTTCCGCCGTTTGCACCGCAAGATCGTGGTGGTCGACGGCTTGATCGCGTTCATTGGCGGGATCAATTTTTCCGGCGATCACTTGTTGGATTTTGGCCCGGAAGCCAAGCAGGATTACGCGGTCGAAATCCAGGGACCGGCGGTGGCCGACATCCATCATTTTGCCCTGCTGCAAAGCGGTCGCCCCGGACGAGCGCGGTTCTGGTGGCAGCGCCGGCGCCAGCGCCGCGCAGATATGGCCTTCACTGAACACGACGGCCAGGTACGACTGGTGTTTCGCGATAACGACCAGCACCGCAGCGATATCGAAGAGGTGTATTTGCAGGTCCTGCGCCGCGCCAAGCGCCGGGTGGTCATTGCCAACGCCTACTTTTTCCCCGGCTATCGCCTGCTGCGTGAAATCCGCAACGCCGCACGGCGCGGCGTCGAGGTGCGGCTGATCCTGCAAGGTCAGCCGGACATGCTGGTGGCGAAACTCGCGGCGCGCATGACCTACGACTATCTGCTCAAGGCCGGCGTGCAGATCCATGAATACTGCCAGCGGCCGTTACACGGCAAAGTCGCGTTGGTGGACGAGGAATGGAGCACCGTCGGCTCGAGCAATCTCGACCCGCTGAGCCTGTCGTTGAACCTCGAAGCCAACGTGCTGATCCGCGACCGCGCGTTCAATCAGGAACTGTTCCGATGCCTCGAAGACCTCAGCCAGAATCACTGCAAAGCCATGGACGCCAGCAAGTCGCCGCGCGGGCGGGTCTGGCACATGACCGTGGGTTTTCTGGTGTTCCACTTTTTGCGGCATTTTCCGGCGATGGCCGGTTGGCTGCCTGCGCACAAACCGAGGCTCAAGCCGTTTCGAGGTAATCGCTCATGAGCCGTTCTGAAGCCCATCCGCATCAGCAATCAGCGTCAGCCACTCACTCACACTGGAGTAAATGGAAGCGTCCGCTGACGGTGCTGTTTTTTCTCGCGTTGATCGTGCTGCTGACAATGTTCGCCCGCCGCATCGAATGGGCCGAAGTGTTGCAGACCCTCGCTGACTTCAAAGTGCGCACGCTGATCATCGCCGCCAGCGTGACGTTGCTGAGTTTTCTGACTTACGCCAGTTTCGACCTGATCGGCCGTACTTACATCCGCCAGGACCTGACCTGGAAACAGATCCTGCCGGTGGGGATCATCAGCTACGCGTTCAACCTCAATCTCAGCGCCTGGGTCGGCGGCATCGCCATGCGTTACCGGCTGTATTCGCGCCTCGGCGTAAGCAAAAGCAACATCGCCAAGATTCTCGGCCTGAGCCTGGCGACCAACTGGTTTGGCTACATGACCATCGCCGGCGTGGTGTTCAGCAGCGGATTGGTGAGCATGCCGCCGGGCTGGAAAATCAGCACCACAGCGTTGCAAGGCATCGGTGTGCTGTTGCTGCTGATCAGCGCCGGGTATCTCGCGGCGTGCCAATTTTCCAAGCGCCGTGAATGGTCGATTCGTGGCGTGGAAATCAACCTGCCATCGCTGCGCATGGCGGTGTTGCAGTTGCTGCTGGGCGCGTTGAACTGGTCGCTGATGGCCGCGGTGATTTTCACGTTGCTGCCGAGCAAACTCGACTATCCGTTGGTGCTTGGGGTGTTGTTGATCAGTGCGATTGCCGGGGTCATCACCCATATTCCGGCGGGGCTCGGGGTACTGGAAGCGGTGTTTGTGGCGCTGCTGCAACATGAGGCGTCGCGGGGCAGTCTGGTGGCGGGGTTACTGGCGTATCGGGCGATTTATTTTCTGCTGCCGTTACTGATTACGCTGGTGATGTATCTGCTGGTGGAGGCGAAGGCCAAGTCGCTGCGGATCGAAAAGAAACCTTCCTGACATTCTTGTAGAGGCTGATGGCACCATCGCTGGCAAGCCAGTTCCCATATTGGAATGCATTTTCCTGTGGATTGTTGAGGCTGAAGGCACCATCGCTGGCAAGCCAGCTCCCACATTTGGAATGCATTTCCCTGTGGATTGTTGAGGCTGATGGCACCATCGCTGGCAAGCCAGCTCCCACAATGGAATGCATTTTCCTGTGGATTGTTGAGGCTGAAGGCACCATCGCTGGCAAGCCAGCTCCCACATTGGAATGAATTTCCCTGTGGATTGTTGAGGCTGAAGGCACCATCGCTGGCAAGCCAGCTCCCACAATGGAATGCATTTTCCTGTGGATTGTTGAGGCTGAAGGCACCTTCGCTGGCAAGCCAGTTCCCACATTGGAATGAATTTCCCTGTGGGAGCTGGCTTGCCAGCGATAGCGTCAGGAAGAACAACACAACCTATGAAGACTGGATGATGCTCAACCGCTCACCCACGACCATCTCGGTAATCCAGTCCACCAGAATCGACGTATATGCCTGCTGCGAAACCGGGTCGCTCAACGCATGATCCGCGCCATCAATGATCCGGTGCGTCAGCGAGTGAGTCTGCTGACATGCCGCGCGGTAACTCATGATCGTCGCGTGAGGCACGTAAGCGTCGGTTTCCGACTCCACCAGCAACACGTCTCCGGTGAATTGCGAACATGCGTGCAGCGCCCGATTGCTGTCGGCACGTACCAAGGTGCCGCGATAATCACGCAAATCAGCCTTGTCCAGATCACGCTTGGGGGTGTGCCATTGCTCGTCGCGGTACAACGCCGGGACTCGCAGCGCCAGCCAGCGCACCGGGCGTAAGGAGGTGAGGATCGAAGCCAGATAGCCGCCGTAACTGGTACCGACCACTGCAATCGCGGAGGTATCCAGCGCCGGGTGCGAAAGCAAGCGATCGTACGCTGCCAGAAGATCGCGCAGATTGTCCTCACGCGTTACCCGCGTCAGTGGAATCCCGGTGCCGCCCGTGTGCCCGCGCAAATCGAAGGTCAGGCACACACAACCCAGGCCGGCAATACCTTTGGCCCGCTCAAGATCACGCTCCTGGCTACCGCCCCAACCGTGGACAAACAACACTCCCGGCACCTTGGATTTGGGACTGAGAAATGTCCCGCTCATCTGCTCGTCATCAATGTCGATTTGAATGCTTTCGCTTCTAGCCGTCATAGGATTTGACCGTTACGTACTTAAGGAGAAATTCGCTGTTCTCGGCCGGGCCGCGATACACCTCGATGGCGTCCGCCGGCAGCGGCTGATCAATATAGGTTTCCACCGAAGACACGCGTATCGCGCGCATCGTCGGGTCGTTGACGAAACTTTGCAGCGCCGCCACTTCGGCGCTGCTGGCGCCGCCCATGCGCCAGGATTGTTCGAGCACGCCGCTGCGGGTTTGGCCATTGCTGTCCAGCCCCTGAGCGATGTCGTAGTTGCGGCGCGAGGCGTAGAAGCGCGGGTAGGCTTCATCGGCGGCGCTGTCGAAAACCTGCGCCTGTTCGATGGCCAGGCGCACAGGATCAGGCAGCTCCAGTGTCAGCAAATCCTCGTAGCCGCCCTGCACCACCAGCAGGTTCGAGCCGCCGTAGACGTCTTCACCGTGAGCGTCCTGGGTCAAGTATTGATCACCGCAGTAGCTCAGCACTTTATCGCCGATGAATGACTGGCCGACGCTGTGGGTGATGACCTCGCTCAGGTCCTGCTCCAGCACCACGCCTTCGCTGAACAGCGCTTGAGCTTCGGGGCGGGCGAGGATTTCGTCGAAGGCGTCGAGGCTTTTGATCACTTCCTGACCGCGACCGGCGCAGGCGTGAATCGGCTTCAATCGAATCGGTCCGCTGTACAGCAAATGCTCAGCGGCGGGCCGCGCATCCTCGAGGGAAAACACGCTGAGACCGTCGAGAACGACGTTACGCACGCGTTCGGAAAACAGTGGCGACCAGCCTTTCGGTGCGTGAGCCAGATGACTGCGCAAACCATGGCTGATGGCTTTGGTGCAGATGAAATCGTGCTCGACGTAGCCGCCCCACAGATCATCCGGGCCTTTGATGCCTAGTTCGTGAGCCTTGGCGGCGCCGACAATGGTCTGCGTCGGCAACAGATAGAGGTCACGGCCACGATGTTTTTCAGCGTCGTAACTGCCGCCAAATTTGAGCCCGAGAATCTGCGCCAGCCAACGGGCCAGCGCCTTGTTGGTCTGCACTTCATGCTGGGGCGCGGTGGCGCGTACCGAATGGGCGACGACTTGTTTTTTGCTCGGTATCGGGGTCATGCGTTTCCCCTTACATCGACGCGTGAATGTAGTGGAAAGGGGT
This sequence comes from Pseudomonas sp. NPDC087817, assembly GCF_044742875.1. NCBI lineage: Bacteria > Pseudomonadati > Pseudomonadota > Gammaproteobacteria > Pseudomonadales > Pseudomonadaceae > Pseudomonas > Pseudomonas sp. NPDC087817. Next base: position 23,894 of record NZ_JBIUVJ010000049.1, read on the forward strand.
GCAGAGATCAGGCCAACGGTGCAGCAGGGGAAAATGCCAGTGAATCAACTGCTTGCCGAAATCGTGATGGCACCGCGCCCGTTTCAATCTGCACGACCCCCTATAAAATCCCGGCAAATTGCACGACCCACGGCATCACACAAAACCCTGTGGGAGCTGGCTTGCCAGCGATAGCGGTGTATCAGCCACCGATGTGTCTACTCTCAAAAAGCCAATCTCTGGCGGGCCAGCTCCCACAGGTATTTAGTGAGTCGGGTTACCGCGTTGAACCAAAACGTGCGCGATACTCACTCGGCGCCAGGCCCGTGACTTTCTTGAAGATTGCACGAAACGCCCCCGGGTCCTGATACCCCACCGTCCACGCAATGTGATCAATCGTGCCGTTGGTAAATTCGAGCATTTCCCGCGCCTTGCCCACGCGCAGGTGCTGGCAGTATTCGGTCGGTTTCAACCCGGTTGCCGCGCGAAACCGGCGCAGGAATGTACGTTCCTCCAACCCCGCCCGCTCGGCCATCGTGGTTAGCGAAACCTCCGTAGCGCCGGTACCCTGCAACCAATGCTGAACCTTGAGAATCGGCGCATCGCCATGGCTGAGGATCGGCGCAAAGTTACTGCCGCAGGCACTGGCGCTGTCGCTGTGTTCGACCACGAGAAACCGCGCGGTGCCGGTGGCGATGCTCGGCCCGAGCAGACGATCGACCAGACGCAGCCCCAGTTCCGACCAGGCCATCAACCCGGCTGTGGTGATCAGATCCCCGTCATCGACAATCGGCGTATCGGCCTTGAGTCTGATCTTCGGATAGCGCTCGGCGAAGGCTTTGGCCGACGTCCAGTGCGTGGTGGCGCTGCGGCCGTCGAGCAAACCGCTTTCGGCCAGCAGCAGCGAACCCACGCAGACGCCACCGAGGGTGGCACCGCGAGCGTGTTGATCACGCAGCCACTGCAATAAACCGGTGGGCATCTGTGCTGCAGAAAACCCGCCGATCGACGGCGGAATCAGTACCGCCAGCAAAGCACCTTCACCACCCGGGCCGCTGTCGAAAACCCGCTGCGGCGCCTGATCGCCTTCAACCTGCCAGTGACTGACGCGTAGCAACGGCAACTGCGCCGACTGATGTTCGGCGGCGATCCGGTTGGCCACCGCGAACAGGTCGGTCAGGCCATGCACCGCCGCCATCTGCGCACCGGGATAGATCAACACGCCCAGTTCGCTAATGGCAGGTGCGCCGGCGGCCTTTTCTGCGCCCATTGTCAGTTTTCCCCTGTCTATTGTCGGTGCGGCCAATCCTCGTATTAACCGGCAGCGCCAATACTGAAGCCACTTCCAGCCAACTCACGAGGACACACCCATGGCCCAGCAAGCGCTCATCGTAGTCGATATCCAGAACGACTACTTCCCCCAAGGCAAGTGGCCGCTGGTCGGTGCGGACGCCGCCGCCGACAACGCCGCGCGACTGATCGCGGCCTTCCGTGATGCGGGTGATTCGGTGATCCACATCCGCCACGAATTCACTTCAGCGGACGCACCGTTCTTCACCCCGGGCTCTGACGGCGCCAAGCTGCATCGCAAAGTGCTGAACCGCGCCGACGAGCCCGTGGTGCTCAAGCATTTCGTCAACGCGTTCCGCGAAACCGAATTGCAGTCGATCCTTGACGAAAAAGCCATCAAGGAACTGGTGGTGGTCGGCAGCATGAGCCACATGTGCGTCGACGGCATCACCCGTGCGGCGGCGGATCTGGGTTATGCCGTCACGGTGATTCACGATGCCTGCGCCAGCCGTGACTTGGAGTTCAACGGTTTGACCGTACCGGCAGACCATGTCCACGCGGCGTTCATGTCGGCACTGGGATTCGCCTATGCCAACGTGGTCTCCACCGACGAGTTTCTCCAGCGCTAAGCGCCCCGCAAATACTTTGCAAAATCCTGCGCCCGCAACCTCGCGGGCGTTTTGCGTGGGCCGATAAAATCTCACGCGTGAGCCATTGATGGCATTTTGAATTGGTTGTAGTGTGCCTCACGCGTGAGATGTTCATAACGGAGTCACTGCCATGAAAAGCCCCTCCCCCGCGACTAAGTCAGGGAGCCCGAAGGGAGAGCGCTCGAAACCGTCCGCGAAAAAACCATCGAGCTTTTATATGAAGCAGATGCGCGCGGGCCTGGCCGCCGCCGGTTATGTGAAACACGAAACTTGGGTGCTTCCGGAAAACCGAAGCGTGCTCAAGCAAATGGAGCAACAGCTACGCCAACCGATTCTGGCTGGCTCATTCATGTCGGAGAATTACATGAGCGCAGGCAACAACTGGAACATCGATAGCCTCTTCAACGCCCTCAAGGCACTGGACGAGGTGGCTTCGCAGGAGATCACGCTGTCGCTGATCCAGAGCTCCGAACCCAGCCTCAAGCTGGAAATGAACGAATTCGGCGGTCTGCCGATTCACATCGCCCTGGCCGGCGCGCAGATCATCGTCGACACCGTGCTGGTGGACATCGAATCGATCACCGACGTGCACGCCTTCAACGATGCAGTGCTGCGCAGCCGGGAAATGTTCCCGCTGTCATCCATTGGCATCGAGTCGATGCCCAACGGGCAGACCGTCTACAACATGTTTGGCGCCCTCAGTGCCGACTCAAGCCTGACCAACGTCGTCACCGAGGTGAAAACCCTGGTCGACAACGTGCAGCGCGCCAGCGAAGCCTTCGAACACTTCTTCAAGTAATCCACAGGGAATATCCAATGACTCAGTCCATCTGGAGCAAGTTGTTCACCGCGCTGCGCGGCGGCGCCAGCGAAGTCGGCGAAGCCATCGTCGATCAACAGGCCCTGCGCATCCTCGACCAGGAAATCCGTGACGCCGACACCGCGCTGTCGAACGCCCGTCGCGAACTGGTCACCATCATGGCCAAGCACAAACTGGCCGCCGATCGCGTGAGCGAGTACGACGCCAAGATCAAGGATCTGGAAGCCAAGGCTGTTGCCGCCCTGAACGCCGGCCGTGAAGACCTGGCGCTGGAAGTCGCCGAAGCGATTTCGACCCTGACCAACGATCTCGATGCCGAGAAAAAGCTGAGCGACGAATTTGGCACTTACGCCGAAAACATGCGCAAGGACATCAACAAGGCCGAAGCGCGGATCAAGAGCCTGCGCCAGCAAGTGGACATGGCCAAGGCCCGCGACAGCGTGCAGAAAGCTCAGGTCAGCGCCTCCATCGCCAGCGGCGGTGCTAACGGCAAACTGGAAACGGCAGTCAGCACCCTCAACCGTCTGCAAGCCAAACAACAGCAACGAGCTGCCGAGCTGAGCGCGGCGGATGAGTTGGCGGATGCGTCGACCGGTAACGACCTGGAGCGCAAACTGCGCGACGCCGGGATCACGCCGAATGAAGGCAGCGCGAATGCGATCCTTGAGCGCCTGAAGCAGAAGTCCGCTCAGTAAGCGTTTACGCAAAACCCCTGTAGGAGTGAGCCTGCTCGCGATGAGGCCGGAACATTCAACCAACGTGTTGGCTGAACCGCCGCCATCGCGAGCAGGCTCACTCCTACATGGTTTGCGGCGTGCAATTGCTTCTGCTCGTTCGTCGATCAGCCCGGTACACTAGCGGCGCTTTTTTACGACGACTACTCCACCCGCCTCAAGGAATGTACCCATGGGATGGTTTAAAGACTTGCTGGGCACCACCGCTGCGCCAGCGCCACCCGTCGCCGATGGACCACTCGGCATGGCGCAAGGCAAAGGGGTCAGGTTCGATTCGACCCTGACGTTGTTGCTCGATGGCTCAAGCTCCGTACGCGTACCTGTCGATCAGGCGATCTGGAGCGCCGGCTGGGTCGACCTCGGCCAATCCAACAAGCTGCGTCGCTACTACATGAATGACGAAGATTTCTGGTTGCAAATCCACGTCACCGGCGACGATCAGATCGAATCGGTCATCCTGTTCAATTACCTCAGTTACGTGACCGTCAACACCGACGCCGAACTGCAGCGCCTCGCCGGCCCCAACAGTTTGATCGGCCTGCCGACCTACACCCACGAGGGGATCGAATACACCCGTGAGTGGGGCACCGAGCAAGGTCAGACCGAACTGGTGCCGTTGACCGAGCAGGTGGTCAATCCGGACGAGAGCTACACCATCCGGCACCATTCGATGCTTTATGCCCGCGAGACCGGCCTGACCGATCGCCGCGAGCTGTTGCTGTTCTCCGTTGAACAGGACGAAGAAGGCACCGTCAGCCTGAGCACGTCGCTGGGCATTTCGCTGTACACGACTGACCTGAGCGCCATTTAACAAAGGAAGTTTTTCATGCTGGAAGTGCTGGCCGTTTCCCTGAACAAGACCGCTTTGACCGGTTTCGTCGTTTACCTGATCGGCGCCGTGCTGCTGTTCATGCTGTTTCAGTTTGTCTACACGCGCATCACCCCGCACAAAGAGTTCGAGCTGATCCGCGCCGGCAACACCGCCGCCGCGATCGCACTGGCCGGCGCAATCATTGGTTTCGCCATTCCCGCCAGCAACGTGATCGCCTTTTCGGTCAACGTCCTCGACTTCGTGCTCTGGGCGGTGATTGCAGCGGTGGTGCAACTGTTGGCGTTTCTCGCCACGACTCTGGTGCTCAAGGGCACATCCCAGCGCATCGCCAACGGTGAAATTGCCTCCGGCATCTACGTGGCCGCTGTGGCGATCAGCGTCGGCATGCTCAACGCGGCGTGCATGACACCGTCCAACTGATCGGCAGGAAGCCTTAGATGAAACGAAGCAAATACGTTCAGTTGTCCCTCGCGGCGTCGGTGGCCATGGCCATTACCGGCGAAGCGGCGGCGGTGGATCAGCCGCGTAACTTCCAGAGCGTCGAACAATGCGTCGATGCCGAAGTGGCCGCCGAGGTCTGCTCGAACGCCTATGTGGCGGCACTCACCGAACACCGGCGCATCGCCCCGGCGTACGACGACAAGACCAAATGCGACGATGATTTCGCCGCCAACTGGTGTCAGAAAAATTCCGATGGCCGCTTCGTGCCGAAACTCGGCGGTTTCAAAGTGCCGCAGAAAGGCGATGCGGTGCAGAACCTCGACGCCATTGCCGATGCGCCAATGCCGGCCGATGACACGACAACGACCCACGCGACCCAGACCACCACACACTACTCCGGCGGTGGCGGTGGTAATGGCTGGCTGAGCGGCTGGTTGTTCGGCAATGCGACGAGCAACAACGCGAACCGCACGGTTTACCGCGACCGCGATACGCGGCAGACCTACGACACCTCGACCCAGTACCGCAAAATCGAATCGGCGCCACGCAGTCAACCGGACTACGACAGCAGTAAAAGCAAACCGGTAAACGTTGCCTCCTCGACATCCCGCGGCGGCTTCGGCAGCCAGTCCAGCGCCCGCAGCGGTTGGGGTGGCTGGAGCAGCAGTTCCGGTCGATCGAGCAGCTGACGATGAAGAAGATCCACTGCGCCGAGCGCCACGACTGGAAACAGACAGCGGAAAGCCTCGGCTTCATGTTCCACACCATCGACGACGAACCCTACTGGGACGAGCGCGCGTACTACCAGTTCACGCTCGCGCAGATCGAAAACGATCTGGAGGACCCGACCACCGAACTGCATGAGATGTGCATGGACTTGGTCGACCGCGTCGTGCACAGCGAGGAGCTGCTGGATCGCCTGAGCATCCCGGCGTCGTACTACGACATGATCCGCACTTCCTGGCTGGAAGGTCATCCGCATCTGTACGGACGCATGGACTTTTCCTACAGCGGCAACGGTCCGGCAAAACTGCTGGAGCTCAACTACGACACCCCGACCAGCCTTTACGAAGCAGCGGCGTTCCAGTGGGGCTGGCTGGAGCAGTGCATCGAGCGCGGTACCCTGCCGCGCCATGCCGACCAGTTCAACAGCATCGACACCAAGTTGCATCAGGCCTTCGCCGAGTTGCAGCTCAAGCGACCATTCTATTTCGCCTCGATGAAAGACTCGGTTGAAGACAAAGGCACCACGGACTACCTGCGCCTGATCGCGGAAAAGGTCGGCATCGAATCACGGCACATCGACATCGAAGACATTGGCCTGACGGCTGCCGGGCGCTTTGTCGACCTTGAGGATCGCTGGATCCCGCACCTGTTCAAGTTGCACGCCTGGGAGTTCATCTTCCACGAACCGTTCGGCGCGGCGATTGCCGAGTGCGATACGCAGTTTTTCGAGCCGCCGTGGAAGGCGATCCTCTCAAACAAAGGCGCGCTGCCGTTGCTGTGGGAGCTGCACAAGGGCCATCCGAATCTGCTCGCGGCGCACCTCGACCCGAACCCGACCAGCGCTGTGCCCAAGGGTTGGGTGCGCAAACCGTACTTTTCCCGGGAAGGCGCCAACATCGAGTTGCAAACCGCTGACGGACTGATCGTCAAAGAGGACGGGCCGTACACCGATGCGCCGTTCATCCTGCAGGAATTTGCACCGCTGCCGAAGTTCGATGACAGCTACACGCTGATCGGCTCCTGGGTGATCGGCGATCAGGCGGCGGGGATTGGCGTACGCGAAGACAACAGTTTGATCACCAAGGATTCGAGCCGTTTTCTGCCGCATCTGATCCTCGACTGATCGTCCAGGCGCAGCAACTGGCTCCCATGAAAAAGCCGTAGCGTTGAGGCGCTACGGCTTTTTTGTGCTTGCCTGGACTACGACAGTTCAGTGGTGCGCGATGGCACCTGTGCCGGGACTTCTTGCCTGGCGGATTCCGGCGAGGCGACCCCGGCCATTCGGCGACGGGAGATCTCCGCACCCCGACGACGCAACGGGGTTTCGACAAAGCGATAGTTCAGTTCGCTGCACACCACCATGATCAACAACGACGTGAGCGCGAGCTCAAGCGTGTATCCCGGGCCTAGCGTCGTGCCACTGGCAGCAGCAACGCGAGTCCAGATTTCGGTACTCAGGTGATACGCGAAGATGTGCACGACGTACAACGCGTAGGAACGTGAGCCCAGCCATTCGAACAGTCCACGCAACAGCACCGGGCAATAGATGTAGCCCTTCTGATAACTGGCCAGCCACACCGTGATCGCGGTTGTCACCGCCACCAGACCAAATGCGATCGGCACATTGATCATTTGACCGGAGATAGCGCCCAGCATGTAGAGCAGGAACAACGTGATCCCCAGACGCTTGAGCAGGCTACCGCCGAGCGCGACCGGTTCAATCTCCTTGTACAGCGAGGTGCGCGAAAACAGACAGAGCACGATCCCCCACATCATGGCGTCCATACGGAACGAGAACAGCAGAGGCGCTGGCGGCGCACCAAAGCCGTTCCGATCAAAGCCGAACTGCAGGGCAATCAGCGCCAGCAAGATGATCAGCCGCCAGCGCGTCGACGTCACCAACAGCAGAAACAACGGAAATATGAAGTAGAACTGCTCTTCCAGCGCCAGGCTCCAGTACACCGAGTTAGGTCCCAGAAGCGTGCCGTGCAGGTTCGCCAGGTTGCCGGTGAATGTGGCGACCGCGGTAAAACTGCGCAGATTGTCGAACCAGGACTGAAAGGCGTTCGACTGGTTGAAACATATCGAGAAAACCAGCGGTATCAGCACCCACAGCCAGGCTGTCGGCAGAAGACGATAGGCGCGTCTGATCCAGAACGAGGTGGCGGCAAGGCCGAACCGGTTCTGCTCACGATTTTTGTCGAAGTAATCGAGGTAAGCCTTGCTGACGACATAACCCGAGATACAGAAGAACAGATCCACCCCGGTCCATGGCGAATAGATGCTGAACACCTTCAGGATGTACATATCGTAAAACGGCAGCAGTTGGGGCAGATGGGTGAAGATCGTCATGACGATGGCCGCGCCACGCAGATACTCGATTTCCTTATTCTTGATACTGCTCATCGGATTCTCTTGTTGTTAAAGACCAGGCGGCTGATCTGAGTTTCTTTTCCGGGAGAATTGCACGGGTATGCCCGTTTCCGGGACGGATCATGGAACGGCTGGTGCTCGCCTTCAAGAGCCTCCCCGAAACTTTAATGCCAACGGTTTGCACGGCGTACGCGCATTCTTCGGGAGGTGGCGTCGGTGTCAGCAGCTTTTTCAGTCCTCCAAAACGACAAAACCCCCGCAATGCGGGGGTTTTGTACTCAAGCCAGACAGTGGCTCAAGCCGCTATCAGAACGGGATATCGTCATCAAAGCTGTCGAAATCCGGAGCCGGTTGTGGTGCGGCCTGCTGTGGAGCCGGGGCCGAACGCTGTTGCGGAGCCGATTGCTGCGGACGCGGAGCCTGCTGGCGTGGAGCCGGAGCGGACTGCTGGTAGTTGTTGCCACCGCCTTGTTGGTCGCCCTGTTGTGGACGGCCGCCGAGCAGTTGCATGGTGCCTTGCATGTCGACCACGATTTCGGTGGTGTAACGCTTGATACCGTCTTTTTCCCACTCGCGGGTCTGCAGCTTGCCTTCGATGTACACCTGCGAACCTTTACGCAGGTATTCGCCGGCGATTTCGGCGACTTTGCCGAACATCGACACACGGTGCCATTCGGTCTTCTCGACCTTCTGACCGGTTTGCTTGTCGGTCCATTGTTCGCTGGTGGCCAGACTCAGGTTGGTCACGGCGTTACCGTTAGGCAAGTAGCGAACTTCGGGATCCTGGCCGCAAGTGCCGACCAATATGACTTTGTTAACCCCACGGGCCATAACGTTCTCCTAGGCTTCGCAAGCAGCCCCGGCCGGGTTGTTCACCAGGCGTTCGAGGGTGTCGCGATCCACTAATTCTTTGTCCAGTTTGATGTAAACAGCCGCTTCGTCAGCGACTATTACTGCATCGGTTACCCCTACGAGGGCCTTGAGGCGCTCGACCAGACCCGCTTCGCGGATCGCCTCGGGCGACAACGGCAAGCGCAGACTCGTCACGTAGGGAGGTTCGCGCATGGTAACAGCAAAGGCCAGCCAAAGTGCAGCCAGCGCGGCGCATCCGAGGAACACAACCGACAGACCGCCATGCTGAAACAACCAGCCGCCGAGTATCCCGCCGAGTGCCGAACCGAGGAACTGGCTGGTGGAATACACGCCCATGGCCGTGCCCTTCCCGCCCGCCGGTGAAACCTTGCTGATCAGCGACGGCAATGAAGCTTCCAGCAGATTGAACGCGGTGAAAAATACCACCGTGCCGATCACCAGAGCCCGCAAGCTGTCACCAAACTGCCAGAAGAATAGCTCAGTGAGCATCAGCGTCATGACGGCGCCGAGCAAAACTCGTTTCATTTTGCGTTTCTTCTCGCCATAGATGATGAACGGGATCATGGCGAAGAACGAAATCAGCAATGCGGTGAGATAGACCCACCAGTGCTGCTCCTTGGGCAAACCGGCTTTTTCCACCAGCGCCAGAGGCAGCGCGACGAAGCTCGACATCAACATGGCATGTAACACAAATATGCCCAGATCGAGGCGCAGCAGGTCTGGATGCTTGAGCGTCGGCATCAACGCCTGACGCGCCACGCCGGACTCACGATGCTGCAGCGGCCCGGTGGATTTGGGCACCATGAACATGATGATCAGGATACCGACCAGCGCCATGCCGCCGGTGGCCAGGAACAGGCCGGACAAACCGAATGCACGGGTCAGCAAAGGCCCGACGACCATGGCCACCGCGAACGACAGGCCAATGGTCATGCCGATCATCGCCATCGCTTTGGTGCGGTGCTGTTCACGGGTCAGGTCGGAGAGCAGCGCCATGACCGCTGCGGAAATCGCCCCGGCGCCCTGCAGGATCCGGCCGGCAATCACGCCCCAGATCGAGTCGGCCTGTGAGGCCAGCACACTACCGAGGGCGAAGACGATCAGCCCCAGGTAAATCACCGGGCGACGGCCTATGCGGTCGGAAATGATCCCGAACGGAATCTGAAAAATCGCCTGGGTCAGGCCGTAAGCACCAATGGCCAACCCGATCAGGGCCGGCGTCGCGCCCGCCAGATCCATGCCATAGGTCGCCAGTACCGGCAACACCATGAACATGCCCAGCATACGGAAGGCGAACACCAGGGCCAGACCGCTCGCCGCGCGGGTCTCGCTGCCACTCATGCGTTCGCTGTGGGGATCGTGCATGGAAAAACCTCATGTGAACCGGCGGCGATTCTACCAGTCCCATCGAAAGACGGGGTATATCGCGACGCTTTGCCACGCATAGATGAAACTCTCTTCATGCAGGGCAAAAAACGCTCTGCTTGATAGTGTGCATCCATCCAGTATTTGCCCGTATACTCCTACGTTTTCGACGCCCGCCGAGCGAGGCCACTTTGGACAAGATCCTGATACGTGGGGCCCGTACCCACAACCTGAAGAACATCGACCTGACCCTGCCACGGGACAAACTGATCGTCATCACCGGCCTGTCC
>NZ_JBIUVJ010000049.1:34276-39624 GCF_044742875.1 Pseudomonas sp. NPDC087817
CTGGCGTTCGACACGCTGTACGCCGAAGGCCAGCGCCGCTATGTCGAATCGCTGTCGGCCTATGCCCGGCAGTTCCTGTCGATGATGGAAAAGCCCGACGTCGACACCATCGAAGGGCTGTCGCCGGCCATCTCCATCGAACAGAAGTCGACCTCGCACAACCCGCGCTCCACGGTCGGCACCATCACCGAAATCTACGATTACCTGCGCCTGCTTTATGCACGCGTCGGGACGCCGCGCTGCCCGGATCACGACATTCCACTGGAAGCGCAGACCGTCAGCCAGATGGTCGATCTGGTGCTGGCTCAGCCGGAAGGCAGCAAACTGATGCTGCTGGCGCCGGTGATCCGTGAGCGCAAAGGCGAGCACCTGTCGGTGTTTGAAGAGCTGCGTGCGCAGGGCTTCGTCCGCGCCCGGGTCAACGGCCGGATCTGCGAGCTTGACGAGCTGCCGAAACTGGATAAACAGAAGAAGCATTCGATTGATGTGATCGTCGACCGCTTCAAGGTTCGCGCCGACCTGCAGCAACGTCTGGCCGAGTCCTTCGAGACCGCACTGAAACTGGCCGACGGTATCGCCCTGGTGGCACCGATGGACGACGAGCCGGGCGAAGAAATGATCTTCTCCGCGCGTTTCGCCTGCCCGATCTGTGGTCATGCGATCAGCGAACTGGAGCCGAAGCTGTTCTCCTTCAACAACCCGGCCGGCGCCTGCCCGACTTGCGATGGTCTGGGGGTGAAGCAGTTCTTCGACATCAAACGACTGGTCAATGGTGACCTGACGCTGGCTGAAGGCGCGATTCGCGGCTGGGACAGGCGCAACGTCTATTACTTCCAGATGCTAGGCTCACTGGCCTCGCATTACGGCTTCAGTCTGGAAGTGCCGTTCAACGAACTGCCGGCCGATCAGCAAAAGTTCATCCTGCACGGCAGCGGCTCGCAGAACGTCGACTTCAAATACCTGAATGACCGTGGCGACATCGTCAAGCGCTCGCATCCGTTCGAAGGCATCGTCCCCAACCTCGAACGCCGCTACCGCGAAACCGAATCGGCGAGCGTGCGTGAAGAGCTGGCGAAGTTCCTCAGCACCCAGTCTTGCCCGGACTGCCGCGGTACCCGTCTGCGTCGTGAGGCACGTCACGTGTGGGTAGGCGAGAAAACGCTGCCAGCGGTCACCAACCTGCCAATCGGCGATGCTTGCGAGTACTTCGGCGAGCTGAAGATGACCGGCCGTCGCGGCGAGATCGCCGACAAGATCCTCAAGGAAATCCGCGAGCGCCTGCAGTTCCTGGTCAACGTCGGCCTCGATTATCTGTCGCTGGATCGCAGTGCCGACACGTTGTCCGGGGGTGAGGCACAACGGATTCGTCTGGCCAGCCAGATCGGCGCCGGCCTCGTAGGCGTGCTGTACATCCTCGACGAACCGTCCATTGGTCTGCATCAGCGCGATAACGACCGACTGCTCGGCACGCTCAAGCATCTTCGCGACATCGGCAACACGGTAATCGTGGTCGAGCACGACGAAGACGCGATTCGTCTGGCCGACTACGTTGTGGATATCGGCCCGGGCGCCGGTGTACATGGCGGGCAGATTGTCGCCGAAGGTACGCCGGCCGAAGTCATGGCGCACCCGGACTCCCTTACCGGCAAATACCTGTCGGGGCGGGTGAAGATCGAAGTGCCGCCCAAGCGCACACCGCGCAACAAGAAGCAGGTTCTGGCACTCAAGGGCGCGCGCGGCAACAACTTGCGCAACGTGGACCTCGAGATTCCGATTGGCTTGCTCACTTGCGTGACTGGCGTGTCCGGTTCGGGCAAATCGACGCTGATCAACAACACGCTGTTCCCGCTGAGTGCCACTGCTCTCAATGGCGCGACTACGCTGGAAGCCGCGGCGCACGACAGCATCAAAGGTCTGGAACATCTCGACAAAGTCGTCGATATCGACCAGAGCCCGATTGGCCGTACCCCGCGTTCCAACCCGGCGACTTACACCGGCCTGTTCACACCGATTCGCGAACTGTTCGCCGGCGTACCGGAATCGCGCTCCCGCGGTTACGGCCCGGGGCGTTTCTCGTTCAACGTCAAGGGTGGTCGGTGCGAGGCGTGCCAGGGCGATGGCTTGATCAAAGTGGAAATGCACTTCCTGCCGGACATCTACGTGCCGTGCGACGTGTGCAAGAGCAAGCGCTACAACCGCGAAACCCTTGAGATCAAGTACAAGGGCAAGAGCATCCACGAAACCCTCGAGATGACCATCGAGGAAGCCCGGGTGTTCTTTGACGCGGTGCCGGCGCTGGCGCGCAAGCTGCAAACGTTGATGGATGTCGGCCTGTCCTACATCAAGCTCGGGCAATCGGCGACGACCCTGTCCGGCGGTGAGGCGCAGCGGGTCAAGCTGTCTCGCGAGCTGTCGAAACGCGACACCGGCAAGACGCTGTACATCCTCGATGAGCCGACCACCGGTCTGCACTTCGCCGATATTCAGCAATTGCTCGACGTACTGCACCGTCTGCGCGATCACGGCAACACTGTAGTGGTGATCGAGCACAATCTGGATGTGATCAAAACCGCCGACTGGCTGGTCGACCTCGGGCCAGAAGGTGGCTCCAAAGGTGGACAGATCATTGCCACCGGTACGCCGGAGCAAGTGGCCGAGATGAAGCAGTCTCACACCGGCCATTACCTCAAGCCGTTGCTGATCCGCGATCGTGCATAAACACCGGACATGAAAAAGCCCCTGTCACTTCATCAGTGACAGGGGCTTTTTTGTATCTGTGGCAATCAGGTGTGGGATTGCAGGTAGTTCTCGAGACCGATCAGCTTGATCAGACCCAACTGCTTTTCCAGCCAGTAGGTGTGATCTTCTTCAGTGTCGTTGAGCTGAACCCGCAGAATCTCACGGCTGACGTAGTCTTTGTGCAGTTCGCAAAGCTCAATGCCTTTGCACAGCGCGGCGCGGACTTTGTATTCGAGACGCAGATCCGCTTCGAGCATCTCCGGCACGGTGGTGCCGACATCCAGATCATCTGGACGCATGCGCGGGGTGCCTTCAAGCATCAGAATGCGGCGCATCAACGCATCAGCGTGACCAGCCTCTTCTTCCATTTCATGGTTGATTCGCTCGTAGAGCTTGGTGAACCCCCAGTCCTCATACATCCGCGAATGAACGAAATATTGGTCACGCGCGGCCAGTTCGCCGGTCAGCAACGTGTTGAGGTAATCGATAACGTCTGGGTGGCCTTGCATCGCCCTACATCGCCCGGCTTGAAAGTCTGTAGTTTGAACCAAGCTGACTGGAAGGTCACCCACTTCGCGCAATAAAAGCGAAGATATTCTTAGAAAAGCAGCCTAAATAACGCAAAAACCGCCCAAATGAGGGCGGTTCTGCTTCTCGTTTAGACTTCGTTAAGCTGTACGTTGAGCAGCTTTGCGATTGCTTCTCCATACGCCGGATCGGCTTTGTAGAAATGCTGCAACTGGCGATCAACGACATCACTGGAAACACTAGCCATCGCACCGGCAATGTTGCTCACCAACAGCGCTTTCTGATCGTCGCTCATCAGACGGAACAGCGCGCCGGCATGGCTGTAGTAATCGGTATCTTCACGGTGATCGTAACGATCCGCTGCACCGCTCAGGACCAATGCCGGCTCAGCGTAATGCGGCGCTTGCTTCGGCGACTCGATGTAGCTGTTCGGCTCGTAGTTAGGCGCTGCCCCACCGTTGCTGCCGAAAGCCATCGAACCATCGCGCTGGTAGGTATTCACCGGGCTGCGGGGTGCGTTGACCGGCAGTTGCTGGTGATTGGTACCGACGCGGTAGCGATGGGCATCGGCGTATGCGAACACGCGGCCCTGAAGCATGCGATCCGGCGACAGACCGACGCCAGGCACCATGTTGCTTGGGCCGAATGCCGCTTGCTCGACCTCGGCGAAATAGTTGAGCGGATTACGATTCAGTTCAAGCTCACCTACTTCGATCAGCGGAAACTCTTTCTGCGACCAGGTCTTGGTTACGTCGAACGGATTCTCGTAATGCGCCGCTGCTTGAGCTTCGGTCATGATCTGGATGCACACGCGCCATTTTGGGAAGTCCCCGCGCTCAATGGCTTCGAAAAGATCACGTTGTGCGTAGTCAGGATCGGTGCCCGCCAGGCGAGCAGCATCTGCAGGCGCGAGGTTCTTGATCCCTTGTTTGGTTTTGTAGTGCCACTTGACCCAATGACGCTCACCTTTGGCGCTGATCAGGCTGTAAGTGTGACTGCCGAAGCCGTGCATGTGACGGTAGCCGTCCGGGATGCCGCGATCGGAAAACAGAATGGTGACCTGATGCAGCGCCTCGGGCGAATGCGACCAGAAATCCCACATCATTTGCGCACTTTTCAGATTGCTCTGCGGGAGGCGTTTCTGTGTATGGATGAAATCCGGGAATTTCAGCGGGTCACGAATGAAGAACACCGGCGTGTTGTTACCAACGATGTCCCAGTTGCCTTCTTCGGTATAGAACTTCAGTGCAAAGCCGCGTGGATCACGCTCAGTGTCGGCCGAACCGCGCTCGCCACCTACGGTTGAAAAACGCAGGAACGTCGGAGTTTGTTTGCCGACAGCTTCGAACAGCTTGGCACTTGTGTACTCGGTGATGTCGCGAGTGACAGTGAAAGTGCCGTAAGCACCCGAGCCTTTAGCGTGTACTCGGCGCTCAGGGATGTTTTCACGGTTGAAATGGGCAAGCTTCTCGATCAGGTGAAAATCGTCGAGCAGCAGCGGGCCACGTGGACCGGCGGAGCGAGAATTCTGGTTATCAGCGACAGGTGCGCCACTGGCGGTCGTAAGCGTTTTGATCTGGCTCATACGGTCTTCTTCCTCTGTCAGTCTTGGAACTGCCGGCTAATCGGCTTGCTGAGAAGTATTGATCATCCATGTGACACCTACAAATTCATTAACTTGTAGACATCGATAGATAATTACTAATCATGTTTCTCAGTACATAGTGACAACAGAACAGTGTCAGAAGCTTGTACGAACAGCGCATTTTCTAGCGGACACAAAAAACCGGGCACTAGGCCCGGTTTTTCGTTTCAGACTGACGTCTTACTCGGCGGATACAGCTTCGCCAGCAGTAGCACGATCAACCAACTCGACGTACGCCATAGGCGCGTTGTCGCCAGCGCGGAAACCGCACTTGAGGATGCGCAGGTAGCCACCCTCACGGGTAGCGTAACGCTTGCCCAGGTCGTTGAAGAGCTTACCCCCGAGAGCTTTCGAACGAGTACGGTCGAAAGCCAGACGGCGGTTAGCCAGGCTGTCTGTCTTGGCCAGAGTGATCCGCGGCTCGGCAACGCGGCGC
>NZ_JBIUVJ010000050.1:0-38648 GCF_044742875.1 Pseudomonas sp. NPDC087817
GATAATCGGCTTGATCGGCTCGGACACCATCGCTTGCAGCGGGTGGGATTCGATCGGCAGACGGAAACCGGCGAGTTTGGCCATGTGCCCGGAGTTACCGGCCGTCACCACGCCGACGCGCTTGGCGCCGATGAAGCCCTTGTTGGTTTCAACGCCGATGCACACGCCGTTTTCCTTGCGGAAGCCGATCACTTCGGTCTGCTGGATCAAGTCCACGCCGAGGGCGTCGGCGGCACGGGCAAAGCCCCAGGCCACGGCATCGTGACGGGCGACGCCGCCGCGACGCTGAACGGTTGCGCCCATCACCGGGTAGCGGGTGTTTTTCGAGCAGTCGAGGTATGGGATTTCGTCAGCGACTTGCTTGGCGTTGAGCAACTCACCATCGACGCCGTTGAGGCGGTTGGCACTGACCCGACGCTCGGAATCGCGGATGTCCTGCAGGGTGTGGCACAGGTTGTAGACGCCACGCTGGGAGAACATCACGTTGTAGTTGAGGTCCTGGGACAGACCTTCCCACAATTTCATCGCATGTTCGTAGAGGTGCGCCGACTCGTCCCACAGGTAGTTGGAGCGCACGATGGTGGTGTTGCGCGCGGTGTTACCGCCGCCCAGCCAGCCTTTCTCGACCACGGCGACGTTGGTGATGCCGTGCTCTTTCGCCAGGTAATAAGCCGTCGCCAGACCGTGCCCGCCGCCGCCGACGATGACCACGTCGTAGACCTTTTTCGGGGTTGGCGTGCGCCACATGCGCTGCCAGTTTTCGTGGTGGCTGAGCGAGTGTTTGAAGAGGCCGAAGCCCGAATAGCGTTGCATAGTCGTTACTCCAAAACCGCTCAGCGATAAACCGGGAAGTCTGCGCACAGGGCCGAAACCTGCTGGGCAACATTGGCCTCGACATCGGCATCGCCGAGGTTGTCGAGGATGTCGCAGATCCAGCCAGCCAGCGTCTCGCACTGGGTCACTTTGAAGCCGCGAGTGGTCACCGCCGGGGTGCCGATGCGCAGGCCGGACGTCACGAATGGCGACTGCGGGTCGTTCGGCACGGCGTTCTTGTTGACGGTGATGTGCGCACGGCCGAGGGCGGCGTCGGCATCTTTGCCGGTCAGGCCCTGACGGATCAGGCTGACCAGGAACAGGTGGTTGTCGGTGCCGCCGGACACTACATCGTAGCCACGTTTGATAAACACGCCGGCCATGGCCTGAGCGTTGTCGATCACTTGTTGCTGATAGGCCTTGAAGCTCGGCTCCGCCGCTTCCTTGAAGCACACGGCTTTACCGGCGATGACGTGCATCAGCGGGCCACCTTGGGCGCCGGGGAACACGGCAGCGTTGAGCTTCTTTTCGATCTCTTCGTTGGACTTGGCCAGGATCAAGCCGCCACGAGGACCGCGCAGGGTCTTGTGCGTGGTGGTGGTGACCACGTCGGCGTACGGCAGCGGATTCGGGTAAAGGCCAGCGGCAACCAGACCGGCGACGTGGGCCATGTCGACGAACAGCAGCGCACCGACCTTGTCAGCGATCTGACGGAAACGCGGGAAGTCCAGGGTCTTGGAGTAAGCGGAGAAACCGGCGACGATCATTTTCGGTTTGGATTCGACGGCGAGACGCTCGACTTCGTCGTAATCGATCAGCCCGGTGTCGGTGTTGATGCCGTACTGCACCGCGTTGTACAGCTTGCCCGAGGACGACACTTTGGCGCCGTGGGTCAGGTGACCACCGTGGGCCAGGCTCATACCGAGGATGGTGTCGCCCGGCTGGATCAGCGCCAGGTATACGGCGCTGTTGGCCGAGGAACCGGAGTGCGGCTGAACGTTGGCATAATCGGCGCCGAACAGTTGCTTGGCACGTTCGATGGCCAGCGCTTCGACTTTATCCACATGCTCGCAGCCACCGTAGTAGCGCTTGCCCGGATAACCTTCGGCGTATTTGTTGGTCAGGCCGCTGCCTTGCGCTTCCATCACGCGTTTGCTGGTGTAGTTTTCCGACGCGATCAGCTCGATGTGATCTTCCTGACGTTGCTCCTCGGCATTCATCGCCGCCAGCAGTGCATCGTCGTAACCCTGGATCTGGTCTTGCTTGCTGAACATCGCGTCTCTCCCAGCGGCATCTGTGCGCCATTCGTCTCGGTAAGGCACCGGCAATCAAGGCAGTGCCCTTTGATGCCGATGGTATGACCGGCGCAGACAGCTCAAATGCCTGCGCGCGCCACGCAAAGGTGCGTTTACGACATGGCGGGGAATGGCTGGTCGAACGTATCTCTCGAATCCGTGGAGATCCCCTGTGGGAGCGAGCCTGCTCGCGAAAGCGGTCGGTCAGCCAACTTCTATGTTGGATATGCCGGCCTCTTCGCGAGCAGGCTCGCTCCCACAGGGGTCAGGTGTGTGCCGTGCGAACCGCGAGTAGCAGGAGGAAATGCGCGGGATAGAGGGCATACGCCCACCGGCGCTTTGGGGGTGGCTGGAGATGTCGCACATGTCGCAACAGGAACATTCCGAGCAGTGGCGCAAACAGACAGGTGGCAATGCCAAAAATGGCAACGCTATTACCGAACCTCGCCGAATCGTACAGCACCTGCCACTGATTGGCGGCCAGACATATCAATCCCGACAGCAAGCTGAAGTACCACGGACGACGAAACACCCACAGCATCGCCAGCGGTAGCAGAACGCCGAAGAAGCCGAACATCAGTCGCTCAGAAAACACAGCGGCCAGCACCAACGCAGCGACACCCAGCAACCGCGACATGATCGATGGATCCTGCCAGCCGCGCGCCACCAACAAGCCCAACGCTAATGTCGGCATGACGTTCAACGTATCCGGATCGGGAATGTACAAACGGTAAGGAATTTCACTCACCGCGCTGAACAGCAACAGCCAGCCCAGATAACGCCATTCGGTTTTCCGCGCTCCGGCCCGGGCCAGATTCGCCGCCATCGCCAGACAGAACCACGGAAACGCCAACCGCCCCGGCACGTAGAGCCAATCGGCGCTGATCCCGACATATCGCAGGTGATCGAGCAACATGCTCAGCAGTGCCAGCCACTTGAGCAGATCCAGGGCGCCGTCACGTTTTCTCAGGTGCATAATCGGCAAGCGTCCATGTAATGTTCTGCCAGCGACATCCCGTGTGCTCCCCGGAAGATCTTCGGTAAAGTGCGCACCATCATTGACCAACGAGGCGCCACAAGCACCTCGATCACGGAAGCCGGCCATGACCGACAAGAGCCAACAATTCGCCAGCGACAACTATTCCGGTATCTGCCCTGAAGCCTGGGCTGCCATGGAACAGGCCAACCACGGCCACCAACGCGCTTATGGCGATGATGAATGGACCGCACGCGCGTCCGATCATTTCCGCCAACTGTTCGAAACCGACTGCGAAGTGTTCTTCGCCTTCAACGGCACCGCCGCCAACTCGCTGGCGCTGTCGTCGCTGTGCCAGAGTTACCACAGCGTGATCTGCTCGGAAACCGCCCACGTCGAAACCGATGAATGCGGCGCCCCGGAATTCTTCTCCAACGGTTCGAAACTGCTGATCGCCGGCACTGAAAACGGCAAGATCACCCCGCAGTCGATCCGCGAAGTCGCCCTCAAGCGCCAGGACATTCACTACCCGAAACCACGCGTGGTGACCCTGACCCAAGCCACCGAGGTCGGCAGTGTCTACACCCCGGAAGAAGTCCGCGCCATCAGCGCCACCTGCAAGGAACTGGGCCTGCACCTGCACATGGACGGCGCGCGGTTCTCCAATGCCTGCGCCTTCCTTGGCTGCTCGCCGGCCGACCTGACTTGGAAGGCCGGCGTCGATGTGTTGTGCTTCGGCGGCACCAAGAACGGTATGGCGGTGGGTGAGGCGATCCTGTTCTTCAACCACAAACTGGCCGAAGACTTCGACTACCGCTGCAAACAGGCCGGGCAACTGGCGTCGAAAATGCGCTTCCTCTCGGCGCCATGGGTCGGCATCCTGGAAAACGACGCCTGGCTGAAATACGCCCGCCACGCCAACCACTGCGCGCAATTGCTGGCCGAGCTGGTCAGCGACATTCCGGGCGTCGAACTGATGTTCCCGGTGCAGGCCAACGGCGTGTTTCTGCAACTGTCGGAACCGGCGATTGCCGCGCTGACCGCGAAGGACTGGCGCTTCTACACCTTCATCGGCAAGGGCGGCGCGCGCTTCATGTGCTCGTGGGACACCGAAGAAGAGCGCGTGCGCGAACTGGCGCGCGACATCCGCGAAGTCATGTCTGCCTGATCTCACTCCACCTCACTGATCGTTCCCACGCTCTGCGTGGGAATGCCTCTCGGGACGCTCCGCGTTCCATTTCCCCCGCCAGCGTTACACCTTGGCATCGTGATGACGCGGAGCGTCAATGGCTGCATTCCCACGCGGAGCGTGGGAACGATCTTGGCTCGGGAATGACTTTTCCCACCGCAATACCAGACTTCCCCTCTATCGCGAATACCCTGTCCGTCCCACCCTGATCGTTGCCACGCTCCGCGTGGTAATGCATCCCGGGACGCTCCGCGTTCCATCTCCAATGCACCGCAAGATTCAAGGAAGAATCCCATGGGCCGCAGCCGCTACACCATTACCGAAACTGACAAACCCCATTTTCTGACCTGCACGGTCATGGAATGGTTACCCCTGTTCATCCGCCCTTACATCGTCGACCACCTGCTCAACTGCTGGCGTTATCAACAGACTCATCATGACTTGAGGCTGTACGGCTTCGTGATTCTGGAAAACCATCTTCACTTTGTCGCCCAAGCACCCGACCTGAGCAAATGCCTCAGCCAGTTCAAATCATTCACCGCGCGACAGATTATTGATGACCTTCAAAGCAAGGGCGCCGAAAGAGCACTGAAGCGCCTTCGTTTCAACAAGCGGGCACACAAGCAAGATCGGGTGTATCAAATGTGGCAGGAAGGCTCTCATGCAGAAATGGTCTACAGCGAAGAAGTCATGCGCCAGAAACTCGATTACATCCATAACAACCCGGTAAAGCGTGGTTATGTAGAGTTGCCGGAGCACTGGCGGTATTCGAGCGCCCGAAATTATGCAGGACTAGAGGGATTGATCGAGATTCAACGCTGGTACTAAAGCAGCTGGCCATCCCCTTTCGGATCGTTCCCACGCTCCGCGTGGTAATGCCTCCCGGGACGCTCCGCGTTCCAGCCCCACCACTGATGCGACGCCGAGCACAGTCATGACGCGGAGCGTCAAAGGCTGCATTCCCACGCGGAGCGTGGGAACGATCAGGGCACCTATTTCA
Organism: Pseudomonas sp. NPDC087817; assembly: GCF_044742875.1. Taxonomy (NCBI): domain Bacteria; kingdom Pseudomonadati; phylum Pseudomonadota; class Gammaproteobacteria; order Pseudomonadales; family Pseudomonadaceae; genus Pseudomonas; species Pseudomonas sp. NPDC087817. Next base: position 5,274 of record NZ_JBIUVJ010000050.1, read on the forward strand.
GTCGCGTCAGCTCCTTGGTCTACATTGTTTGTCGAGCCCTCCGCTCACATAACAATAAGCAGGAGCATCGGCATGTCGTTACAAGGCAAAACCCTGTTCATCACCGGCGCCAGCCGTGGCATTGGCCGTGAGATTGCGCTGCGGGCCGCAAAGGACGGGGCCAATATCGTCATTGCGGCGAAGAGCGCCGAACCCCACGCCAAACTGCCCGGCACCATTCACAGCGTCGCGGCGGAAGTCGAAGCTGCGGGCGGCAAGGCCCTCGCGTTGCAGGTGGATGTGCGTGATGAAGACGCCGTGCGACAGGCACTGGCCCAGGCCAACGAGCATTTCGGCGCGATCGATGCGCTGGTGAACAATGCCGGGGCGATCAAGTTGACTGGCGTGCAACACATCGAACTCAAGCGTTTCGACCTGATGCACCAGATCAACACCCGCGCGGTGCTGTTGTGCAGCCAGGCTGCCCTGCCCTATCTGAAGAAATCCGCCGGGCACATTCTCAACTTGTCGCCGCCGTTGAATCTGGCGAGTAAATGGTTCGCCCAGTTCAGCCCTTACACGGTGACCAAATACGGCATGAGCATGCTGACGCTGGGGATGAGCGAGGAATTTTCCGGCTACGGGATCAGCGTCAATTCGCTATGGCCGCAGACCATGATTGCGACGGCAGCGATCGAATTTCAGCTGGGCAATCGGGAATCGTTCAAGCACGCGCGTACGCCAGCAATCATGGCTGATGCGGCGCATGTGATTTTGAGTAGTCGCGGGCGGCAGATCAGCGGGCGGTTGTTGATTGATGAGGAGATTTTGCGGGAGAGCGGCGTTAGCGAGTTTGAGCATTACCGATTTGATCCGGACAGCACTGCAACCCTGATGCCCGACCTGTTCGTGGATTAAATACCATCTCCCTGTAGGAGTGAGCCTGCTCGCGATGGGGCCGGAACATTCAACGAAGAGTTGACTGACCTAAAGCTATCGCGAGCAGGCTCACTCCTACAGGGATCTTCAGCGCCCGTCAGAATTCGATGCGCACGTCGCCTTTAGGCACACTGCAGCACGACAAGATAAATCCTTCCGCCTCGTCGTCCTCGGTAATCCCGCCGTTGTGCTCCATCTCCACCTCGCCCCCCAGCTTGAGCACCTTGCACGTCCCGCAAATCCCCATGCCGCAAGCCTTCGGAATCATCAGCCCAAGCTTGGCCGCCGCCGCATGCACCGTTTCACCCGGCGCCACACGAATACTCTTGCCGGACGCGGTGAATTCCACCTGATGCAGATCCGCCGCATCGATTTCCGGCGCATCGGCGGCCTGTTCGGCTTGCTCCACCGCATCGGCACGCGCCTCGGGCGGCGTCGCGCCGAAGGACTCCTCGTGATAACGCGCCATGTCGTAACCGGCGTTTTCCAGCAAACGCTTCACCGCCGTCATATACGGCGTCGGGCCGCAGCAGAACACTTCGCGCTCAAGGAAATCGGGAACCATCAGTTCGAGCATCTTGTGATTCAGATAGCCGCGGTACCCGGCCCACGGCTCGCCCAGACCGTGCTTTTCACAGATCAAATGCAGGCTGAAGTTATCGATCCGCGACGCCATGTGTTCCAGCTCGCGGTGGTAAATGATGTCCTTTGGCGAGCGCGCGCTGTGGATAAAGGTCATGTCGACGTTGGCGTTGGTGTCGTAGAACCACCGCGCCATCGACATGCACGGGGTGATTCCCACGCCGCCGCTGAGGTAGAGGACTTTCGGGCTCGGGAAGTCGATGGCATTGAACAGCCCGACCGGCCCGTGCACCGCCAGCTCCTGCCCTTCATGCAACGTGTCGTGCAACCAGTTGGAAACCTTACCGCCCGGCACACGCTTGATCGTCACCGAAAAGCTGTAAGGCACCGACGGCGAACTGGAAATGGTGTACGAGCGCATGATCGGCTGGCCTTCGATTTCCAGCTCCAGGGTGACGAACTGCCCCGGCTTGAAGAAGAACAGGATCGGCTGGTCAGCCATAAAGCAGAAGGTGCGCACGTCCCAGGTTTCCTGGATGACTTTGACGCAACGGACGATGTGTCGGCCATTGGCCCAAGTCTGGGTGGTGACCGGATTCAGGAAGCTGTTGGACATGCTGTTCTCCACGGCCGACTGTCGGCCTCATGTCGGCGATTCTGCGTATAGCGCGAACCGCCCGTTTACCTATCCGCGACATTGACATACTTATCGCGACCAGCCCCCAACCACCGGGGGTTGCGCGTCGGGAACAGATTGCACCATGTCGCCCATGGATAAGGTTCCGCCCAGCGCCGGCCCCACACTCGCCTCAACACCCAAACAGATTCTTTACACCTTGCGTAGCAACTGTTTACAGCACACCTGATTAGCCACTTTCGCCGGCCACGCAGATGGCCATGAGGATCACATCGATGGACGTCACCGCAAAAATCAGCCTGGGCGATCCGCTGGAACCCGCACGCAAGGCCACCGCACAAATGCTCCAGGAACGCGAGCGCACCTTTTCGCTGCCACAACCGTTTTACAGCGACGAGCGGCTGTTCGATATCGACATGCAGGAGATCTTCCAGAAGGAATGGTTGATCGCCGGCATGACCTGCGAAATCCCGGCCAAGGGCAACTACCTGACCCTGCAGATCGGCAAGAACCCGATCATCGTCATCCGTGGCGCCGAAGGCGTGGTGCATGCGTTCCACAACGTCTGCCGCCACCGTGGCTCGCGTCTGTGCACCAGTGAAAAAGGCAAAGTCGCCAAACTGGTCTGCCATTACCACCAGTGGACCTACGAGCTGGACGGTCGTCTGCTGTTCGCCGGCACCGAAATGGGCGCCGACTTCGACATGAAGCAGTACGGCCTGAAACCGGTGAACGTGAAAACGGCCGGCGGCTACATCTTCATCAGCCTGGCCGAGAATCCGCCGGCCATTGATGACTTCCTGTCGACGCTCAACCACTACATGGAACCGTACGACATGGAGAACACCAAGGTGGCGATCACCACCACCTTGATGGAGAAGGCCAACTGGAAACTGGTGCTGGAAAACAACCGCGAGTGCTACCACTGCAACGCCTCGCACCCGGAACTGCTGAAAACCCTGCTGGAATGGGACGACGTCACCGACCCGCGCGCCGATCAGGCGTTCAAGGATCACGTTGCTGCGTCCGCCGCCGCCTGGGAAGCCGAGAAGATTCCTTACGCCCACGCCAGCTTCGGCCTGCGTAACCGCATCGTGCGCATGCCGCTGCTCAAGGGCACCGTGTCGATGACCCTCGACGGCAAACAAGGCTGCGCGAAACTGATGGGCCGGATCAAGAACCCGGACCTCGGTTCGATGCGCATCCTGCACCTGCCGCATTCGTGGAACCACTGCATGGGCGACCACATCATCGTCTTCACCGTGTGGCCGATCAGCGCGCAGGAAACCATGGTCACCACCAAATGGCTGGTGCACAAGGATGCGGTTGAAGGCGTCGATTACGACGTCGAGCGTATGCGCCAGGTGTGGGACGCGACCAACGACCAGGATCGTCGTCTGGCCGAAGAGAACCAGCGCGGGATCAACTCCACGGCCTACCAGCCTGGGCCGTACTCCAAGACCTATGAGTTTGGTGTGGTCAACTTTGTCGACTGGTACAGCGAGCGCCTGTTGAACAACCTCGGTGCCGAGCCTGCCCCGTACCTCAAAGGTGTCCCGGTCCAGGGCTGATTCCCTCCTGCCTGATCGTTCCCACGCTCTGCGTGGGAATGCAGCCCGGGACGCTCTGCGTCCCAAAAGGCCGAACGCGGAGCGTCCGTTGAGGCGTTCCCACGCAGAGCGTGGGAACGATCAGTCAACAGTCACCGCCTCACTTCGACGACCACCTCACACTGCCATCCTCACCAATAAACTCCTCAAAAATCTCCTCCCCCACCAACCTGATTTTCGCGTACCCGTTCAGCACCCGCAGCGGATACGCCGGGTCGTTGGCATCCTGCGTCTCCGACCACAACACCCGCGAATGCCCGTCCAGCTCGCTGGCATTGCCGTAGGGAATCGCCCCGTGCCCGGCGCAACGCGCATGCAAACCGCCCTGCGCCGCATAGACGATGCCGTTGTGCAAATGCCCCCAATACCAGTAATCCGGCTCGCGCCCCAGCGCATCGCACACCGGTTGATACAGCGCAGTCTTGTTGTGCCCGGAAATATCGAAGCCCTGGTGATGGCTGAGCACCATGATTTTTTTGCGTTTCGGCAGATTCTTCATCCACACGATCTGCGGCTCATTCAAGGTGCCATCCATGTACAGGTTCATCGCGTCCGAGGCGTACGCCGAGTCCAGCCCGACCACCAGCCAGTCATCGTTGATCAAGGCGAAGTAACTGGTGCCCTGCTGCCCCGGAAAACGCTTGGCCAGTTCCTTGAAATAACCGTGGGCGCCGCTGTACATCTCGTGATTGGAGTTGAGGGTGAACGAGCCGTGGCTGCCCATCGGCCAGCCGGCCATGTCGACGTCTTCTTGGGAATGGCTGCCGGCGTAGTAAACGTCGCCCAGATGGATGGTGAAATCAGCCTGGGCCAGTTGCATCTGATTGGCCACCGACACCGCCGGTGCATGGCTGTCAAACGGCCCGGTGCCCCAGTCGCCGGCAATCGCCAGGGTCACGTCGCGCTCCATCTGCACCACCGCCGGATCAGTGCCGAAGGTCGCGTGATGACGCAGGTTTTCGATCCACTTGAGCAGCGCCTCGCTCCACAGCAGATCGAGCAATTCCCACTTGCGACAACCGAGCAGACTGCCGTCCTTCAGCACCCGGGTTTGCAGTTGATCGCTCGACTGCGGCAAGGGCGCGGCGTTGCCAATGCGCAGGATCGACAAGCCGTGGGACAACTCCCACGGCACTGTCGGTTCATCCGTCGGCAGCTCGCCGTTTTTCAGCACGTACTGCGCCTGATCGTGCCCCCGCTGCAGCAATTTGATGATCGCCTGGAACTCCTGCGGCTCCAGCTCGCTGATGAGCTTCATCCAGGCCATTTCCATGCGCGTGAACAAGCCGTGAATGCGCACTTTGACCTTGTCGTATTCGTGTTTCAGATGACCGACCGCTGACATGGCGTAATCCTCTATCCAAAAGGGTTCACAGGGTTTTCATGAATTCGATCAGCGCACGCTTGTCGGCGTCCGACAGCGTCGTGCCGTACAGGTGACCGCTGTTGTGGTTGCCCTCCAGCCGCGTGTCGTACTTGAAGTCGGCCGAGGCTTTGGCTTGCGCGCCGCTGGTGACGAACCCGACATTGACCGGGTCGTACACGTCGGAACCGGTGATGAACACCTGCGGGCGTTTTTCCGGCGGTTGCAGCAGGTCCCACAGGGTCGGCACCGAGCCGTTATGCAGGTAAGGCGCGCGCAGCCAGATGCCGTCGGTAGGCGTGTTGCTGTAGCTCTGGGTCTTGCGGTAGGCGCCGAAGTCGAACGGCGGTTTTTTGAAGGAGTGGAATGCGGCCACCAAGCCTGTGGTAAACGAATCGAGCCGGTGCGGATCAGTGCCGAGCTGATCGATGTTGGTCGTGACCTGCCCGGTATCGGCGCGTCCGAAGTCATGACAAGCCGCGCAGTTGGCGTCCCAGATCGGTTTGCCTTGGGCGACCTTGGCCTGATCCAGCGCCCACGGCCACGCCGGCGCCTTGTGCCCGAGCAGCCAGTTGGTCACGCGGTTGAAGCTCGGCGGCAGTACCGATTCCGGCGTCGCACCCACGGCCATCGCGGCGGCGTAGTTGCGTTCGTGGATCTTGTTGTTATTGCCGTCCCAGTGCAGGTACATCGATTCGCGTGGTTTCTGGTTCCACACTTGCGGCAGGTCGACGGTGCCGATGGTCGAGTCATCCGGGAAGCCGAACACCACCATTTTCGTCGGGTTGAACGTGTCGGTGCGGCCCGGGCCCTGTTGCGGACGCAGCTTCTGCCAGGCGTACGCCTGTTTCTGCTTGAGCAGCGCGCTTTTCGCCATCGGCATGATCAGATAACGGTTGTAGAGCTTTTCGAAAAAGCCCAACTGGAACTTGGCGTTAATCGCCGCCATCACCGCGTCGGTGGTGAATTTCGGGTCGCTGGCGCAATCGTAGGCGAACCACTGGAAGGCTTGCAGTTGCAGGGTGTTGGCCGGCGCACTCGGCACGTTTACGGCGACGTCGCTGGCATTCGCCCGGTAGGAACCGGTGTGGCACAACGCGCAGTTCGGCTCGACGGTCGGGTAGCCAATCTGCCGCTTGGCCATGCCGATTGGCAGGTCCTTGCCGTTCTCGAAGAGAAAGCCGAAGACTTCCCAGCCGCCGGGCTTGGGCATCTTTTCCGGGCACATTTGCGGCAGCACGGCGAACAGGTAATACGGGATGCGCGCTTCGATGCCGAGGCCAATGGCGGCGTATTTATAGTGATCTTCGTCGGAGGCATATTCCTGTTCAGGGACGACGCGGAGCATCTGATACCAAGTTTCATAACCAATAAAACCGAGCACCGCGACCACGATCAGCGTGCCGACCTTGAAGGCGTGACTCTGCCATTGCCGCCGCCACGCCGCGCGCCATTCGCGCCAGCCATCGCAGAGCAGCGCCCATGGCCGATTCTCAGGCGTGGTGCCGAGGTAGAGGAGAATCCCGAGGATCAGGAAAAAGCTCAGATCGCCCATCAGCATCGGCACGAACACCGAGCCTTGAATGCTGGTGTTGATCAGGTAGATCCAGAACACCACGGCGATCAACCGCGTCAGCACGCACAGCCAGGAATGCACCACATAGCGCGGCGCGTTGAAGCCCGACGGCATGTAAAACACGCTGATGCCGACCAGCAGCATCCCGGCGTTTTCCAGCCACGGGTCGGAGAGTTGCGGCGGCAACCCGACCACCGATGTCAGCAATCCCGGCGCGAATAGCGCGGGGATCGCGAACACCATGTTCATCGCGATGCCTATCCAGATAAAGCGTTGAAACCAGCGGATGTAGCTGTCCATATCGTCCATTTCCTTGTGCAGACCGGAGAGATGTAGCGCCTGACCTTCAGCTATCGCTGGCAAGCCAGCTCCCACAGGGTCTAGAGGTGTTCACAGGATCTGTGCCTGGCACCACCCAATGTGGGAGCTGGCTTGCCAGCGATGCAGTCGACTTGGTTTCAAGTCAGCCCAAGGCCGTTTTCTCCAGGTGTTCAAGGATGATCGGATAGACATCCACCACCGCGTTCTTGCCGAACATGCAATCGATGTGGCCGTAGCCCGGCACCACCTGCCGGCTATAGCGCTCCGGCCCGTGCATGTCGCACAAACGCTGATAGGTCTTCAGCGTGCTTTCCGGCAGATAGCACTGATTGTCGGCACCGCTGATAAAGCAGATCGGCATCGTCAGCCGATCGAAGTGCGGCATGTACACATCGTTGCCTTTGAAATCCACCAGATGCCCTTTGCGCACGATCAGCGCCAGGTGCTCGAAGGTCTCGATGTTCGACTCGCCGAACAACTCGTGCAGGTTGTCGTGCAGGGTTTCGTTGAGGGTGTCGTGGCGATACAACGAGGCGTACATGAAGGTGATGCGGTGGCACACCGGGTTGGTGCAGTAACCCTGCGCTTCGATCCGCGCGTAACCGTTGAGGGCCTTGTCGTAGAGTTTGTTGAACCAGTTTTCCTTGCTGTCGGCGTAAGCGGTCATCGACTTGATGCCGATCGCATCGAGCATTCCCGGCAGGTGCAATCCAGCCTTTAATCCGGTAGCGGTGGCGACCACGGTGTCCGCGGCAATCTGCGAGCAGACCACCGAACGCACGCCCTGCAACCCGGCCAGCAACGACATGAAGAAGGTCGTTGCACCGTAGCAATGCACCACGCATTGCACGTCTTTGGCCTGAGTCTCCTGCTGAATCTGCGCGATGGCAGCCTTGAAGTCGTACTGGGCAATCTGGTCGCCGTTCCATTCCTTCTTGCTCGCCGGCAACAGAATGCTCACGCGGAAATCCAGCAGCCAGACGTCGTAATCGTGCTTGCACAGGTATTCGAGCAGGTTGGTCTGGATGGTGTCGGTGGAGAAGATATTCGAACCGACGCCCAAACCATGCACCAGCATCACCGGGCCTTTGCTGCCGGCCTGATAACGGCTCAGGCGCAGTTCGACACCGTCCTCGGTGGGGAAAAAATGCACCGCCGGGGTTGGCGCATCCAGTGGCCGTTTCAGCCGTGGCGGCGCGTCGGGGTTGAAGTAGATATCGCCGGCAAACACCCCGCCGTAACTTTCCCAGAGAATCCCGGCGAAGAACTTGCCGAACCGCGCCAGCCCTTCGATGCGCTCCCGCTCGTTGCGCGCGTTGAGCACTTTCATGGTGGTCATCTGTTTGGCGAAATCGGTCGGTTGAATGTGCATCACCCCCGAGCCGATAACCTCGCCGCTCTTGTCCGGCCCGCGATACAACGTCACGTACAGCGTGCTGGTGTCGTGCCAGATATTCAGCACGCCGTTGTCTTCCGGCACGGTTTTGAAGGCGCTGAAAAAGTAATCGTTGCCGTCCTCGGCGGTCAGCTTCATGTCGTATTTCATGTGGCGCGTATCGACCTGCTGCTCGAATTGCTCGAACAGGTTGAACACACCGTTGCTGGCGGTGAGCGGTTCTGGCGACAGCGCCGGGGCGATCACGGTGCCGACGATGGTTGCCGCGTGCTCCGGCTCCTTGATCATCCGGTTCATGTCGGCGGCAGTGATGGTCAGGGTGAAGTCGATCGGCGAGTTGTCCGTCTCGCCGCGTTTGGCGGCGGCTTCATAGACTTTCAGATCGGTGCTTTGCGCAGAAGTGAAAGCCCGGGAGAAATAGCCCTTCATGGTTTCTGTGAACTGCACGCCAAGGGTTGGCGGCGCCACCGGTTTGCGTGGTGCCGATGGCAGCGTGTAGTCGATCTGCCAGCCACGGTCGGCGGCGAGCAGGCCCATGTTGCGCTCGCTCACGGCGGAAATGGTCAGCAGCGGATTGACCGCCAGCGAAGTCGGAATCACCGCGCCGTCGGTCACGTACAGATTGGCGTAGACATCGGTGCCGGCCGCGCCGCTGAACACCTGGCCCTTGTGATTGACCACGCCTTGCCCGGCATCTTCGCCCATCACGCAACCGCCCAGCGGGTGCACCGAGACGATGCTGTGCTTGAGCAATTTGGTCCAGATCGGGTTCTCCACCCAGACGCCGCCCAGCGCCTTGGTGCTCTGTTGCAGACGCTCGTTGCCGAGTTTGAAGTTCTCTTGCTCGCCAACGCCGGGCCAATCGATACGCAACTGATCCTTGTTATCCAGCACCATGCGCCCCTGGCCGCTGTCGTGGCTCATGATCAGGTAGGTCTGCATGTTGTGCAGAGCGCCGTAATACGGACCGCGCAGGAAACTTTCTGCTTCGCGTTCCTTGTACTTCACCTTGCCGCTGAAACTGTCGTCGGTGGCGACGCCGATCATCTCGGCGAATCCGGCCATGCTCGGCACCATCGGCCGGCCCAGGGCGCCGGGGATCGATCCCTCTTCAATGACCATGCGGCTGCGCCAGTCACCTTCGGTACGCATGTCGATCACCGACGTGATGCACGGGCCGACCGGGTGCAGTTCCTTGGCAGGGTGCGCGCCGAAGCCGATGCCGTTGATGGTCTGCTCGCAGTTGTGGCCGAAGCCGAGGATGTCGCCATTGCCGCTCATGTTCTCGCCGAGCTGGCCGGACATCACCAGGCCTTTGTCGCGCGAGCGCAGGAGAATTTCCGTAGAGCCGAGCGTTCCGGCGGAGACCACGACGATGTCGGCCTTCACAAACAGCGTCGGCGCGGAAAACTTCTCGCGACCGCTGTCCAGGTACTGGAAGTGCACGATCCAGCCGTCACCGTCACGCTCCAGATGCCGCACTTCGGCCTGGCAGAAAATCTCCGCGCCATGGTTCCAGGCGTCCGGCAGATAGTTCATCAGCGTGGTGTTCTTGGCCTTGTTGTTACAGCCCGACACGCAGTCGCCGCACTGGTTGCACGGCAGTTGCTCAACACCGACGTGGTTGAGGTTGTTCGGCAGTTTGTCGAAGGTCACGTTGATCGGCGGCTTGTAGAAGTGCGCGCCCTGCTTGAGGTAATCCGCCGACTTCTTGTTGGCGTCGAGCTTGGGCAGGTTCGGTGCAGTGCTCGGGTAAGGATTGGGTTTGAGCATCTCCCGGGCGCGGGCGTAACCGTCCTTGAGCAAGGTATCGCGATGCTCACGCACGGCTTGCGGCCAGCGTGGGTCGTCGAACACACCGGGTTCCGGCTCGAGGGCAACGTTGGCGTTGATCAGCGACGTACCGCCGAGGCCGCAACCGACCACGACGTTCTGCTGGGCGTTGACGTGCAGGTCGAACAACCCGGTGCGCGAGCCGATATGGCCATCGGGATCGTGCACCTGCAATTCTTCGGTGGCGGCAATCATGGTGTTGGGGTATTCGCCGGGCTGAATCTCTCGGCCGCGCTCGAGCAAACACACCCGTTTGCCGGCCCGGGACAGGCGCGAGGCAGCAATGCCGCCGCCATAACCGGAGCCAATGACGATGACGTCGTAATGTTCCTTGATCTCGCTGATGGGCGTTGCAATGCGTGTCATGAGACTGATCCTTTCTCAGGCTGATGGGGCAACTCTGCGGTTGCCTGCAATCAATGGGCGAACGAGCACCTGGCCTCCGGGACGGACCCGGCGACAGCACAGCGGTTGGGGCAGGACTTACGCGCTATAGACGCGCGTGTTGATTGGCCGCACGACGTAACGTGCGCTTGCGTGGCGAGGGGGTTGGGCGATGTGGGCGGCTATCCATCATGCGTTCTCCCAGAACCAGATGTGGATAAGTGACGGCTGTCCTTGTGCCATTGCAGTGAAGACAGCAGAGGATTCGAAGTCAAGGCAACGCCTTAGAACTGTATGAAATGTGATCAAGTGCCGTTTGGACTATGGCGGGCGGGGCTTGCACGGTTTGACGAACAAGTTATCCACATAGCCACCCACAGCATATGGGGGTAACTGTGGATGACTCGGAAAATAAGTGGCTGATCTGTGAAGAAAAATCGTGACTTATCCAGAAGGACGGTTTGCGAGAGGTATTGGATGTTTTTTGATCACTTGCGTGTAAGCCACGTTGTACATGGTCTGTAGCGGATGGCGAACACGTTATCCACAGAAGCGCCAACAGAGATCGGGGGTAACTTCGGCTTTTCTGTGGAAAAGCATCGAAGGCTTTGTGAAATCGGGGTTTACGCGGGAGTTTTGCGTAAAACCAGACGATTTGATTGTTTTTTGATCGACTCCTCGTAAGCCACGGTTTATATGGGTCTCAGCGGATAGCGAACATCTTATCCACAGAAGCGCCAACAGAGATTGGGGGCAACTTGGCGAGTTATCCATTGGAAAAAGCCAGAAAAAACCGCAGCTTAGGCTGGTTGTTTTTTGATCGGATGGCTGAAAGGCTTGATTGACGTGGGGTGCAGTGATGGGCGAACACGTTATCCACAGATCCGCCAACAGGGATTGTGGGTAAACAGCCTGCCCTCATCGGAACGCCGACCGCCCAGCCCTTTCCCCGAGGGAGAGGGGGCCCACAGAGTTGTATCGGCCAAATAGATCGACCTGCAGCACCACGGTGACCTTAGCTTGGCCAAGCCTGAGTTTGCGCTGATCTTTCAGGTCGATGTAACGCTTGAAAGCGCCACCGTAGGTCCCCTCTCCCTCCGGGAGAGGGCTGGGTGAGGGGCTCTTCAGCGGACGACACCTTCTTCGATCAGCAGTTTGAGGATGGCTTCAGCTCCGGCCTCTGCGGTAACACCCTTGAGCACCTGCCCCCCGCCACCACTGGCCTTGGCCGTCGCGGCTTTCATTCGGTCGGCACCGCTTTTGGCCTTGATCACCTTCAAGCGTTTCGGCCGTGGCTTGGCCGGTTGCAGAGTAGCCACCGACAGCAGCTCATCATCCACAACTTCCACATCTTCAGCCTGCAAGACACCCCGCCGCGCCGGGCCATAAGCGCTTTGCCGAGGCTTCGGCGCAGCGTTATCCACAGTCGCCAGAAACGGCAGTTTCACCTTCAAGCGCCGCCGCTGCCCCCGGGGCAATGCTTGCAGCACCAACGCCGAACCGTCGTTGATCGACTCGACCTGCGCCAGCCCGACCACCAATGGCCAGCCCAACCCTTCGGCCAGCAGAAACGGCAGCATCCCCGAACCTTCACCGGTTTCCGCCTGACTACCGGTCAGCACCACCTGCGCCCCGGCATCGCGCAGATACGCGGTCAGCGCCGGCAGCGCATCGGCGCCAGCTGGTTGCTCCAGCACATGCATCTGCTCAAGACCCATGCCCAGATAGGCGCGCAACGCGGGTTCCGCGACATCCCCGGCATGCAGCACTTGCAGGTTATCCCCAGCCAGTTGCAGGCCCAGTTCCACGGCGCGGGCATCCTGTTCGGCGCGGCGTGGCCGGCCCGAAGTCGGGTGGGCACCGATGGAAACCAGGCTGATGACATTGCTGTTCATAACTGTGTCCTTCCCTTAAGCCGCATCGCGCTTGGCGTCGTTGCGGTAAGCCGCTACCGCCGCGATCAAGGCCTGAAGTATCTCCGCGCTCTCGCCGATCACCGACAGGTCCGCACGCTTGATCATGTCGCACCCCGGATCGAGGTTGATCGCCACCACCTTGTCGCAGGCGCCGATGCCTTGCAGGTGCTGGATCGCCCCGGAGATACCCACAGCCACGTAAACCCGTGCGGTGACCCAAGTGCCGGACGCGCCGACCTGCCGATCACGGGCCATGAAGCCATCGTCCACTGCTACCCGCGACGCCCCCTCGGTAGCGCCGAGTGCTGCCGCTGTTTCGTGGAACAGCTGCCAATCCTTGACGCCGTTACCGCCGGAGAAAATGAATTCGGCTTCGGCCATCGGAATTGCCGCCGGATCCACTGCGACCGCACCGAGATCCTCGATCCGCGACAGGCTGCGCACGACACTTGTGGATAACTCCACCGGCAGCACTTCATGACGGGTTTCGCTGACCGGTTCGGCGCACTCGGCCGAGGCCAGAATCAACCGTGCGACCGGCCGCGCCAGGTCCTGCAGCCCGGCACCGGCGCGGCCGATGCATTCCTGATCCTTGACCTGCCAGACGCGGGTCGCCGGGCGTTCGCCCAATGCAGCAGCAAAGCGACGGCCGAGTTCACCGCCACCGCTGCGGCTGTCCGGCAGCAACCAATGGCGCGGGTTGAATTGGTTATCCACAGCGCGCAGACCTTGCACCCGTTGTTCCGGTGCATAACCGCTGAACTCATCGCCCTCAAGCACCAGCAAGCGATCGACGCCCGCCGTGGCGAAGGCGTTTTCCTTGTGCTCGCCGAATACGACTGCGAGCACCGCGCCGTCCTTGCCGGCCAGTTGATGGGCGAGTCCAAGCAAGTCGCGGTCGTGGCTGCTCAAGCGGCCACCGACCATGTCCGGCACCACACTGATGTAGAACGCCGGGGCCGGAACGTGATGCAGCGGCAATTGCACTTCAACCGTGGCCGAGCGTTTGACCGCCCCGCCTTGCTGCGCGCCGCTACGGTCGATGCGTTTGATGCCGTTGGGGCCGATGAAGCCGATCCCATGCAGATTCTTGCGAATGACGCCGTTGGGGCCCATCCAGCTGTGTTGCGCCGGTTGCATCGCCGCGTGCAGCGGGTGCAGGCGGTTACGGGCGATCCATTCGGCGCGTGGGTCGCGGCGGATAATGTCGCTCATCAGTGGGCCTCCGCAGGTTCACGTTTCGCCGGAGTAACAGGCTTGTTCGGCGCGGCGTCTTCGAGCAGCGCGTCAGCCACCAGTTCGGCGATGTCCTTGATCAGCGGCCGCGGTTCGACCACGCCTTCGAGCATCGCCGTGCACTGTGGACAACCCACGGCCACCAGTTCGGCACCGGTTTCGCGGATATCTTCCATGCGCATGTCGGGAATCCGCTGTTTACCCGGAATGTCGGTGATCGGCGCCCCGCCACCGCCACCGCAGCAACGCGAGCGGAAGCCGGAACGTTGCATCTCTTTGACCTCGATGCCGAGGGCTCGCAGCACTTCACGCGGCGCCTCGTACTCGCCGTTGTAACGGCCGAGGTAACACGGATCGTGATAAGTCACGCTGTTGCCTTTGTGCTGACCGAGGTTCAGCGCGCCGGCCTGAATGATTTCCGCCATGTAGGTGCTGTGGTGCTGCACCAAGTAGTGGCCGTCGAAGGCGCCGTACTCGTTTTTCAGCACATGGAAACTGTGCGGATCACAGGTGACGATGCGGTTGAAGCTGTATTTGGCCAGGGTCTGGATGTTGCGTTTGGCGAGCAACTGGAAGGTCGCTTCGTCGCCCAAACGACGGGCGACATCGCCGCTGTCGCGCTCTTCGAGACCGAGTACGGCAAAGTCGATTTTCGCCGCCTTCAGCACTTTGACGAAGGCGCGCAAGGTGCGCTGGTTGCGCATGTCGAAGGCGCCGTCGCCGACCCAGAACAGCACGTCGGTGGACTTCTTCTCGCTGAGCAGATTGAGGTTCAAGTCCGCCGCCCAGTTCATCCGCCCGCCCGGGGCGAAACCGCCGGGGTTGTCGGTGGCGATCAGGTTTTCCAGAACCTCGGCGCCCTTGTTCGGGGTCGCGCCTTTTTCCAGAGTCAGGTGGCGGCGCATGTCGACGATGGCGTCGACGTGCTCGATCATCATCGGGCATTCCTCGACGCAGGCGCGGCAAGTGGTGCACGACCACAGGGTTTCGGCATCGACCAGACCGTTGACGATCGGTTGATGCGGGTTGCCCGCGTGTTCGCCAATCGGCTTGCCGGGATACGGGCTGCCAGCGAACTTGGCGTCAGTCCCACCAGCAAGACCTACGACCATGTCCTGAATCAGCTTTTTCGGGTTCAGCGGCTGGCCGGCAGCGAACGCCGGGCACGCGGCTTCGCACTTGCCGCACTGCACGCAGGCGTCGAAACCGAGCAGTTGGTTCCAGGTGAAATCCTTGGGTTTTTCCACGCCCAGCGGCGCGCTTGGATCATTGAGATCCAGCGGTTTCAAACCGGTGGAGCGACCGCCACCAAAACGCTCGGCGCGACGGTGCCAGGCCAGGTGCAGGGCCCCGGCGAAGGCGTGCTTCATCGGCCCGCCCCAGGTCATGCCGAAGAACAGTTCCGACACGCCCCACAGCACGCCAATCCCGAGAATCGCTGCCAGCAGCCACCCGCCGAAGTTCTCCGGGAGGATCCCGGCCACCGGCAAGGTCACCAGAAAGAACGACGCAGAGAACGCCAGCAGGCTTTTCGGCAGGCGCATCCACGGGCCTTTCGACAACCGTGCCGGCGGGTTGCGTCGACGCAGATAAACGAAGATTGCACCGACGAACATCACCGCCGTCATCAGCAACAAGGCGTAACCGAGGATGCGGTTATGCAGGCCGAAACCGTGCACCAGAATCGCCAGCACAATCGATGCCACAGCACCGCCGGCCGTGGCCACGTGGGTATTGGCGATGTATTTGTCCCGCGCCACCACATGGTGCAAATCGACCATGTAGCGCTTGGGCATGGCGAGCAGGCCGCCGATCAGGTCGACCTTCGAGGCCCGGCCCCGACGCCACATCGCTACCCGCCGCAACGCGCCCAGCACCGCAAGGGCCAAGGCTGCGAACAACAGGATTGGAAGAAGGGTGTTCAACATAGGTGAAGCTCCCAAAGACCGCAGGGTCTTGCAGGTCGAGTTGCCTTACTCGGTCACTGTGGGAGCGGGCTTGCCCGCGATTGCATTCTGTCAGTCACAGTTGCATTGACTGACCCTCCGCTATCGCGGGCAAGCCCGCTCCCACAGGGTCATGTGCAAGCCTTTAGAAGTCTTTACACAGTCTGAGTGCGTCATAAATCGCGGCGTGGGTATTACGCTGCGCCACACAGTCACCGATGCGGAACAGCAAGTAACCGTCACCCGTGGTGCTCAGCGACGGCTGCGGCTTGATCGCGAACAGTGCGTCAATGTCGATCTGGCCCTTGTTGCGCGAACCGTCCTTGAGCCCGTAATACAGCTCTTCGTCCGGACGCACGCCGTTCTCCACCACCACTTGATCGACCACCCGCTCCTCTTTGGCGCCGGTGTATTCGTTCTCCAGCACCGCCACCAACTTGTCGCCCTCGCGGTAGACCTTCTCCAGCATCATGTCGCCGGTCATGATCACTTCTTTTGGGTACATGCTGCGGTAGTAGGTCGGGAACGACGTACCACCGATGGCCACGCCCGGCTTGATGTCGTCGGTGACGATCTCGACCTGGCTGCCCTTGTCGGCGAGGAAGTCGGCAACCGACATCCCGGTGAACTCACAAATGGTGTCGTAGACCAGCACGTTCTTGCCCGGCGCAACCTTGCCGTCGAGCACGTCCCAACTGCTGACCACCAGGCCTTCGGCGGCGCCCCAGTGTTCGTTCTGCTCAAGGAACGGATGACCGCCCACCGCCAGCACCACCACGTCTGGACGCAAGTCCATGATGGTCGCGATATCTGCCGCCGTGCCCAGGCGCAGGTCGACTTTCAGCCGCGCCAGCTCCAGCTGGAACCAGCGAGTGATACCGGCGATCTGGTCACGTTGCGGTGCTTTCGACGCGGTAGTGATCTGCCCGCCGATGAATTCTTTCTTTTCGAACAAGGTCACGTCGTGGCCCCGTTCGGCCGCCACGCGCGCGGCTTCCATCCCGGCCGGGCCGGCACCGACCACAACCACTTTACGTTTCGGCCCGGTGGATTTCTCGATGATGTGCGGCACACCCATGTATTCACGGGAGGTCGCGGCGTTCTGGATGCACAGCACGTCCAGACCTTGGTACTGACGGTCGATGCAGTAGTTGGCGCCGACGCACTGTTTGATCTGGTCGACCTGGCCCATCTTGATCTTGGCGATCAGGTGCGGGTCAGCGATGTGCGCGCGGGTCATGCCGACCATGTCGACGTAACCGCCTTCAAGGATGCGCGTGGCCTGGTTCGGGTCCTTGATGTTCTGCGCGTGCAGAACCGGGGCCTTCACAACCTCTTTGATACCGGCAGCCAAATGCAGAAACGGCTCCGGTGGATAACTCATGTTGGGGATAACGTTGGCCAGGGTGTTGTGGGTGTCGCACCCCGAACCGACCACGCCGATGAAGTCGATCATGCCGGTATCGTCGTAGTACTTGGCGATCTGTTTCATGTCCTCGTGGGACAAGCCGTCCGGGTGGAACTCGTCACCGCACAGACGGATGCCGACACAGAAATCGTCGCCGACTTCCTTGCGCACAGCCTTGAGCACTTCCAGACCGAAACGCATGCGGTTCTCGAAGCTGCCGCCCCATTCGTCGGTGCGTTTGTTGACCCGTGGGCTCCAGAACTGGTCGATCATGTGCTGGTGCACGGCCGACAGCTCAACACCGTCGAGACCACCGGCCTTGGCCCGCGCCGCAGCGGTGGCGTAGTTGCCGATCACTCGCCAGATTTCTTCCGGCTCGATGGTTTTGCAAGTCGCGCGGTGCACCGGTTCACGGATGCCCGACGGCGACAGCAGAGTCGGCCAGTGCTCGCCGTCCCAGCGCGAGCGACGGCCCATGTGAGTAATCTGGATCATGATCTTGGCGCCATGCTTGTGCATGGCGTCGGCCAGATTCTGGAAGTGCGGGATGATCCGGTCATCCGCCAGGTTCACCGATTTCCACCAGCCTTGCGGGCTGTCGATGGCCACACTGGAAGAACCGCCGCAAATCGCCAGGCCGATGCCGCCCTTGGCTTTCTCTTCGTAGTATTTGACGTAGCGGTCGGTGGTCATGCCGCCGTCGGTCGCGTAGACCTCGGCGTGCGCGGTACTGAGCACGCGGTTGCGGATGGTCAGTTTGCCGATCTGGATCGGCTGGAACATTGCTTCGAAAGCCATGGAGGGTTCCTCGACTTACAACGGCTTGACGGTGAACAGGCCGTCGTCGTGGCCTTCTTCGGAGCCACCGTAGACTTGCTCGGCAACCGTGCGAATCTTGCTGCCGCGCGCTTCAAGAATCTGATCCATGGCCCCGGCAAACCAGCCGGTGAACATGTAGTCGACCTTGCGCCCGACCTTGCCGTAGACGTAGACGAACGCCGAGTGTTCGAGCTTGACGCTGGCGGTGCCTTTGTCGAGGTCGATGTCCTGAATCTTGAATAGGCCCCAGCCGCGTTGCGACAAGCGCTTCATGTAGTGCTCGAACACCGCGACGCCTTCCAGGCCGTGGCATTCGGCTTCTTTTTCACACCAGTGCCAGGCGGATTTGTAGCCGGCCTTGTAGAGGATTTCGGCATAGGCTTCAGCGCCCAAAACCTCTTCGATGCCCATGTGGTTGTTGACGAAAAAGTGGCGCGGCACGTAGAGCATCGGCAGGGCGTCGGAGGTCCAGACACCGGTTTCGCTGTCGACTTCGATTGGCAATTGCGGGGCGATCTTGGCCATGGAAACTTAACTCCAGAAAATTTGGTTTGTTACCCCCGGCGCGGACGGCCGGGGGAAAGGATTCAGAAGTGCGGTGGCTTATTCGCCCCAAACATCTTTCAAGACGTTGACCCAGTTCTCGCCCATGATCTTGCGCACGACGCGCTCGGAGTGGCCGCGCTTGAGCAGGGTTTCGGTCAGGTTCGGGAACTCGCCGACGGTGCGGATGCCCAGCGGGTTGATGATCTTGCCGAAGCTGGTCAGGCGGCGGGCGTAGCCCTTGTCGTGGGTCAGGTATTCGAAGAAGTCCTGTCCATGGCCCTGGGTGAAGTCGGTGCCGATGCCGATGGCGTCTTCGCCGACGATGTTCATGGTGTACTCGATGGCTTCGGCGTAGTCGTCGATGGTCGAATCGATGCCCTTGGCCAGGAACGGCGCAAACATGGTCACGCCGACAAAACCGCCGTGATCAGCAATGAACTTCAGTTCTGCATCGGACTTGTTGCGCGGGTGCTCCTTGAGCCCCGACGGCAGGCAGTGGGAATAGCAGACCGGTTTTTTCGATTCGAGGATGACTTCTTCGGAGGTCTTCGAGCCGACGTGGGACAGGTCGCACATGACGCCGACGCGGTTCATCTCGGCAACGATCTCGCGACCGAAGCCCGACAGGCCGCCGTCGCGCTCGTAGCAACCGGTGCCGACCAGGTTCTGGGTGTTGTAGCACATCTGCACGATGCCGACGCCGAGCTGCTTGAACACCTCGACATAGCCGATCTGGTCTTCAAACGCGTGGGCGTTCTGGAAGCCGAAGAGGATGCCGGTCTTGCCCTGCTCCTTGGCGCGACGGATGTCGACGGTGGTGCGCACCGGCATCACCAGGTCGCTGTTCTCGCGGATCAGCTTCTGGCTGGCAGCGATGTTGTTCACGGTCGCCTGAAAGCCTTCCCACACCGACACGGTGCAGTTGGCCGCCGTCAGACCGCCCTTGCGCATGTCTTCGAACAGCTCGCGGTTCCATTTGGCAATGATCAGACCGTCGATAACGATGCTGTCGGCGTGTAATTCGGCTGGGCTCATCAGGCGTCCCCTTATTGGCGATTCATGCGCCGAATCGTCTGCCGGCGCTTTGGGGCCAGCATATGCCTCGGTGCCGGGGCGACCGGGTGCAAAAACGACAGGGGAATTGCCGAAAGCGTCAATCCGCGACAAAGGGTCGCCAGGCGCTCCGATCAGCTACCTGTTCAAGCCCGCCAGCTTGAGCCAGAATCTGGCGCATCTTGGATACACCACTGGATTAGAGCGGCGACAACCATGAAATCGATCTTCCTGGCCCTGGCACTGATTGCGACCGGCGTACACGCCGCCGAAGAGACCGACAACAACCCGTGCGACGCGGTGGAAAACGACGTCCAGACCCTGGAATGCTCGACCTACAGCCGCACCACCGCCGAAGACCTGCTCAAGGACAACTACGCCAGCCTCAACGAACGCATGCAGACGGCGTACGGCAAGAACCCGACGCAACTGGCAGATATCACCGCCAAACTGAAGACGGCTCAGCAGCAGTGGCTGAAGACGCGGGATGCCGATTGCGCCGTGGAAGCATTCCCGGCCACCGAAGGCAGCAAGGCGTTCAAGATTGCGCAGAATGACTGCGTGGCGCGGATGAGTGATGAACGGTCGGAGTTTTTGGAGTCGATTGGGCAGGAATAGTCCTTAAACTCCGAAGAAAATTGGAACCGCTTTCTGCTTTCGCCGCGTGAATCTCCTCTTCTTACGGGACATGCCGATTTTGCCTACACCTATTGCGTGAACGTCCCGATGTACGGGCCCTTCACGCAATATGCTGACAACTGTTCTTGATTGGTCGCCTTGAAAATATAAGTAAAGATTCGCGAATCTTATAAAAGACTTATATTCTTCAATGAACAGCATCCACTGGACACGAAAGGCCGTTAAGCAACTCTTGAAATTGCACACCGCACATCAGGGGCAGGTTCGCGATGCCGTTAAGGCACTTGCCGAAATGCCTGATGTTGGCAATGTCAAAGCACTGATTGGCCATGACTACGCCTACCGCCTGCGCGTCGGCAATTATCGAGTCATGTTCGACTGGGATGGCGCAATCAAAGTGGTCAGTATTCAAGAGGTAAAGAAACGCGATGAACGCACCTACTGACATCCAAATCATCAATGATGCGGAGGGCAAACCGGCCTTCGTGGTCATTCCCTATGCGCAGTACGTTGCGCAAAAAATGCAGCCTGATCTGATTCCCCATGATGTGGTCAGTCGCATGGTCGACGGGGCGACACCGATCCGTGCCTGGCGCGAGCACCTGAATCTGACACAGGAAGAAGTGGCGATGCGTCTAGGTATTTCACAGCCGGCGTTCGCTCAACAGGAAACGGTTGCCAAACCACGCAAGGCCACTCGCGAGAAAATTGCAGCAGCGTTCGGCATCACGGCTAATCAACTTGAGCTGTAAACCGCCCTCTCCATTCAAAGGATTTCCCATGAACATCTGCGGCATCGAAATCAAAGGCAGCGAAGCGATCATCGCCGTGGCCGCTCTCGACGGTTCGAACCTGAGCCACGTCGCCTTCAGCACCAAGAAAATCGCCCTCGACGATGACGACGAGGCGGCTAACGTCAAGCGCTTCGCGGCGCAGGTTGCTTCGTTTGTCCGTGAGAACTCGATTGACCGGATTGCGATCAAGAAACGCAGCAAGAAGGGTGAGTTTGCCGGTGGGCCGACGACGTTCAAGATTGAGGGGGTGTTTCAGTTGCTGGATGGGTGTGAGGTGACGTTGTTGTCGCCGCAGACGATCAATGCGCAGGCGAAGAAGCACAATTTCGAACTGCCGGGGACGCTGAACAAGTATCAGCATGAGGCTTACAAGGCGGCGTGTTCGGCGTTGGTGAAGAAATAACCCGATTCCCGACATCACATTGGAACCTGTGGGAGCGGGCTTGCCCGCGATGGCGGTGTGTCAGGCAATAACAATGTTGGATGTGCTGGCCTCATCGCGGGCAAGCCCGCTCCCACAGGGTTCTATGGCGTTGCTGAAACCGTTCAGGCCTGGGCGGTACGCCGGTCTTCCCGGGGGCACCGTGCAAACTTCGCCCGATAGCTGCGAGTGAAGTACGACGGCGATTCAAAGCCGCAGGCGATGCTGACTTCCAGCACACTCATGTCGGTCTGACGCAACAGCTGCCGGGCCTTTTCCAACCTCAGGCGTAGATAGAAATTGCTCGGCGTGTCGTTCAGATGTAGCCGAAACAAACGCTCAAGCTGCCGCCGCGTCACCTTGATCGATTCCGCCAGTTGCAGCGTGGTCAACGGTGGTTCGCTGTGTTGTTCCATCTCGCCAATCACCTGCACCAGCTTCTTGTTGCTGATGCCGTAGCGCGTGGCGACTTCCATGCGCTGGTGGTCCTTGCGCGGGCGGATCCGTCCCAATACGAACTGCTCGCTGACCTGAATCGCCAGTTGCGGGCCGTGGGCCTGGGCGATCAGGTCGAGCATCAAATCGATGGAGGCGGTACCGCCGGCCGAGGTGATGCGCCGGCGGTCAATCTCGAACAGTTCCTGGGTCACGCTGAGCTGTGGATAAGATTCCTTGAAGGCATCGATGGCTTCCCAGTGCAGGGTCAGGCGATGGCCATCGAGCAAACCGGCCTCGGCGAGCACGAAACTACCGGTATCGATGGCGCCGAGGGTGACGCCTTCGTTATCCAGCCGCCGCAGCCAATGTTCCAGCGTCGGCGTGGCGCACTTCAGCGGTTCGAACCCGGCCACCACCAACAGCGTCGCACCTTTCTTCAAAGGTTCCAGCGCCGCATCGGCGTTGACCGACATGCCATTGCTCGCGAGCACCGGCCCGCCATCGGCACTGAGCACATGCCAGCGGTACAACTCGCCACGAAAACGGTTGGCCACGCGCAGCGGTTCAATCGCAGAGATAAAGCCAATGGCGGAGAACCCCGGCATCAGCAAGAAGTAGAAGTCCTGGGACATGGGCGCACTCGGTTGGCGGGTAGCGTGGAATGTTGATACGCCAGTTGTCTTCGGCATTCAAGAGCACAGGTCGCTACAGTGCAAATGCCAGTCGCCGCAGTGCGCTTTCAAAGGCACACAGCTGCGTAACTTTGCATCACCGGCGCATCAGACGCCGGGAACCACAATAAACGACCTGCCGAGGAACCCGACATGAAACGACTGATCAGCAGCTGTGTTCTTGCACTCAGCGGTACCGCTTTCTTGAGCGCCAGCGTCATGGCGGCCGAACCCGCGTCTTGCCAGAACGTACGCATGGGCGTGGTCAACTGGACCGACGTGATCGCCACCAGTGCCATGACCCAGGTCCTGCTCGACGGCCTCGGCTACAACACCAAACAAACCAGCGCGTCCCAGCAAATCATCTTCGCCGGTATCCGTGACCAGCGGCTGGACCTGTTCCTCGGCTACTGGAACCCGCTGATGACCCAGACCATCACCCCGTTCGTCGACGCCAATCAGGTCAAAGTCCTCGAAGCACCGAGCCTGAAAGACGCCCGCGCCACCCTCGCCGTGCCGACCTATCTGGCCGACAAGGGCCTGAAAACCTTCGCCGACATCGCCAAGTTCGAAAAAGAACTGGGCGGCAAGATCTACGGCATCGAGCCGGGCTCGGGCGCCAACACGCAGATCAAGGCGATGATCAGCAAGAACCAGTTCGGCCTCGGCAAATTCCAGCTGGTTGAATCCAGCGAAGCCGGGATGCTCGCCGCCGTTGATCGCGCCGTGCGCCGCAAGGAGGCCGTGGTGTTCTTCGGCTGGGCGCCGCACCCGATGAACGTCAACGTAAAAATGACCTACCTCACCGGCAGCGATGACGCCCTTGGCCCGAACGAAGGCATGGCCACGGTGTGGACGGTCACTGCGCCGAAATACGCCGAACAGTGCCCGAACGTCGGCCGCCTGCTGAGCAACCTGACGTTCACCGCCGAAGACGAGAGCCGGATGATGCAGCCGCTGCTTGATCACAAGGACGCCTTTGAGTCGGCCAAGCAATGGCTCAAGGATCACCCGGAAGACAAGCAGCGCTGGCTCGACGGCGTGACCACCTTCGATGGCAAACCGGCCGCAGAGAACCTGCAACTGACCAGCAAATAACCCTCTCATTTAAAGGCCCCTCACCCTAACCCTCTCCCATAGGGAGAGGGGACTTACCGAAGCTTCGCAGCCCCGAAAAGGGCTGCGGACAGACCCATCACGCCTGAAGGAATCCGCACCATGAACCACGACGTCATCATCACCTGCGCACTCACCGGTGCTGGCGACACGACCGCCAAGAGCCCGCACGTGCCGGTCACCCCGAAACAAATCGCCGCTGCCGCCGTGGAAGCAGCCAAGGCTGGCGCTACCGTCGTGCACTGCCATGTGCGCGATCCGCAGACCGGCAAGTTCAGCCGCGACGTGGCGCTGTACCGCGAAGTGATGGAGCGCATCCGCGAGGCGGACGTCGACATCATCGTCAACCTCACCGCCGGCATGGGTGGCGACCTGGAGATCGGTGCCGGCGAGCACCCGATGGAGTTCGGCCCGAACACCGACTTGGTCGGCCCGCTGACCCGCCTGACCCATGTTGAACAACTGCTGCCGGAAATCTGCACTCTCGATTGCGGCACGCTGAATTTCGGCGATGGCGACACCATTTACGTCTCCACCCCGGCGCAATTGCGCGCCGGCGCCAAGCGCATCACCGAGCTGGGCGTAAAAGCCGAGCTGGAAATTTTCGACACCGGCCACCTGTGGTTCGCCAAGCAGATGATCAAGGAAGGCCTGCTCGATAACCCGCTGTTCCAGCTGTGCCTGGGCATCCCGTGGGGCGCGCCGGCCGACACAACCACCATGAAAGCCATGGTCGACAACCTGCCCGCCGACGCGGTGTGGGCCGGGTTCGGCATTGGCCGCATGCAGATGCCGATGGCCGCGCAAGCAGTCCTGCTCGGCGGCAACGTGCGGGTCGGGCTGGAAGACAACCTGTGGCTGGACAAGGGCGTGCTGGCAACCAACGGCCAACTGGTCGAACGCGCCACCGAGATCCTCAGCCGCTTGGGCGCCCGGGTACTGACCCCGGCGGAAGGTCGCAAGAAAATGGGCCTGACCCAGCGCGGTTAACCCTACATCTATTCCCTTTGGGAACCGGAATTGTGGCGAGGGGATTTATCCCCGTTCGGCTGCGCAGCAGTCGCAAAATTCTTGGGGCCGCTGCGCGACCCAACGGGGATAAATCCCCTCGCCACAAGAACCGGTTTCACACGGGATCACCGAATATTTTCAGGAATTCGCCATGAGCTTTATCACCAACATCAAAACCTTCGCCGCACTGGGCAGCGGTGTCATCGGCAGCGGCTGGGTGGCCCGTGCCCTCGCCCATGGCCTCGACGTGGTGGCCTGGGATCCGGCGCCCGGCGCTGAAGCGGCACTGCGCAAACGCGTAGCCAATGCCTGGGGTGCGCTGGAGAAAAACGGTCTGGCGCCCGGCGCCTCGCAGGATCGTCTGCGTTTTGTCGCGACCATCGAAGAGTGCGTCTGTGATGCCGATTTCATTCAGGAAAGCGCCCCGGAACGACTGGAGCTGAAACTCGATCTGCACAGCAAAATCAGCGCGGCGGCCAAGGCCGATGCGCTGATTGGTTCGAGCACTTCGGGTCTGCTGCCGAGCGAGTTCTACGAGAGTTCGACGCATCCAGAGCGCTGCGTGGTCGGTCACCCGTTCAACCCGGTTTATCTGCTGCCATTGGTCGAAGTCGTGGGTGGCAAGAACACCGCGCCGGAAGCTATTCAGGCAGCGATGAAAGTCTACGAATCCCTCGGCATGCGCCCGTTGCACGTACGCAAGGAAGTGCCCGGTTTCATCGCCGACCGTTTGCTCGAAGCGCTGTGGCGTGAGGCGCTGCATCTGGTCAACGACGGCGTGGCGACTACCGGTGAAATCGACGATGCGATCCGCTTTGGCGCCGGTTTGCGCTGGTCGTTCATGGGCACGTTTCTGACTTACACGCTGGCCGGTGGTGATGCCGGTATGCGCCACTTCATGTCGCAATTCGGTCCGGCCTTGCAGTTGCCGTGGACGTATCTGCCGGCGCCCGAGCTGACGGACAAGTTGATCGATGATGTGGTGGATGGCACCAGTGAGCAGCTTGGCCGCCACAGCATTTCGGCGCTGGAGCGCTATCGTGATGATTGTTTGCTGGCGGTGCTTGAGGCGGTGAAGACCACCAAGGAAAAGCATGGCATGAGTTTCAGCGAGTAATGCGTTCGCTTCAAACCGTTGCCCTCACCCTAGCCCTCTCTCAGGGGTAGAGGGGACTGACCGCGTTGTTCATGCGAACTACGCCGACCTGCACCACCGAGCCGAACTCCAATATTGAAAGGCCCCCGATCGGCTCCCTTTCCCCCTCTCCCCCCTGGGGGAGAGGGCTGGGGTGAGGGGGGGGTAGCTTTTGATCTTGAAGACCACCTGACTGCCGGAACCCAATCATGCCCACCCTCACCACCTACCAAACCCGCATCATCCCCGAATGGGTCGACTACAACGGCCACCTGCGCGACGCCTTCTACCTGCTGATCTTCAGCTACGCCACCGACGCTCTGATGGATCGCCTCGGCATGGACAGCAACAACCGCGAAGCCAGCGGCAATTCGCTGTTCACCCTTGAACTGCACCTCAACTACCTGCACGAAGTGAAGCTCGATACCGACGTCGAAGTGCGCACGCAAATCATCGGCCACGACAGCAAACGCCTGCACCTCTATCACAGCCTGCACAAGGCTGGAGAGGATCAGGAACTGGCGGGCAACGAACAGATGCTGTTGCACGTTGACCTCTCTGGCCCACGCTCGACGCCTTTCAGCACGGACACCTTGAGCCATCTGCAAAGCATCGTCGCCGAGCAGCAAGACCTGCCCTCTCCCACCTACATCGGCCGCGTCATTGCCCTGCCACCCGCCCGGTAAATTCATCGATCACAAGGAGCCGCCATGCACACCGCTGCCGCTGTTGCCGATTTCCGTACTTATCCGTTGATCAGCGCGCTGAGCGGCGTGCAGAGTCTGGCGGATCGCATTGCAATTGAATGGGCCGACGGGCGCGTCAGCCCGTTTCACCACGTCTGGCTGCGGGACAACTGCCCGTGTCAGCACTGCGTCTATAGCGTCACCCGTGAACAGGTCTTCGAAATTGTCGATGCCGCTGAAGATCTCAAGCCTGTCGCCGCGCACATCGACACCGACGGCTGCCTGCGCATCGACTGGCAGGACGGCCACCTCAGTCGTTTCGATCCAGGCTGGTTGCGTGCGCATGCCTACGACGACGAATCTCGCGCCGAACGTCTGGCCGCCAAGCCCAAGGCGTACCTGTGGCACAACGACTTGCAGTTGCCGGTGTTCGAATATTCGGCGCTGATGAACGACAACGCCGCGTTGCTGCAATGGTTGATCGCTGTACGCGACATCGGCCTGACCCAGGTGCGCGGTGTACCCACCGAACCAGGTTCGCTGAAGCAGATCGCGCAGCGCATTTCCTTCATTCGCGAAAGCAATTTCGGCGTGCTGTTCAACGTGCAATCCAAAGCCGACGCCGACAGTAACGCCTACACCGCTTTCAATCTGCCGCTGCACACGGATCTGCCCACCCGCGAGCTGCAACCGGGGCTGCAATTTCTGCATTGTCTGGTGAATGACGCCGAGGGTGGCGAGAGTATTTTTGTTGATGGATTTGCGATTGCCGAGGCATTGCACAGCGAAGACCCGGCATCGTTTCAGGCGCTGTGCGAAATCCCCGTGGAGTTTCGCAACAAGGATCGCCATAGCGACTATCGGTGTCTCGCGCCGATCATCGCGCTGGATGCATTGGGACGTGTGGCGGAAATTCGCATGGCGAATTTTCTGCGCGGAGCGTTCGATAGGTCGGTGGAGCAGATGCCGTTGCTCTATCGCGCCTATCGACGCTTGATCGCGATGACCCGCGAGCCACGGTTTCGGCTGATGCAGCGGCTCAATCCGGGGGAGCTGTGGTGCTTCGATAACCGCCGCACCTTGCATGCGCGCAATGCGTTTGATCCGGCGACCGGGGCGCGGCATTTCCAGGGGTGCTACATCGATCGGGATGAGTTGTTGTCGCGGATTCTGGTGTTGCAACGCTAGACCGCGTCATCGTTCATCGCGGGCAGGCTCGCTCCCACAGGGTTCGGCGTCGAAAACAAATAATTGATCAGACCCAAAACCTGTGGGAGCTGGCTTGCCAGCGATGGCGTCAGCAAAAAACAATCCGGACTTCTCTGATTCACAGTCAAAAAAAGCCCCGATACAAGCCGTGACAGGATCGGGGCAGAAGCTACTGTTGAGGAGCTGCCGTGCGAGGGTGACCAAACCTTCGTGTTGCAAGCTGAGTTCAGTGTGCCCACTCCCCTCAGCGACGAGTTAGCCGAAAACGACCTGTTCATAGCCGTCGCGGCCACTGCGACAAATCGCCCTTGCCGTCCCTTCCCATGCCTACCAGAATCGAGCCACGACCTCCGTTGCCGAAGAAGGATGCGCGTCATGATGTATGCCGATTTGATCGATCAGGAAGACCTGTTGGGACAGCTCAAGGCATTGGGTTTTCAGGTACCGAGTGGCTCCACAGCGGAGCAGGCCTGCGAGTGTGCAGTGCGCGGTCTGGATAATGTGCGCGCATTTGAACTGCGCAAGATGGTCAAGGATATGTACACCAGCGGCGCCAGCATCCAGCCAGCGGTGCGTCAGGCGATCGACAAACAGTTGTTGCCGGCATTGGCGCAATACCAACAGACCCACAGCGCCTGACAGGCCGCCATCGCTGGCAAGCCAGCTCCCACATTGATCCGGGCAAACACAACATTTGTGTACTGCACAGATCCTGTGGGAGCTGGCTTGCCAGCGATAGGGGCGACTCGATCTACAGCCTTACGCTGGCAAACGTCGACTCGTTACGCGCCTGACTCAACGCCGACATCGGCCCCGACAGTGGCGACATCACAATCGCCTGCGGCAGCGGCAGCATCGCCACTTGCTGGGTGGTGTTGGAACCTACGCGTTCGTCACGCGGCGGAATGCCGAAGTATTCGCGGTAGCACTTGGAGAAGTGCGGCGTCGAGACGAAACCACACACCGAAGCCACTTCGATGATCGACATCGGCGTCTGCTTGAGCAACTGCCGGGCGCGGATCAGGCGCAGCTTGAGGTAGTAGCGCGACGGCGAGCAGTGCAGGTATTTCTGGAACAGCCGCTCCAGCTGGCGACGCGATACGGCGACGTACACCGCCAGTTCGTCGAGGTCGATCGGCTCTTCGAGGTTGGCTTCCATCAGAGCGACGATTTCCTGCAACTTCGGCTGGTTGGTGCCGAGCATGTGCTTGAGCGGCACGCGCTGGTGATCCTGCTCGTTGCGGATACGTTCGTAGACAAACATTTCCGAAATCGCGGCAGACAGTTCACGGCCGTGATCGCGGCTGATCAGGTGCAGCATCATGTCCAGCGGTGCAGTGCCGCCGGAGCTGGTGAAACGGTTACGGTCGAGGGTGAACAGACGCGTGCTCATCGCAACGCGCGGGAAAGCTTCCTGCATCGCCGCCAGACATTCCCAGTGCACGCTGCAATCGAAACCGTCGAGCAGGCCGGCGCAGGCCAGGGCCCAGCTGCCGGTGCACACGGCGCCGAGGCGCTTGGACTGGCGCGCCTGGCTTTGCAGCCACGAGACGTGTTCACGGGTAACCGTGCGCTGAATGCCGATCCCGCCGCAAACAATCACGGTGTCCAAGGGCGGGGCTTTGTGCATGGAGGCATCGGGAGTGATTTGCAGACCGTCACTGGCCCACACTTGGCCGCCATCGACGGTGAGGGTGCTCCAGCGATACAGCTCACGACCGGACAATTGATTGGCCATGCGTAGCGGTTCTACCGCAGAGGCCAGGGAAATCAGCGTGAAATTGTCCAGCAGCAAAAAGCCGATGGATTGAGGCGCACGGTTCTGGGGTTGGGCCCCGGAGTTGAACGACGTCATCGCGGTATCTCCTCACACAAAGCGGGTGATGGCCTCAGGCGGAGGCTCTTGTTATTGCCGCGTGCTCATGCGGGAGACGGGCTTTGTTATGACAGAGCAATTGCCATGCCTAAAATTGAATGGCCGTTCAATAACTCCTGAAAACGACGTCGCGACGTGTCTATTCGAGACGTCCGACGAAAGGTATTTCGAAGTGCCATCAGCGTTGGTGAGAGCTCTGCTCCGTTGCCTGTGAGCAAATCGGTAGCACTTGTGGGAATGGGCCTGCGCGCGGTTGTTTCGGAGTGTCACCGCAGGCACGGGTGACGGACGGTAGCGTGTGCTGATTGCCTGTTACAGGTGGGAAAGACTCTTATCTGATTGCGACGCGCTAAAAGGTGGCGTGATTGATCGTGAGTGTTCACTTGATGAGCAATTTTGACTGGTCTGAGGCGCTCCAATTTTTCCAAATCAAACATAAATCCTGTGGCGAGGGGATTTATCCCCGATCGGCTGCGCAGCAGTCGTAAACCCATTCACCGCGGTGTGTCAGGCAAAACTCAATTACAGGATTTGGGGCCGCTTCGCAGCCCATCGGGGATAAATCCCCTCGCCACAGAAAAATGTGTCAGCACTCAACGGCACTGACCGCCAAGCCACCGCGCGATGTCTCTTTATATTTGTCATGCATGTCGGCACCGGTATCACGCATGGTGCGGATCACCCGGTCCAGCGAGATAAAGTGCTGACCATCCCCACGCAACGCCATCTGCGCCGCGTTGATCGCCTTCACGGCGGCAATCGCATTGCGCTCGATGCACGGTACCTGCACCAGACCGCCAACCGGATCGCAGGTCAGGCCGAGATTGTGTTCCAGACCGATTTCTGCGGCGTTGCACAGTTGCTCCGGCGTCGCCCCGAGGATCTCCGCCAGCCCTGCCGCCGCCATCGCGCAGGCCGAACCGACCTCGCCCTGGCAGCCGACTTCGGCACCCGAGATCGAAGCGTTCTTCTTGCACAGAATGCCCACCGCCGCCGCACCGAGGAAATAGTCGACCACGTTGGCGTCGGTGACCGCTTCGCTGAACTTCATAAAGTAGTGCAACACCGCCGGGATGATCCCCGCCGCACCGTTGGTCGGCGCCGTGACCATGCGCCCGCCGGCCGCGTTCTCTTCATTCACCGCGAGGGCAAACAGGTTGACCCACTCCATCGCACTCAACGTCGAGCCGATCACATTGGGCTTGTTCAGCTCCTGCAGGCTGCGATGCAACTTCGCCGCACGCCGACGCACATTCAATCCACCGGGCAGAATGCCTTCGTGCTTGAGGCCCTGCTCGACGCAGTCCTGCATCGCCCGCCACAGCTTCATCAGCCCGGCGCGGATTTCCTCTTCGCTGCGCCAGACCTTTTCGTTGGCCATCATCAATTCGGCGACGCGCAGGTTGTTCTTCTTGCACAGCTCCAGCAGCTCGACGGCGCTGGAAAAGTCATAAGGCAACTCGGTGCGATCCAGATCGACCACGCCACTGGACGCCTGCGCCTGATCCACCACGAAACCGCCGCCCACCGAATAGTAGGTGTCGCGATGCAGTTCACCGTGATCACCCTCGGCAACAATCGTCATCGCATTGGGATGGAACGGCAGATTCTCGTCGATCAGGCGCATGTCCCGTGCCCAGACAAACGGCACCGACAAACGACCATCCAATAGAAGGGTATGAGTTTCGCGCAGCGCCTGAATGCGCGGGCCGATCTGCGACGGGTCGATAGCGTCCGGCCACTCGCCCATCAGGCCCATGATCACCGCGTTGTCGCTGCCGTGACCGATACCGGTGGCCGACAACGATCCGAACAATTGCACTTCTATACGACGCACCTGTTCCAGTAGGTGCTTGTTCCGTAGCGACTCGACGAACAACGCCGCGGCGCGCATCGGCCCGACGGTGTGGGAACTGGAAGGGCCGATGCCGATTTTGAACAGGTCGAAAACGCTGATAGCCATTGCTGCAGAGCTCCTGAGGATGCCGATCCGGGGCGATAAGCGCCCGCTGGCGGAGCTGCTACGCTCAAGCTGCGATCCGCCGGAATGCCCGCATCATCAGGCTTTTGTCAGGTCGCACGGCGTCTGACACCGACGCACTCATGCCCACTAACGCCGTGCCGCTTTCGTCCCCGGTTTTCGCCGTTTTTATGCGGTTCAGATGGCCAGACGGGGCCAAAAAAAGCTGTAAGCGACGTCACTGACACTGGATGCGACCATCCCTGTACTGGATACGACGCCCCCTGTAGGCGTCAGATTTTCACTGGTACATGATCGTTATGACTCGATTGCAAGGCGCCGTGGTAGAGCTGTCTCCAGAACGCCATCCAACCGCAACCTATAAGTGCGGTGGTCCACAGTCGGAACACTGCCAAAAAAAACACCAAGGAGTCCATCCATGAAAGGTTCCCCATCGTTGTTGTTGGCCGCCATGCTGAGTCTGCCGTTACTGGCTCAAGCTGCAGAACCGGCGCAGTGCAGTACCGTTAACTTCTCCGATGTCGGCTGGACCGACATCACCGCCACCACCGCTACCACCTCCGTTGTCCTCAACGCCCTCGGCTACAAGACCAAGACCACCATGATCTCCGTGCCTGTGACCTACAAGTCGCTGGCCGACGGCAAGAACATGGACGTGTTCCTCGGTAACTGGATGCCGACCATGGAGAACGACATCAAGGCTTACCGCGAAGCTGGCACCGTGGAAACCGTGCGCACCAACCTCAAGGGTGCCAAGTACACCCTCGCCGTGCCGCAAGCCCTGTATGACAAGGGTCTGCATGACTTCGCCGACATCGCCAAATTCAAGAAAGAACTCGACGGCAAGATCTACGGCATCGAGCCTGGCAACGACGGCAACCGTCTGATCCAGAGCATGATCGACAAAGACGCCTTCGGCCTGAAAACCGCCGGTTTCAAAGTCGTCGAATCCTCCGAAGCGGGCATGCTCTCGCAGGTTGACCGCGCGCAGAAACGCGACACCGCCGTGGTCTTCCTCGGCTGGGCGCCGCACCCGATGAACAAGCGCTTCAAGATTCAATACCTGACCGGTGGCGATGACTTCTTCGGCCCCGATTTCGGTGCTGCAACCGTGGCGACCAACACCCGCAAGGGCTACGCCACCGAGTGCAGCAACGTCGGTCAGTTGCTGAAAAATCTGGAGTTCACTGTCGACATGGAAAGTGAACTGATGGGCAACATCCTCGACGACAAGATGAAGCCTGACGCGGCCGCCAAGGCCTGGCTGAAAAAGAATCCACAGGTGCTCGATACCTGGCTCGCTGGCGTGACCACCATTGACGGTAAACCTGGCCTGGAGGCCGTGAAAGCCAAACTGCAGTAATCGCTTATGCCGGGGGAGCCAGCTCCCCCGGGCTGTTTATTTCCTTGCATGCGGACGTTCACTACCATGCTGATTGATCAGAAAATACCTTTAGGCCAGTACATCGCGGGCTTCGTTGAATGGTTGACGCAACACGGCGCCAGCACCTTCGACGCAATCGCCGTGACCCTGGAAACGATGATCCACGGCGTGACGTTTGCGCTGACCTGGTTCAACCCGCTGGTCTTGATCGGCCTCATCGCTCTGATTGCGCATCTGATCCAGCGCAAATGGGGATTGACCGCTTTCGTTATCGCCTCCTTCCTGCTGATCCTCAATCTGGGGTACTGGCAGGAAACCATGGAAACCCTCGCCCAGGTCATGTTCGCGACCCTGGTCTGCGTGGTCATCGGCGTGCCGTTGGGCATCGTCGCCGCGCACAAACCGCTGTTCTACACGCTGATGCGTCCGGTACTCGATCTGATGCAGACCGTACCGACCTTCGTTTACCT